>NZ_JBGOOO010000001.1:293064-414167 GCF_041439695.1 Vibrio sp. FF266
GATTCGAGAAAAGCTTAAGCTAGTTGCCTATGGTGACTGGCTTTTTTTTCGTTTGGAGCATGGGGTTAATAGCAGATAGCTGATCATAAAGAGCCAAACGACAGACAAAAAAATAGCCAACCGCAATAATCGCGATTGGCTCTATATATTTGTGAACAAATCATAAGTTCACTAACAACGTCAGTTGGCTAGGTGACCCTCGGCTTAAGAAGGGTCAATGTATATAATGCAGTTAGCGTGCCAACTTTAATTCAGCCATTTTATAAGCCCTGCATCGCATAAAAACCTCTAATTCATGATGCGAATTGCAAAGTGCATTTGCATAATGCAACCAAGATGCAATATCGATAGAAAACAGGTTTCACTGCCGCCGATAATAATAAGACACCAAGCAGTTGTATTTTAAATGTAAGGCAGATGTTCACATCAACGTATTGCCTTACAATTAAAGAGGTAATAAAGCACCTCGCCAAAGGCATATTCATACTTTTTTTACACTAAAGTTTGTATACTGCACAAAATCACTCTCAACTCTATGAAGCAATGAACTACTTAAGTACTTTTTTCAAAGGCATGGCAATGGGCGCAGCCGACGTTGTACCTGGCGTGTCGGGCGGAACCATCGCATTCATCACTGGTATCTACGATACGCTACTAGAAAGCATTCGAAGAATTAACCCTAGCGTACTTGGACTATGGAAGCGTGAAGGTTTCAAAGCCGCGTTTAGCCACATCAATGGTTTTTTCCTAATTTCACTGTTCGCAGGCGTATTCACGAGCATTGCGACATTTGCAAAACTGATTTCTTGGTTATTAGTCACCCACCCAGTTCCACTATGGTCTTTCTTCTTTGGCCTTATCTTGGTGTCGGTTTTCCATATTCTTAAACAAGTAGAAAAGCGCGATATGATTCGATTCGTATTTTTGCTGCTTGGTGTCGCCTTCGCTTACAGCATTACCGTGCTTAAGCCGCTGCAAATGGAACCTACCGGTATCAATATTCTCATTGCAGGTGCGATTGCAATCTGTGCGATGATTTTGCCAGGTATCTCAGGGAGCTTCATTCTGCTATTAATTGGTATGTACGGCCCGGTACTTGGTGCCGTTAAAGAATTTCAGGTTGATGTACTTGCCCTATTCCTTGGTGGCTGTGTGATTGGCCTGCTGACTTTCTCTCACGTACTTTCTTGGTTATTGCGCTCATTCCGCGACTTCACATTAGTATTCTTGACTGGTTTGATGATCGGTACACTGCCGAAGATTTGGCCGTGGAAAGAAACGATCAGCTGGCGCACTAACTCTAAAGGTGAGCAAGTTCCTCTGATTCAAGAAAACTTGTCACCGTTTGATTTTGAAGCCGTCACTTCTCAACCTTCACAGCTAGTAATGGCTATTTTGATGATGCTTGTAGCGATTGCTCTGGTCCTTGGGTTAGAGAAATTTGCAGAGCGCAACGCTGACTAATCATTCAGCCAACTTCTGGAAAGCGTTTAGAACGGATAATGCTTAGAAAGACTAAGCTCACGCCCCTATGACACAGACAAAAGCGAAGCCAATGGCTTCGCTTTTTTAGTTCTACCATACGCACAAAATTACTTTTTGATACAAGCACATATTGAGGGATATGATAACATCGCCGCTCTTATAAAATTAGATGAGAACACGACATGCACTCTGCATTAAAGGTTGCAGCTCTTGGGATCGCTCTCGTGGCAGGCTTTTATGGGCCGCAAGCAATTCAGCAATTTGAATCAGCGATGGAGCGAGCCTCTGCTGAGGTTAACTTAGATGATTACTGCATGCTTTCCACCACATCGTGTGAGCAAAATACAGTTGCGATGACACTTGATCGCGAGACAGCTCAACCTCTGGCTCCCACCAAAATCAAAGTAGTGTGGGAAGGCGCAGCCTCTGACACATTAATGCTGTCGCTTACAGGTTTAGAGATGGAAATGGGCTCGGCACGTTTTCAATTAAAAAACATTGGCAATAATACCTATGAAGGTGATGTGATTTTACCTGTATGTACTTTAGACAAGATGACATGGATCGGTGAGCTCACTGATGGTGTCGATACTGTAAATCCGGCAATAAGGATGGCAAGATGAGTAGAAATTGGTCGTTAGCATTGGTTGTCGCTTTTGTCCTTGGCTTTGGCGTTAAAAGTTATCTTGATGGGCAAAACGAAGCTCAAAAACAACACGCGGCAAAACAACAATTCTCCGCAACAACCCTTTTCGGCAAAGATAACCAGCCAACTGAAATCTTTGACCAAACCGATGACAGAATTCGTATCGTTTATTTTGGTTTCACACGTTGCCCAGATGTGTGCCCTACTTCTCTAGCAATGTTAGCCGGAGCACTTAACCAGATTTCTGATGAAGCAAAAGCCAAGATTCGCCCGATGTTTGTTTCTCTCGATCCAGAACGTGATGCCGCTGAAGCCTCATACGAATACGCACAATACTTCCACCCAATGATGGAAGGATTAAGTGGCCCGTTAGATGTGACAACAACGCTTGCACACAACTACGGTGTTATTTTTAGAAAGACCAAGCTTGAAGGTTCAGAGTTGGAATACACCCTAGACCACAGCTCATATTTCTATTTTTTAAAACCTGATGGCACGCTGATTACCAAAGTGCCGCATACGTTAACGCCAGCGCCAATTGTTGAAGCTATTAACACATTAACGCGCTAACGTACCAAGTCATCAGCGACGAGAAACAACGTGTACAAAAATAAAGAACTTAACGAATAAAGTTCGAACAAAAAGTCAGGTCCCAGACCAAAACAAAAAACTAAGGACAACAACATGAAGTTAAAAGCACTTGCTCTAGCAGGCTTATTGCTCACTCCTCTTGCTCAAGCGAATAGCGACATTATGGTTCATGACGCGTACGCGCGCGCAACCCCGCCTTCAGCAGTGAACAGCGCGGTATTCACGACTCTGATGAACCATAGCGATAAAGATCGCGCTATTGTTTCTGCAACAACACCAGCAGCAGGAAAGGTTGAACTTCATGATGTTATCGTTGATGGCGACGTAATGAAGATGCGTCAAGTTCAAGCGATCACCATCCCTGCAAATGGTAAAGCAGTACTTAAACCAGGTAGCTTACACATCATGTTGTTTGACTTGAAAAGCAGCCTAAAAGAAGGTGAACAAATCAAAATGACACTGACCTTCGCAAACGGTGAAACACAGACCTTTGATGCGCCAGTGAAGAAAGTGATGAGCGGTATGAAAAAGATGAATCACGATCATCATTAATCAGATTTACAACCGATGAAATAATTTAAGCCACGATGACTTCTCGCCATCGTGGCTTTTTGCTAAACTGAGCTCGCTTTTTATTCAAAGCCTGACCACATTAATAACCAAGGAGAATAGAAGATGATTGTAATGAAGACACTAAAACTGGCAGTAAAAGTAACGCGTTAACTTGTTTGGTTAATCCAACTTAAATACCGATCGACCAACTTATCGTCACTCTTTGACGACCGCACACTTTTACCCGGTTTACTGTTGATCGTAAGTGATCAATTCCTGCATGCCTGTAAAGCATGACTCAATCCGGGGTCCTATCTATTTGAATTCGACCCAAACTCAAAACATTTTTGACGTCTCGACGCTTTTAATCTCAGCAACTCTTTTTGGTCTCATTAACTCTTTTGATCTCATCAACAAATTGAGATCTCACAAGAAGTTAATGCTCTCATAAGACTTTAATGCAGTGATAAGACTTTAATGCTCTCACAAGAAAAGAAAGCTCGCACGTCTGGGTAAATAGACATGAATTCACAAAACGCATTTTCTAATCCAATGTCACTTCAACAACTTGGATGGCAACCTGTATTCCAACAACAACTGACACTCGAAGACTATGACCAATCCGTCATTGCTCGTATTACCGCGCACCATCGCAGCGGCTATACACTAGCGTCAGAACAAGGCGAAATCGTTCTCCCTATCCATCAAAACCAACCCTCAATGACGGTAGGCGACTGGGTAATCTTGAACTCTGAACTGCAATTCGGCCGTTTATTAGACCGTCAATCACTCTTCAGCCGTAAAGCTGCAGGTAGCCGTGTCGCCGAACAATATATCTCAGCTAACATCGACACGGTTTTTATCGTGGTTTCGTTAAATAACGACTTTAATCTAAGCCGTATTGAACGCTACCTAGCGCTCGCCAATGAAGCACAGGTTGAAGCCGTTATCGTACTCACCAAGAAAGACTTGTGTGATGACTACGAAGACAAAGTACAACAAGTGCAAAGCTTAGATTCTATGCTGATGATCGAAGCGGTGAATAGCCTAGACCAAGACTCAACTCAAGTCTTGTCGCCTTGGTGTAAAACGGGCAAGACTGTGGCTTTAATTGGTTCATCCGGTGTGGGTAAATCCACCTTAGTCAACTCATTACTTGGTGAGGCTGAACAAGCCACAGGTGGCATTCGTGAAGACGATAGCAAAGGCCGACACACAACCACATCACGATCGCTCCACTTGCTAACATCGGGCGGCTTACTGCTCGATACTCCAGGAATGCGAGAGCTACAACTTGCTGACTGCGCTGAAGGCGTGAGTGAAACCTTTTCTGATGTGGAAGAGTTAGCCATGCATTGCCGATTCTCTGATTGTCATCATGAATCAGAACCGGGTTGCAAGATACGCAAGGCGATTGAAAGTGGAGAATTGTCTGAGCGACGATTTGCTAACTATCGAAAGTTATTGCGAGAACAAGCCCGAAATGGCGCCTCGTTAGCGGAACAACGCGCCAGCAATAAGCAGCTTTCCAAGATGTACAAAACCGTACAATCAGAAGGCCGCAATCTTAAAAAAGCGTCTGACTAAGGTTTAAGGTTAACGGCTATAAGCTGTATTTAAGATAACCTAACTTAAGATAACTTTAATTTAAGACAATGAGCCCCATCGTGTTAATCACGTGGGGCTTTTGTTTCAATTTGATAATGGTGTGGTTATTTATGCACACAATGTTCTTTCCTATAGCCGTTTACATTTCTACATTTGCAGTGTTTTGAATCTATCAAATGAGAATCAGCAGATTTATAGCTCAATCAAAATACATTTATTTAACATTTAGCTCTAAAAACACCACATAGCGCAAACAATAACCCTAAAAGTAAACTATCCCTAGACACCCTCTTAGATCCCGCTAATATGACCGCCAATTCCGCTAGTGTATAGTTGGATTTGGTACAACTTCATAAAAAGATACATCACTATAATAAATTAACAATTGCAGGTATTTTATGCAAAATCACAACATGCTCGCCCGCATCGCTCGTGGAAATCTCGTTCTACAGATCCTTGCTGGTATTGTTTTCGGTGTCGTTCTCGCCATGGTTTCTCCTTCAGCAGCTCAAGATGCAGGCCTATTAGGTAGCCTGTTTGTTGGTGCTCTGAAAGCTGTTGCCCCAATTTTAGTATTCATTCTTGTTGCAGCTTCTATCGCAAACCAAAAGAAAGGTCAGCATACTCATATGCGTCCAATCATTGTGCTTTACCTGATTGGTACGTTCTCTGCTGCACTGACTGCTGTAGTACTGAGCTTCATGTTCCCAACCACTTTGACACTGGTTGCTGGCGCTGAAGGTGCTAACCCTCCTCAAGGTATTGCAGAAGTTCTTCATACGCTTCTATTCAAGCTTGTAGACAACCCAGTTAGCGCACTAATGAATGCGAACTACATCGGTATTCTTGCTTGGGCAATCGGTCTTGGTCTTGCTCTGCACCACGCATCTGCAACAACCAAAGCGGTTTTCGAAGACCTAAGCCACAGTGTTTCACACATTGTTCGCTTCATTATTCGTCTTGCGCCATTCGGTATCTTCGGTCTTGTTTCTGCTACATTCGCAACAACAGGCTTCGATGCACTGGCAAGCTACGGTCAACTTCTAGCAGTACTACTAAGCTCAATGCTAATCATCGCACTTGTGGTTAACCCACTGCTTGTATTTATTAAAACAAAACAAAACCCATACCCACTTGTACTGCAATGTATTCGTGAATCTGGTGTAACGGCATTCTTCACTCGTTCAAGCGCTGCAAACATCCCAGTGAACATGAACCTTTGTAAGAAGCTAAAGCTAGACGAAGATACTTACTCTGTATCGATTCCTCTAGGCGCAACGATCAACATGGCAGGCGCTGCAATCACCATTACTGTGTTAACGCTTGCTGCTGTACACACTATGGGTATTGAGATTGATATCTTCACTGCGATTCTACTAAGCCTTGTTGCTGCAGTTTCAGCATGTGGCGCATCGGGTGTTGCTGGCGGTTCACTACTGCTTATCCCGCTAGCGTGTGGCCTATTCGGTATTTCAAACGATGTAGCGATGCAGGTTGTAGGGGTTGGTTTCATTATCGGTGTGATTCAAGATTCAGCTGAAACGGCGCTTAACAGCTCAACAGACGTAGTGTTCACTGCGGCTGTATGTAAAGCCGAGCAAAACAAAGAGCTATAAGCCTTTAGCTGCTCTGAACCTAAACAGTTCTGAGCTCTAAGCTCTAAGCTCTAAGCTCTAAGCTCTAAAAAGCAAATCGTACATAAACAAAAAGGGAAGCAGATGCTTCCCTTTTTTTTGTTTGAGTGCTTTACCCGCCGCAGTCAATAATACCTACCGTATGACTTAGCGGCTTAATGCAGTCAGTTATAACATCTACACTCATATAACATCGTTGGATTTTTTAAATTGTAGAACTACTCGTTTCAGTCATGTACAGAATACAGGTAATAACTCATAAACACGGTTTATTAATTGCTCTTCCAGTTAGACTCGACTGCCGGTTGGCTAAAGTCCAAAGAACCGCTATTAGAGTTAGCTTGCTTATCTTGTGATGCTCGATTTACGCTTGCCTTGTCACCATCATGGTTTTCAGCCGCCTGTTGGTGATTGTTGCCATTTAAACCTTGAGCACTTGAAGCTTGAGCATTTGAGGCTTCAGTATCCAAATCCGCCTTATCGACACCTAACTCATCACCCTCTTCGTCAGAGGCTTCTTTCACTTTCTTATGTACTGGGATATCGCGTTTGTAGAGCTTGTTGAGCGCTTTAACGATAGAGTGCTTGGTGATTGCTTCTTGCGTCAACTTGGTCATTATTGGCTTAGTCAGAGCCTGTAATCCCACAACGGCATCAACACCAAGATCCCCACCAACTTTATCTCTCAAGTACCTCGCATCCGCATAGCCAAAATGAGCCGATAAGAATAACCAGATATACGCGATAGCATTGCCGTGCTCACCATGGTCAATCCACGCCTCACCGGCTTTAAACATCGCTTCTGCACAGTTTTTTTCAGCTGCCGTTTCAAACCAGTAAACCGCTTCACGATGATTAGCGACAACGCCAACACCATTCAAATAGCTCATACCCAATTTGATTTTTCCGTCTAGGTTATTCTTTTCAGCCGCTTTTCTGAACCACATGAAAGAGCTTTCTGGAGAATAATCTGGGTTCTCTCTATCTAAACACCAATCCCCCATGAAAAGCATCGCTTCGGTGTTACCACTAACTGCAGACTCTTCAATATAGGCGCTGCCTTTCGGAAGGTTTTTCTCAACTCCGCGACCAAACACGAGTGCTTTACCCACCTCGAATTTTGCAAGCGGATCGTTATCCAGTGCTGATATCGCTAACTGCCAAAAATTGGCCTTTTCTCTTAAAATTAGGTCTTCTTTGCACTTCATACTCAGACGCACAATGCCGTACATGCCGTTGACATTGTCTAAATGGGCAGCTTTATCGTACCAATACAGAGCTTCCTTAAGATTGACTCGTTCGGCCTCTTTCGCCAAATATAAAATCGACGGCACATGCCCTGTTTCAGCCTTAAATTGACGATCTTTTTGCTCTTGGATACGTGCTTTTTCAATCGCTTTTCGGTAAGCGACAGCGCGAGCTTTACGTTCTTGTTCCAAGCGCTTTTTTCTTAGCGACAAAGAGACCAGCCAAACAGCAATCAGTATTAACGAAAGAGCGGTCGCACCAATTGCGATTCCCATTGTACTCATAAAATATTTTATCCTAACTCGGCTAATAGCACCCTACACAGGAAAGCAATCAACCTATAGCGAGCAGTATGTTTGAATGACAGGGAAAAGCGCAGTTATTAAAACGTTCCGCCCTAAAATGAATTTTGTTCAGTATCTCAGGAATACATAATGATAAAAAGCCTACGAGTATCTATCCGTCAGCACTCCATTAATGCTGTGATCCCGCTCGCTTTTTCTCTATAAGTCTTGGGGCGTTACTTATTCTATCTTATCTATCTTATCTATCTTATCTATCTTATCTAGCAGCTTATGGCCTAGCGACATAATTAACCTTGCTGCATCTTCTCCCAAATGGTCGGAGAGCCAATATAGTCTTGAACCGTAGTAATGAACTCTTTCACCAATTTGGTCTGCTTACGATGCGGATACACAGCATAAATAGCCGTATCAACCGTCGAGATTGCATAATCAGGAAGTAACGTAACCAAGCCCAATTCTTTCATTGAGGCATACAAGTTTGATTGATCAAGGAAGCCATAACCTAGACCATCTTTCACACAAGACACCATAGTACGAACATCACTGACCTTATAGTTGCCACGAATCGTTAGGCTTTGGAAAGTGTTGCCATGCGGCTCTTCACTGATACGCAGGTGATCAACCGTCATATCACCATTGGTATAGATAACCGCAGGTAAAGAGAGCAAATCTTGTGGCGTCTTCGGCTCACCGTGCTCTTTCACAAAGTCGTTCGATGCAACGAGCATAAAGTTACTGTCGGCAATCTTCTTGGCAATCAAGTTTGATTCAACGAGCTTACTGAAACGAAACGCGATATCAAACTGCCCTGCAATGATGTTGGCGATCTTGTCGTCCAATGACAGCACAATCTGAACATCCGGATACTTTCTCATGAACTGAGTAATAATAGGTTGCAGATATTGCTGACCAAAATAGATCGGCGACGTAATTCGCAGCACACCTTTGGGTTCAGACTGATATGAATCTGCAATGCCCTGGATCTGATTAATAGTATCTTTCAGCACATAGGTTTGCGCTAAAATATCTTCCCCAGCCGACGTCAACGAGAACGAACGAGTAGATCGGTTGAGCAACTGAACACCTAAATCTTGCTCAAGCTTTTTGATCTGTTTAGAGAGCGATGAGTTGTCCATATCGTGTAAAGTTGCCGCTTTGGTAAACGACCCTTGTTGAACCACATCTAAGAACAACAACAACTGGTTAGTATTTGGCAATGCGCCTCTCCTGAAATAAAACTCGACTAACGTTCATCTTTGGGGGTGTCCATCACAACCATAGTCGTAATCGATTGCACCTGAGCACATTCCCCAAGCACATCGGCATGAAACTTCTTATAGCCCGGTAGATCTTTTGTTTCTACCCTTAGCAAGTACTCGTTGGCACCAGTAATGTTGTGGCACTCCACCACCTCTTTTTCCATACTGACGTGCTGTTCAAATTCTAGCTGAGCCGCTTTGCTATGGCTCGACAAGCCAATCGAAACATAAGCTATAAAGCCAACGCCCATCAGGCCATTATCCAGAACCGCACGGTAACCTTGAATGATCCCTTTACGCTCGAGGTCCTGTACTCGCCTTAAGGTCGCTGAAGCCGACAATCCTATACGTTCTGAAAGCTCAATGTTGGAGATTCTGCCGTCCAATTTAAGCTCTTGCAATATCCTTTCGTCAAATCTATCCATAAGTACTTATTATTGTGCATTAAGTGATAATTGAGGAAATAAAAGCACATAATTGCCTCACTTTCCACCTACTATGTTTCTCAACACGTGAAAGTCATGACCGGTCAGTCACTTCGTTCATTTTACTGCTGGAGAATCACAATGCCTTTAGAACAACTTAGCGCACTTGCCTTGTTTGCGTTTGTCTCGACCTTCACACCAGGTCCAAATAACATCATGCTCATGACATCAGGAGCCAATGTTGGCTTTGCCCGTACCATTCCGCACATGCTAGGCATTGCTCTGGGTTTTGCAGCCATGTTGCTATTGGTTGGCTTCGGCTTAATGGGGATTTTTAACGCCTATCCGGTCTCTCACCAAATCTTGAAATACCTGAGTCTTGCTTACCTCGTGTACCTTGCGATTAAGATAGCATTGAGCGGCAAAGCCAAAAGCACCGAGGCTTACAAACCCATGACTTTCATTGGCGCAGCGAGTTTTCAGTGGGTGAATCCTAAAGGCTGGTCAATGGCGCTGACGGCAATTTCAGTGTACAGCAGTGGTAGTTCATGGTGGGAGCTCGCGATCATCGCCAGTATATTCACATTAGCCAATTTGCCTTCTGTGACATTCTGGACAGCGGCAGGTAAACAGCTCCAGCATTGGCTAACAACACCCGTTCGAATCAAAA
Organism: Vibrio sp. FF266; assembly: GCF_041439695.1. Taxonomy (NCBI): domain Bacteria; kingdom Pseudomonadati; phylum Pseudomonadota; class Gammaproteobacteria; order Vibrionales; family Vibrionaceae; genus Vibrio; species Vibrio sp. FF266. The sequence goes on from NZ_JBGOOO010000001.1 coordinate 303,488, forward strand.
GCTTCAACTATGGTATGGCAGGGTTACTTTTAGCATCGACGATTCCGATGATCTAATCGACTTACTTTATCTATTGATGGTTAGTACACCGGTGCTAACCATCCGTTTCTTTAAAAGAGCTTAATAATCTCGCTTAGCCATTGACCAAATGTCGCCTGCCCACTCGGCGTTAACGTCCAGACAAAAGCCACAACATTAAGTGACACCGTCACGAAAAATATAAGTCTAAATGGTTGCTTCTGCGTTTTATGACGCAGTTTATCTTGAGCAATTAACGCCCCTAACCAACCACCAGCAACAGAAAAAATATGCAGAGTTTTCTCTGGTACACGCCAATTACCATTGATTGCCGCTCTCTTGTCCTTCGCGTACACAAAAAACGTCACTATTCCGATAACTAAATACCACACCAAGAGCGCTTTTGAACTTTCTGAAAACAACGCAGATACCGCTACCAATACCAGATAAGTAATAGCGATTTGAATAGATGAAGACAACATCAACTCCTTTGGATAATGAACAACATAGCGTCACCATTCCACATTAAAGACTCACTAAGGCTATTTGAGGCGAATGAGTACAAACTTTTTTTGATAGGAAAAACAACCTACGAGTGAAGTGCCACTAAGCTCACATAAATAAGGCGTAGTTATCACCCCTAGCGACTACTCCTATCTTCTACGCCTATGGCTAACCAACTGTATTTTATGAGCTATTGAACCAATAAAAAAGCGCGTTAACCACCACAATCCGTGATATCGACACTAGGTTTCCTATTTTTACGGATTAAAAATAACTTAATACATAAGCGTCACAAATAGTGGAGCATCGTTAAGCCTAGGATATTCATCTTCGTAAAAAATATGGATATCAAAACGTGAACGAAATAAATACCAATAAACACGAGATTCTACAAAGTACCTTGAAGATTGCAAAAACAACGAGCTTCAATATTGCGCAAACAAACACCTTTAAACGTTCAGCTTTAACTAAGGCGATATTGCCTCTCGTCACCGCGACCTTGATAGCAGGCTGTGGAAGCGACACTAGCAAAACAAACTCTGACAGCAATAGTCTATATAAAGCCGCTGAAAACGAAGTTGTTATTTATTACAAACGTGATGTTGCAGCGGCTCGCGCTTCTGGCTCGACCTACGACGGCTGGGGGCTTCATCTTTGGAATGGTGAAGGTTGTACGAGCACTGACTTAGTCGGCATGGGATTAGGTAACAATGGGACTGACTGGGATGTACCTTATGAATTCAAGGGCATCAATGATACCTATGGCGCCTACTACGTATTGAAAGTCGACCCAGATGCATCCGACCCTCATAAGTGCATCAACTTCATCTTGCATAATGGCGGCGATAAGGCGTTTGGCAGCGCCAACTCGAAAATTGATCTCACCAAACTGAGTCAATCTCAATCTGTATTCGGTTTCCATGGCAGCAGCGCGCTGTACTACGAACCGATTTCAGAACGCCCAGTTAAGATTGATGGCCAGAAGGCACATTGGTTGGACTCAAACACAATCGCTTGGGAAGCTGCAGACGGTGCCGATTCTCTCAAGTTGTTCTACGCACTCGATAACAGCATCACGATAAACGATGATAAGGCGATCGTCGGTGGGCAGGCCGTTGAACTCAAAAAAGATGGCAAGCTATCCTCTGCATTAAAAGAACGCTTCCGTCATCTAGCAAGCTTACCCGCTTTATCAATTGATGTTGACGACAGCACGCTGCGCACCATCTTGAAATCTCAGATCATTGTTGTTGCGTATAATGCGAATGGCGACGTTATCTCTTCAACTGAAGTTCAAAAGCCCGGCGTACTTGATGCTGTATTTGCCAACGAAGAGGCCGGTAACGCAATGGGAGAAACACTGGGGGCGATTGTGGAAGGCAGCACGACGACCTTCAAACTTTGGGCTCCTACTGCGCAAGATGTTGGGCTCGTCCTCTACAGCGAAGACCGACAAAGTTCAAAAGTGATCCCAATGACGGAAAGCTTGGAAACAGGCATTTGGGCAACGGATTCAATTTCTAACGCCGTGAATAGTTATTACCGTTACCAAGTGAAGGTCTACCACCCAACCACTGGTAATATCGAAACTCGCCTTGTGACCGACCCATACTCACTCGGCTTGTCGAAGAATTCAGCATACTCACAAGTGATTGACCTTGATGAAGCAGCACTGATGCCACAAGGTTGGGCTGGATATAAGCGCCCAACGGTGAAGAAAGACGAAGACCACGTACTGTACGAATCACACCTTCGTGACTTTAGCTTCAGTGATAAGTTAGGTACAGCAAGCTTAAACGGCAAGTACCTAGCGCTAACAGAAGCCGATCGTGAGTCAGTAAAACACTTGAAAGCTCTGAAAGATGCCGGTTTAACTACGCTTCATATCTTACCTGCATTCGATATCGCTACCATCAATGAAGATGATGCGAACCGCGTGGATATCACCGACACCGTTAGCAAACTCTGTAACGTAAAACCAACAGCGACTTTATGCGGCACCGAAGATGAAAACAAAACCATCGAAGCCGTACTCAACAGCTATAACTCTTCAACAGGCGATGCCCAAGCTCTAATGAACGATCTGCGTATGTTAGATAGTTTCAACTGGGGCTACGACCCATTCCATTACACCGTTCCAGAGGGAAGTTACGCGACAGATCCTAACGGTTCAAAACGTATTCTAGAATTCCGTCAAATGGTTAAAGCTGCGCACGACATGGATCTTAAACTGATCATGGACGTGGTTTATAACCATACCAATGCGTCTGGCGTGAACGATAAGTCCGTACTGGATAAGATCGTCCCTGGGTATTATCACCGCCTGAATGTGAACACTGGTGGCGTGGAAAGCTCAACGTGTTGTGATAACACCGCAACTGAAAACCTAATGATGGGTAAGTTGATGGTCGACTCACTCAAGGTATGGGCTGACGACTATAAGGTTGATGGTTTTCGTTTTGACTTAATGGGCCACCAGCCAAAAAGCGTAATGGTTGAAGCATTGAAAGAAGTGCGCAAGATCGACCCAAATACCCTGTTCTATGGCGAAGGTTGGGACTTTGGCGAAGTAGCAAACAACGCTCGCTTCGAACAAGCCAACCAGATCAATATGGCAGGCACCGAAATTGGCACCTTCTCTGACCGTTTGCGTGATGCAGTAAGAGGCGGTAGCCCATTTGATGGTGGTGTCGATTCTGAAGGTAAGCACCCACTTCGATTTAACCAAGGCTTCGGTAACTCCGCGTTTGCCAACGAAGAAACCAAAGTTGATCAAGATTCAGTCAACGGTCGTTTACACAACCAAGATCTTGTGCGCTTAGGCATGGCCGGTAACTTAGCCGAATACGTATTACTGGATTACAAAGGCGATACCAAACTGGGCAAAAACGTCGACTACAACGGCGCACCTGCCGGCTACACCAAAATGCCATCAGAGAACATCTCTTACGTTTCCAAGCACGATAACCAAACTCTTTGGGATAACAACGCTTACAAAATCGCCGAAGGTACAAGCTCTGCAGAACGTGCTCGTATGCAGTCGGTATCGCTCTCGACCGTCATGTTGGGCCAAGGCATCCCGTTCATCCACATGGGGTCTGAACTGTTACGTTCTAAATCGATGCAGCGTGATTCTTACGACTCTGGCGATTGGTACAACCGTGTGATGTTTGATGGTACTGGCAATAACTGGAATGTTGGCTTACCTCGTGAAGACAAAGATGGTGCCAATTGGGAACTCATCAAAACCATCATTGCCGACAGCACAGCCAAGCCTGCAAAAGAGGATATTGACCTCACCAAGCAGCAATTCCTAGAGTTGTTAAAAATCCGCAGCTCAAGTGAACTGTTCCGCTTAGACACAGCAGAAGAAGTCATGAAGCGTGTCGACTTCCGCAATGTGGGCAAAGATCAAATCGAAGGCCTGATCGTGATGTCTATTGATGACGGAATCTCCACAGGCAAAGACCTAGATACTACCGCTGATGCGATTGTGGTTGTTGTAAACTCAACGAGTAAATCTCAATCGTTCAAGATCACGGGAGCGACGGGCTTTACACTCCATACCATTCAGAAGAACTCTGCCGATGACATCGTGAAAGGCGCCACCTTTTCCGCTGAGACTTTCACCGTACCGCCATTAACCACCGCAGTGTTTGTGCAAACTCAAGGCGCGTCACAAGGTGCTGGGTTATCGGTTGATAACTCACAAAAGGACGTATCTAAGATTCCGCCATATGGCAAAACGACCGTCTATGTACGTGGTGCAATGAACGGATGGAACCCGACGGACGCTTGGGCGATGAACTTCGTTGGTAACGGCGTTTACTCTGTCACTGGCGCTTTGGCTGTGGGTGAATATGGCTTCAAGTTTAGCGGTTCTACTTGGGGTATCTTGGATATTGGCTGTCACTCCGTCGACTTAGCTAAAGGCTCGATCAACATTGGCAGCGAAGGCGACTGTAAGTTGAATGTAACCGAAGCCGGCAACTACACATTCACACTGAATGCGATTCATCAACTCAATGACAGCGCAGAAAAAGCCGTGGTATCTGTGACGAAACAATAAGCTTCACATTCACATAATCATCACAGACGAGCCTGTTTTTTTGGGGAAAAGCGAGGGGAGGTATTAACCTCCCCTTTTTTTGAGCAGCCGCTCACATACCACAGCAACTACGCCCCGATTTTCTTACCCAAGGAGGATAAAGCCGCATTCTGATTAAGCTAGCCTCCTAACAATAACTTCTATATCAAATATAACGTCTAACACAGCTTCAACGACAAAGCCCTACACCTCCACTTCTCGAGATGGAATATAAGTATGTACAACAAGAAACATTCAATCTATCAAGTTTTTACCCGTTTGTTCGGCAATCAGAATACACAGAACACACCTTGGGGAACCATTGAGCAAAATGGCGTGGGCAAGTTCAGTGACTTCACCAATAAAGCGCTGACAGAAATTAGAGAACTCGGCATCACTCATATTTGGTACACCGGAGTACCACATCATGCTGTGATCAACGACTACAAGCACATCGGCATCTCAGACGATCATCCAAGCGTTGTAAAAGGACGGGCTGGCTCACCTTATGCCGTCAAAGATTACTACTCCGTAAACCCAGATCTTGCTGACAACCCAGCGCAGCGCTTACAGGAATTCGAAGCCTTGATCAAAAGAAGCCATGACAATGGTTTGAAAGTCATCATTGATATCGTCCCTAACCACATTGCCCGTAATTACCAAGGCTTGAATAACCCAGAGGGCGTGCGTGACTTTGGTGATCAAGATGACACGACGGTTGAGTATCATCGCAACAATAACTTCTATTACATTCCTGACAGCACATTTGAACTGCCCGAGATCGAACCTGCGTTCATTCCTCTTGGTGGCGAACAACACCCGAATTTAGCCTCACCGTTTCTTGAATCCCCAGCAAAATGGACAGGAAACGGATCGCGCTTGAGCAAACCTAACTTCGATGATTGGTATGAAACCGTAAAAATTAACTATGGCGTGCGACCAGACGGTTCAAAAGACTTCCCTGAACTACCGAATGATTATGCGATGCGTGATCACCTCGCCCACTACCATTTCTGGCAGCAAGTTGATATGCCGGATTCATGGATTAAGTTTCGAGACATCGCATTATATTGGTTAGAAAAAGGTGTCGATGGATTTCGCTACGATATGGCAGAAATGGTACCGGTCGAATTCTGGAGCTATCTCAATTCATCAATCAAAGTAAAGAATCAAGACGCCTTTTTGATGGCGGAAGTGTACCAACCGGACCTTTATCGTGATTACATTCGCATGGGTAAAATGGACTATCTGTATGACAAAGTCGATCTTTACGACGGCCTAAAAGCAGTCATGCAAGGTAAGGCTTCAACGGCAGTCATCCCTGAGATCCAGCATCAAATGATGGACATCGAACACCACATGATGCACTTCTTAGACAACCACGATGAGCAGCGTGTCGCGTCTCCTGAGTTTGTTGGTAACCCACACATTGCCAAACCAGCCATGTTAGTCAGTGCGCTATTAAGTAGCTCTCCCACCATGATTTACTTCGGGCAAGAAGTCGGCGAATCGGGCGCGGAGAACGCAGGCTTTGGGCAACCTTCTCGCACGTCTATATTTGACTACATCGGTGTTCCTCAACATCAAAAATGGATGAACGGAGGAAAGTTCGATGGTGGACAGCTCAACGATGACGAAAAGCAGCTCAGATTCTTCTACCAACAAGTGATGACGTTTTCATTGAACCATTCATCGATGACCGGAGCGTACCAAGATTTACACCAATCCAATCAACTAAGTGATTCTGTTTATGCTTTCTTGCGTTTTGATAATCAAGAACTGGTTATCGCCGCGGCTAACTTCAGCCAAAGCAAAACGGATCACATCCAGCTGAAGGTGACGGCAGAGGTTATTCAAAAACTAGGCATTGCTGACGGAAGCTATACGCTCAAAGAACATATTGAAGGCGCCCAACAACAGACGCTGTATGTGGAAAACGGTGTCGGTTACTTCAGTGCAGAATTAAAACCCCTAGCCGCTTTCGCTTGGGTGTTAACCCTTTAATCAATCGTTCTAAAAGTAACCAGCAATGACGGCGTTAAACAAGAGGAAACGGTACTTAACGTCGTCTTCGGATAGGAGCGCACTAATGTGCGCTCTGAGTTATTGCAAAATAAACACTGCGATACGCTGGGTATAAAATACCAACCGAGCATCCTTTGTGCTCCGTGGGGCCTCACTTGCGTTCAATGGTATGTATATGATCATGTTAAATACTCCTGTAATTTACATAAGCGCCCATGCGCTCACTACTATATTTATTAAATTACGCCAAAATGACGTCCAAACAGCTTGTTTATTTGCCTTTTCAGCGGAGTAAGGACAATAATATCGCCACCAACGATAACGCTCATCTGTCTATCTCCAGTTCAGTCAACTCTCGTCTGACTTATCTTTGCCCCTTTCTTCGTTAGATCTTATAGTGATTCATATCTTGTAAATTTGAGTTTACCCTACTCAAACTTATCTGAGCGAGTTGATGGATAGAGTTTCCATTATTCGGTAAAATTGTGCTGCTTATCTTTCATGGTTTTTCTATAACTTATTGATTTTAAATTAATTAAACATGAAAGATACAGCGTTTTGGAAGGGTGGAAAGACGACGATTGGTCGTCTAATAAGCGTTAGTCATTTCATTTCATCAACCTTACTTTTCGTTGAGCAGTAAAGGTGAATCGATTTACCTCACATTTTTTTGACTGATGATATGTAATATCAATAGTTTGTATGTGTTATGACGTAACTATGATTAATTATAAGAAAAAAATTTATCTACTATCTCTATGTTTACTTTTTGGCTGTAAGACAACGGAGCAAATAGTACAAGAGCGTGAGGTTGCTATTTCCAATATGGATAACTTAGATATATGTTACAACCTAGGAAAACAAGATGATTTCAACTACTGGAAGCTTATTAAGAATGAACAGTTCCATAGGAAAAATACAACTCATTCATGGGATGTTCCGAATGATCTGTGCAACAAAGCTATTGAGATGGGTAGAGCGGCTCTACTGAAAAGCGAGATGCGAGAGCAGAGACACAGAGATGAATTAGTCGATACTATTAATAGTGCCTCTAAGTCAATAAGTGATGGGTATAAGAAATCGGCAGATGCCTATGGCTCGCAAACTAGAACAACCTGTCAAAGCTACGGCTCTGAAACCAACTGTATTTCATATTAGTGAATGGCTAATAAACTGTTTAAGAGTGATTTTCAACGCGCGGTATTTTCACCATGCGTTGTGTTTAGTATGGCGTGCGAAAGCATTTGTATTGCGTGTCTAACGCCTTAATTAGGTGTTAAATTACAGAGGCAAGAATGAAGAAACTAGTTATTGTTTTGTTGGCAACCTTCCCATTGTTTGCATTATGTGATGACTCCAAAAAGTACGAAGAGCTACTTACAGGTTTCAAAGAGTCTCAAGCATACAAGAGCGTAGCTATTGGTGTTTGGGATTGCGTTTCCCTGTCTGATAAAGATGTTGTCTCAGTGTTAAGTTTACAGCCAGATCATATGGTCTATTACAATGCGCTAGACAAGTATTATTTCTCCCTGCAAGACAGCAGTGATAAAAAACGTGTAACGTTACTTGAAAGAGGCTTGAAGGCAGTCAATAAAATAAAACACAGCACAATGGCTGACGAATTGGAATTTGATTACTCTACTCATATTGTTAGCTTCAAACCATTTGCTAGTGCATATGGTAATTTTTCAAATTATCAGTGTACGAAACGAAAGTAATTTAACAAATGATCTGCTCCAGTCAGGCTGGAAACCAAGTTAAGTGATTTTCCATACTTCTAGTTATTCATAAATTGCTAATTTAGGGGAAGCCATAACACACTTTTGTCCAGAGACGTGTTATGCCGCCATGCTTTGGGACAAGAACGCCTTAGTGCTATGACTCTAAAACGCGTGTGCCTCAAAATCCGTCAGAGTTAAACCCATACATATCCTGTTCCTGTTTTTCACCAGATTATTTAGTCGTGAAGATCTCGATACGATTGAAATTAATGTGAGGCGGATGATATAAATGTAACCTTTAAATGCAGGAATTAATAAATTTAGATATGGTACAAATGGATAACTTTCCCACCGTAGGACTTAAAACCTCGTTACCCATAAGCATATTGGCACTTGCCATATATTACCTATGGGGCGACATGGGTTTTAATGATCTTCGAGGCCTTTTTTGGGTGGTGGCGTTTGTGATGATGCTTACTTTAAAGAAAAGTGAAAATAGCCTCTTTTCAGTAACTCCACAAGTTTCCTCTTTTACTCATCATGTATTCCCAATTACTGTGCTAGCGATTGGCGTGGCTTGTATCACGTTGTTCTATATGGAATTTATCCGGAAATATATCACGGGGCAAGAAGTCGACTATATCGTAGGATTTCTCGTTAGTGGTGAACTGGAAGTAAGCGAGAAACTAAATTATCTTTTCGAAACCGTTATATTAGCTCCGTTATCAGAGGAGTTTTTCTTCAGGTTTATCTTGCTAAGTAGCATATGCTTACTTTTGAGAAACAAGTTTGTAGGCGTAATTTTATCGTCACTCTTATTCGCCTACGGCCATGAAGACCCTGTCGTTGCTTTTTCTCTAGGTATCACTGCATCAATAGTTCTACTGAAATACATGAGTATATATAGCGCTATAATTTTTCATACGATTTATAATTTGTGGATATATACAGTGGAAGTTTTTATCGTACCCGCATTTTTCTTTAATGATTGGGACTTTGCACCAAGTGGGAACATCGGAACAACCGTTTCTATAATGGCATTAGCTGTATCTTTTTTGGCACTATTGATTATTAAACGCAAGGAAAAATCAATACAATAAGGTTTTAGTAACCGCTTCATCACTATAAGGACTGAGGCAATAATCAATGAAATCACCACACTTATCGACACCTCGATAGTAAAGTTTCTGACACATTTATGTCCAAAAACGAGCCAGCACGATCTCTGTTACCTCACCCCTTTCTAAGGTTAACCGCTCCCGATTACATTCCACTGGTTTACTGTTTTTCCATTCGCTTTTTATGGTTAAAATGCCTTATGGTACAAACAATCGAATTATAGATACTTGCGGGCTTTGCCAAAGGTATTCCCCATTTACACGAAAAGACTGATTATGAATTTTGATATCAATGCACTGAAACACCACCAACTGGTCGAAGATGGTCAACTAGAAGGGTGTTACCTTCATCAACCAGCACAGGGCAGCCAGCAAGACGATGACGCTGTTTTAGCAGAGCGCCAAGCGCTAGAAAAATTGGGGTATAAGGTAGTACAGGTACAAGCTAAAGGTGGGGCAACAACCTTTGCTGAGGCTATGCAAAAGTTTGCGAAGAAAACAGGTCACCAGACCAAAGAGTAAGCGAATGGGTGTAGAGGGGCTTTCTATTACGGCTGATAGCCTTTGGATTTTAAAGCGAACACAACATAAAGCTTTTAACAACAGCCACTTAACTCGAATTAAAACACACCCTGTAAGTCACTAAACGGGGTTATAAGTACATCAGCTAAATCTCTGCTATAACTCTATTTATGTATGATGCAATAATCAACGAGAGCCATTGATATGTCTTGTTTTTGCCTTAATAAGACCAGGCCTATAACCGTGCCATTATTCACCTCATAAAACAGCCTAAAGCCCGATTTTTTGAACTCTCTGATACTAGTGACCCCCAACCCTACAAGCTCAGAACATCTAGAGTACATGTCAGGGTTATGGCTCACATTTTCTTCAAAGGCATCTAAAAGACTCTCAACCCCTTCAATGACTGATTTTTCATCATTCCATTGAGTTAGGTGATCAATCGAATCATTTAGCGAATTTTCAAATGTTTCCGTGTATTGAATTTCTACTTTATGAGTCATATTTACCTTTGTTACTTACGGGCAGCTAATCGACTTCTTAAATCTCTAGACGAAGTTACACGATCTTGAACAACATCATTTTTTGCAAAGCTAACCAGTTTCATTAGCGCAATGGCATCTTGACGTTTTTTATGGTCTTCATACGACTCAACTACATACGTAGGTTTTCCATTTTGCGTGATCGTTAGTGGTTCACTTAAAGGCAAGTTAGCCGCATTTTTTTTTAAGAAACTGACGGTTTCTACATTTGCTGTGTCCATAATCACTCACCCTGTTTGTATTTGTTGCTTTAGTTAGTTGAATGTCATCACTCATTCAATAGCTATATTGTACTACCAGATCACTGCAAGTTCAAATTTAGACTTTATTTAAACCACCTTGCACAACCAAAACAGGACGCTTACCAAAAGGAGTTTCGTATTTCATGTAATGCTTAATCAAAATTGGCTTTTTGTAAGATCTCAATGAACGTCTTGATCTTGAGGTCTTCCGCTCCCTGTTTCGCGTAGAGGCCAACGTTTCCTAACTTAGAGTCATCAATCAGTAAGGTTTCGAAGCCTTTGTCTTTCATCCAGTCACACATTTTATGACTGTATGGCATGACAGCATTAGACATTCTCAACATATCTAAACTCGCAAAAAGAGAGTCAACGTCATAGACATCTCGCCCAACCATCTCAGTATCACGCCCGCCAGGCTGTGAATTTACGTGGTCAGACAGTACAGAGTTATGTCGAGAGTGATCGGGGGTCACTTGGAGTATTGGAAACGCCAACACCTCACGCCTTAACAAGATCGGGTCTAAGTGCTTCTTCGTTAGCAATGGATGGTTAGCTCGAACAAACACCGCTTCTTTGTCTTGAAAGAGTGGGTAAAACGTTACTTTGCATCGCTCATGCAGCCCATAGATTTCATGGCCAACAAACAAGTCGATATCGCCTTGAACCAAATGGTGCATCAAAGACAAGTTGTTACCGAACTCCAAATGTAGCGAGCCCATTCGTTCTTGTTGCTTGTATTCCTCAACCGCCTTGCAAACAAATTGTTCCCACCAAGCTTCCCCAGTGCCGAGCTTCAATTTACCGGATTGGCGCTGCTGCATGTCGGTAAAGCGGTGCATTAACGACAGATGCTTTTCTTGCTGTTCTTGTGCAAACTCCCGAAACAACAACCCGTACTCGGTAAGCTCAACGCCTTTTGACTTACGAGTAAAAATAGCCACACCAACATCACTCTCTAATTTCTTGATCGCAGCGGTCAAGGAGGGCTGGCTAATATTCAGCTTTTCCGCGGCACCTTTAATACTGCCAGTATGCGCAACCATCAGAAAGTATCGGTATAGCTTGTTCATAGGATTCTCTTAGTTTGCATTCGATCACAAAATGCGAGGTTAGAAATTCAACAAATTAAACCACTGAACACAGTGCGCAGCGGATAGAGCTCATGATATAGGATTTTTCTATAGAGAGCATTAGTAATGCTATTTCCCAGTGTAAGATGAAATCACTATAGTAAGGTCAATTAACTTATTAAGTGGACATTGAGATGGAACAGAAATGGTGGCATGACGCAGTGGTCTACCAAATTTACCCGCGTAGCTTTTTAGACTCGAATAATGACGGTATCGGTGACCTAAATGGAATCATCAGCAAACTCGATTACCTTAAAGAACTGGGCATTAATGTCATTTGGCTCTCTCCTGTTTATCAATCTCCAATGGACGATAACGGCTACGACATCTCCGACTACCAAGCGATTGCTGAAGAGTTTGGCACGATGGAAGAGATGAAACGACTGATGGGTGAAGCGAAAGAGCGTGACATTAAGATTGTTATGGATTTGGTGGTAAACCATACGTCAGATGAGCACCGTTGGTTCGAGCAAGCACGCTCTTCAAAAGACAATCCGTATAGAGACTATTACATTTGGCGCGATGCAAAACCGGATGGCAGCGCACCGGATGACCAAGGTTCTATCTTTGGCGGAAGTGCTTGGCAGTGGGATGAACTCACACAACAATATTACTTCCATCTATTCTCGAAACGTCAGCCAGATTTGAACTGGGAAAACCCGAAGGTTCAAGAAGAAGTTCATACTATGATGAACTGGTGGATTGACCTTGGCATCGGCGGCTTCCGCTTAGATGTGATTGATCTTATTGGTAAGGAGATCGATAAAGGAATCACTGGTAACGGACCAAGGCTGCACAAGCTATTACAACAAATGAATCAGGCGACCTTTGGTAACAAGGATTTGTTAACCGTAGGAGAAACTTGGGGCGCAACACCAGAAATAGCCAAGCTATACAGCGGACAAGGTAAAAATGAACTTTCTATGGTATTCCAATTTGAGCACATTACCCTGACATGGGAAAACGGTGACAAATGGAACCCTATTTCGCTTGATCTTCGAGAGTTCAAAAATGTGCTGACCAAGTGGCAGCTAGAGCTGGCCGATGGTGGTTGGAATTCCCTTTTTTGGAACAACCACGATTTACCACGTTTGGTTTCAAAATACGGTGATGACAAACACTTCCGAGTTGAGTCAGCAAAAATGCTGGCGACGTGTTTGCACTTCTTAAAAGGCACACCTTACATTTATCAAGGTGAAGAGATTGGCATGACCAATGTCGCTTTTGACAATCTGGACCAATATAAAGATATTGAAACGCACAATTTCTATAAAGTAAAAACGGAATCAGGTGTTACTCATGAACACATGATGGACGCCATTCACGAGAACAGCCGTGACAACGCTAGAACACCCATGCATTGGAACAACCAACCAAATGCAGGCTTCTCTGACGGAACACCTTGGATTGAGCTGAATCCAAACTACCCAGAGATCAACGTCGAAAGTGCGTTGGCTGATCCAAGTTCCATATTTTATCACTACAAGACATTGATAGAGTTACGAAAAGCTCACCCAGCGATTGTCTACGGTTCATTCATTCCTGTTTTTGAAGAACACGACAAGGTTTTCGCCTACGTACGTGAGTTGGATGGTGAAAAACTGTTTGTAGTTTGTAACTTCTCAAACGACAACCTGACACTGGATATGCCTGAACAATACCAAACTCAGACGCTTGATTGTCTGATCAATAACTATCAAACGGTCACTGAGTTGTCAGCCAAGCTTGAACTGGCACCGTATGAATCATTTGCTGTAAAACTGTAATCATACGTTAAACTCAACACACCAAAGGCAAGGTTCTCCTTGCCTTTTTTATTGCCCAAAGCCATCGGTTCTCTCCAACATTTCACATCTTAACCTAAGCAACCTAACGCTTAGTTTTGGATGGCTTTCATCACCCAAAAATAGTTTGAGCCCGCCTTCACATTTCTCTATACGCGCCACTTCACAAAACTATGGCGATCGCCTGTAAAACAGCACTGTATCGGCATTGCTATAGCTTTTTACTATATCAAAGGTGCGTTTACCTATTTCTCAAAGGCTAAATTAGTCGATATTATTTTCAGCAGATAATAAGAACTGATAGAAGTGATTATCGTTATGGATAACCTTCTGAATATGGAATGAAATTATGAAACCTCTATTAAAAACACTGTCTATTTGTACCCTTGCTGCTCTTTGCAATGCACCGGCTTTTGCTATGGAAGAAGGTGAAATCACAATCTGGATCAATGGCGATAAAAGTTATGCCGGTCTTGCTGAAATTGGTAAACAATTCGAAGAAGATACCGGTGTAAAAATTAACGTTCAGTACCCAGACTCACTGGAAGCTAAATTCCAACAACACGCAGCAACAGGCGGCGGCCCTGACATCATTTTCTGGGCACACGACCGTTTTGGTGGCTACGCAGAATCAGGGCTACTTCACGAACTTAATCCAAGTAAAGAATTCAAAGAAAAGCTTGTCGACTTCAGTTGGGATGCGGTGACAGTCAACGGTAAAGTTGTGGGCTACCCTCTAGCAATCGAAGCACCTTCTCTAATCTACAACAAAGACCTACTTCCAAACCCACCAAAAACATGGGAAGAGCTTGCTGACATTCAGAAAGAAATGGCTAAGCAAAACAAAAAAGCCATCATGTGGGATGTGAAAAATGCGTACTTCACATGGCCGATGATCTCTGCCGGTGGTGCCTTCGCGTTTGAAAAAACAGCAACAGGCTATGACGCTAAAAGCACAGGTGTTAACAATGCAGCGGGTGTTCGCGGCCTTCAATTCTTAGTTGATATGGTAAACCAAGGGGTAGTTAACCCGAATATGGATTACTCAGTAGCAGAAGCAGAGTTCACCAATGGCAATGTGGCAATGACCATTAATGGCCCTTGGTCTTGGGGTAACTTAGACAAGCTTGGTGTTAATTATGGCGTTGCTGAACTGCCGACATTAAATGGCGGTAAAGGTAACCCATTTGTTGGGATCCTAAGTGCGGGTATCAATGCTGCGAGTCCAAATACTGATCTTGCTGTAGAGTTCTTAGAGAACTACCTATTCCAAGACGACGCTCTGAAAACTATGAATGATGACAAGCCTCTTGGCGCGGTGGCACTAAAGTCATTCCAAAAAATTCTTGAGAGCGATGATCGTATCAAGTCAACCATGACAAATGCTGAAAACGGCGAAATCATGCCAAACATTCCGCAAATGACGGCTTACTGGTTCGCTGAAGGTGCGGCTATCGATAACGCAATGCAGGGTAAGCAAACCGTTAGAGAAGCGCTAGACACAGCAGCAAAACAAATTACCAAATAAGCTTTCTTCATATTAATAACCCTTTCTTCATATTAATAACCCTTTCCTCATATTAATATCCTATTGTCCTTTGGCACAGCGCATGCTGTGCCTTTTTTGTTTTGGAAATCAACTCGCTATGCAAATCCCTACTCTTTACCTAAAAGGTACGTTCAATGGTTGGGGGTTAGACACCCCATTGTTCAAAGAGCAAGACGGCTCCTACAGAGCAAACCTATGTTTATCTACCGACCTTTATCGCTTCAAAATTTCGGATTCAGATGGCACCAAGCAATGGACACTTTCAGGGCATGAAAGTGAAGCCACTCTCTGCGAATTGGAACAAGCAATGCCGCTTATCAATACACAAGGCATTGGCAATGATCTACTGCTCTCTCCTGCAGTCGCTGGTCAATACTCCTTGAAGGTGCAATTTGGCTCTTCGACGCCAACGGTCACCGTAACCAAAGGGGAATACAATGACCTATCAACACCTCAACGAGAGCCTATTGATACTCACCTGATTGAGGCTGATATTGAGGTTGAGGAGTCGCAGCCTCACTGGCAACACCCTGAATTTGCAATGCCACATGACCAACTATTCCAAAAGCTCATCATCTCAGAGACACAGTCATTCCCGTTTGTGTTTGGGGATAATGTCGATGGTTACTATCATGGAGCAACCTATAGCTATGTAAACGGTGGTAAATATCGTCACCACCAAGGTTGGATACTGGGAACCTTCGCCAGCTATATCGACGGCAAGTTCAATAACAAGTTAGAGGCAGAGCGTGCCAGCCTGACGCCTTATGGTATTGAACATCATTATGATCATAGCCGAGAGTCGTTGAGCCTGGTTCAAGGTTCCAGACTTGTATCACTCACTGTGTCGTCAAACAAACCGAGCGCTTTAAGCTTAATTCCAGAACTCAACATACCGACCACTCACTCTAAAGTTCATACCTCAGACTCAAACATCGTCATAGAACTCAGCCCTCAAGTTTGCCCAGACGGCTGCCCAAGGTTTGTCGCCATCGCAAGCAATCATGCTGTACATGCACGAGAGATCTCGCTAGACGCTCACCCTGAACTTCGCGACCTAGTTCAGCTCTCAGAGAGCAATACAAAACTCATGCTCACGACGTCAGATAAACAAACTGAACTTGTCGTCTACCTCGGCTTTGCTGAAACTCTTGAAACCGCTAGCTCATTGGTTAATCAAGCGATCAAAAATAACGAACACGTTCTTCACCAACAGCGGATTTATGAGTTCTTAACCAATAATTATTTGTGGACCAACGACCTTGAATACAACCAAGCCGTCATGTGGTCGCGCCTTGCAAGCCGAACCTTTGTGAGTCATGAGTTCGGCACGGGCATTTGGGCTGGATTACCTTGGTTCAAGGACTGTTGGGGCCGCGACACCTTTATCGCGCTGTCTGGTACAAGCCTGGTAAATGGTTTATTCAATGAAGCAAAAGAGATCATTGAAAACTTTGCGTCCATGCAGATGCTCGACGAAGATTCCACAAATTACGGACGAATCCCGAATCGAGTGACGAGTAAAACGAACATCATTTATAACACCACCGATGGTACTCCTTGGATGATTCGTGAAGCCCTTGAGTACATCAACTACTCTGGCGATGTGGCGTTCGCTAAGGCCATTTACCCTACTCTCAAGCGTTTCATCACGGGTGTCGAAAAACACTACTTGAATGAAGATAGCTTGAATAAAGATGGCTTGAACGAAGATTATTCGAATAAAGACAGTCTGATGGCACATCGCCACCCTGATACGTGGATGGATGCAAAAATTGATGGGATGACACCTTGGTCTCCTCGTGGCCCTAAAGCCAATGACATCCAAGCTTTGTGGTTTGAAAGCTTAAACTGCGCTATTCAACTCGCTATTCTGGTGGGCGACTCTGAATCAGAAAAGAGCTGGACAATCCAAGCTGGAAAAGTGAAAGAGAGTTTCGCCACCAAGTTTTGGGATGATACAAACCATCGCCTAGCCGACCATTTATCGCAAGGTGATGTGCCTGATTATAGCGTGCGTCCGAATCAGTTGATGACGATTTCAATTCCTCAGAAAAGTCCGCTGAATCAGAATGAAAGAGAGCAATACATCGTCAAGAACGCGGTAGAAACGCTATTGTTCCCATGGGGGATCTGCTCCTTACAACAAGAGCATGTCGATTTTCATCCTTATCACGACAATCAAGCCATGTACCACAAGGACGCGGCTTATCACAACGGGACGATCTGGGGGTGGAATTCGGGCTTTACTATTACGGCGCTCAACAAGTTTAAGCAGCAAGAACTCAGTTACCAGCTATCCAAAAACTTGGCAAAACAAATCCTTACACAAGGCTGTAGAGGGACAATGAGTGAAAATTTGGATGCTTTCCAAGAAAGTGACCGCGACCTTGTAGAATCAGGGACGTTTGCTCAGGCCTGGTCCGTTTCAGAATACGCTCGTAACGCGCAACAGGACTATTTGGGATATTGCCCACGCTTATTGGACAATCAGATACACCTAACACCAAACTTCCCAAGTTGTTGGAGCGAATTAGTGACTTCGTTGCCTTTTGGTCAAGGAAACCAGCTACGACTGTCATTTGAATCTAAAAATGGGATTTCTCATTACAAGATTCAGTCAAATCTAGAAGATACGGTAAGTCCCGAAATCACGTTGGTGCTTACGCTAGACATAAACCATGAGTCTGTTGCCGTAATCTCGACACCATTAACACAATCGTTGGAGATCATGATCGACAGTCACCAACAACAGGTCACAGTTAACGACAAACAAGCGCAGTTTGAGATTCAGCTAAAGCCAAATAACGCCATCTTACGCGATTTACAGTTTGCCAAGCCCGACTTTGCAAGGCAACACAACAGCTTGATGAGCAAGGACTACTTGTTGAACAAGCGCAATAAGCAAAAATTGTCAGCAGCCAAGGACTAGCTTTGCTGATACTAAGCCTATCGCTTTATAGACGTATAAAGTGATACGGCTATAAAGCGATAAAAAAGCAGGCCTAATACACCGGTTACGAAGACAAAACGGAGTTAGGCCTTCTTTTATTGTCTAAAAATAAAGTCGATAAAATCCGGGAATCGCAACGACCAAGCCAGTTCATTGTGTTGATGACCTTGCCCTTCTTGATAAAACAGCGTCACGTTCGGCTTTTGAGTGAGTAACGTGTTCATTGCCCTTGAACCACTCAGATAAACGTCAGCAAAATCTACGTTTGCCTCTTCACGAGCTTCATTCGTTCCCATATCCATATATATTTTCGTTGGAGACAGAAAGTTAAACTCTTTCATATACTCGAAGTATGAGGATTTATTGAACCAAAACGCCGGACAGAAGACCCCAAGCACGCCAAAAGTATTCTGGTACAGTGAGCCACCATATAAGCTAATTAGCCCGCCCATTGAACTGCCAGCAAGGTACGTAAACTCTCGGTTCGGCTTTGTTCTGTATGTTTGGTCTATATAAGGCTTCAATGTTTGACAGATAAACGCTATATACTCGTCCCCTTCACCACCAAATTTAAGTAGCTCATCACCAACACCCAACTCTTTTATCTCTTGGTTAGCGCGCCAAGGCGAATACTCATTGTAACGCTCCATGCCATCACGCTCATGACTGCTGTCGATAGCGACAACAATTAACCCGGATAACTTACCGAGCCTTTGCATCTCATCGAGTGTCGTTTGTGCATCCCAACACATCCCATACGTCGCTGTAGACTTCTCAAAGACATTCTGCCCATCATGCATGTATAAGACAGGATAAGCGTGCTCTGTTTGGTGATACCCCGCAGGAAGGTAAATGCGGAGCGTTCGAGTTCGATTCAACTGTGGAATAAAGAACTCATCGATAATAATCAATTCAGATTGCATAACGACCTCTAAACTTGAAGTGTCTATAAATTCAGATATAAAAAACGCCCCTTTAAAGGAGCGTTCTATCTTTATTTCTATCTCTATCTAAGCGACTAAGATACTGGGCTGCTAAGCCATTAAGCCTACTAAGCTATTAAGTTCTTAAGCTCTTAAGCTCTTAAGCTCTTAAGCTCTTAAGCTAACAAGCTAACAAGCTAACAAGCTAACAAGCTAACAAGCTAACAAGCTATTTTGCGTTGACGGCTCGCACAAAAGCTTCTTGTGCACCTTCAACATTAAGCGCCTTCGCTTCATCTAACAAACCTAAAGCTTTCGGTATATCACCTGACTTCACCGCATTTTGTATAGCAGACAAATAGAAGTCTTTTGTCTCTTGCTGCACACGTATCTGCGTGTCTGCTTTCTTCGGTACAACAGCTGTTGCAGTCGCTGCCATAGCGGCAGGGGCAGCAACGACTGGCGCTACGGCAGGTTTAGCACGGTAAGGGCGAAGTTTTAAAGTTTTAATTTCTAACTCTAAACGACCACCTAATTGATTGGTGTATACCGGATCGGTGACCATAGGCATCACCTCACCAAATTCTTTTGCTCGCACCTTTGCTGGGTGATCAACTTTCACCTTATTGCCAAGCTCATCAGCAGGCGTGTAGATAATAATATAAGGTGTCTTGCTCGCATCAATACGCAAGCGTTCAATGTAACTCGTGCGAGTAAAAGCATCGGATGCCTGAACCTTAAAGTCTTCAAACTTCAATGTTTGCACTGGCTTAAAGTTTTCATCTAGAAGCATGGCTTCTGGAGCAAAAACTGAATCATCGATCATCAAGCTCGATAGCTTAACGACCATCTCCCCTGAGCGCTCGCTGAACTTGAACGCTGCAAAGTGGCTATTACCTGTTGTAAATGTACCGACAGGTGACCCCAAGTCGATATCAAACTTTAAATCTTCATTATCATTCAATTGTGCGTATGGGTACTGCGAAAAATCGCTGCAGCATACTTCTGCATTAGTGGGTGCATCGAGTTTAGTTTGAACCTGAGCATCGGAAGCACAACCGCTTAGCAAGGCACCTAGTACCACGGCTAACATAGAGCTTTTATTTGTCATTGTAATCTCTCTCACTATTGGTTGTTGTTGGGGGAAACGGAAAAAGGCAGCCAATGGCTGCCTTATACTTTAAACGGTTTAGAACCAAATTTCAGTGTGTACACCGAATACAAATTCGTCTTTACCGTTATCGATACCAATTTGTTTAGCACTTGCTTCATCATCAGCTTTAATGTAGCTAATGTAAGGCTTAACTTGTGGACGACCGAAGTAGTCAGAGTTCGCTGTAAATGCAGTTGCAATTTCTAGGTTAAGAATATCGCTCTCTACAGCATCGCCAGTACGACCACCAAAGTAACCTTCATCACCCTCTTCGTGACCGTAAGAAGCCGTTGCTTCTAAACGAACGTTGTCGTTCAGCTTGTAAGAAGGACGAGCAGCAACCATGTAACGAGTCAAACCGTCAGCACCAAACAATTGGTCAAGAGCTGTAAAGTACACAGCTTCCGTACCTAGCTGCCATCTTTCTGAAATGTTTAGTACACCGTAAGAAGTCAAGAATAGAGACTCAGCTTTATCATCGCCGCCAGACCAACCACCGAAGTTAACACCACGGTTTTGCATTACACCAGAACCATAAGCAATGGCATTTTGAGTCCAACCGTCTAGACCATAGTAGCTTGTGTTTAGTGTTACAGCAGCTCCGAAACCATCTTGATCCTCACCATTATTAATGTGTTTCTGACCATATTTAAAGTCAAAGTCTAGGCTGCCGATACCCGCATCCACGCCGTAGTAGTACAAATCGATAGAAGAGAGAGTTTCTCTTTCTTTTGCACCGTTTTTATTAACTTTACATTTATTAGGATCTGTCGATGTAGTGCCATCTTTTTGCTTACAGTCAATCGCATAAGAATCTGCAGAACCTGCATCAGGATCAGCCATTACATAAGCGATACCAGCAGTATGTCCTGCAAGCTTAGTTTGAATACCTGCACCAATACCAGATGATTGTTTCCAGAACTCACCAGATAAAAGACCTGCTGCACGGTTTAGGTAACGTTGACCACCCCAAATAGAAGTGTCTTCACCTAAAATACCGCCGAGCTCAACGAAAGCTTCTTTTACTTCGAACTGAGAATCATCATTCTTCTTTTGTCCGCCTTCAGAAGAATAAGCGTATGAGTTACCGTTACCATATTCAGTACGAAGAACGTAGTCCGCCCACACACCATTTTGATACTCAGAGTGCTTCTTAATTACAAATTCAACTTGGTTAGTACTCTTACCGTGAGTACCCGCTGTTTTGTAATCTGGCTTACCGAATTCAGTGTCTACTGTTTTACCGTCGACAACACGAACGTTAGAAGACATGTAACCGTGAACTTCCCAGCCGTCAGTGATAACGTCAGTAGGGTTTTTCACCTCTACTTCCATTGCAGAGTCACCACTTGTTACATCAAGTGCAACGTCATTTTCTGCGAACGCTGAACCAGCGACAAGTGCAGAAGCCACTGCAGCAGCAATCAAACTTACTTTTTTCATTCTTAACTCCATTAAGGACGATTTATTTTAGGTTTTATATTTTTGCTCTCTTGCGACAACCAAAGGCAGTAATGGTGGGCGTAAGATAGAGAGGTTTAGGGTTTCCCCTGATTCGTTTCAACGGAGCCAATATTAAGAGAGGATGACAAGTTTGACTTCCTCCACCCCGAACTAAATTAAGGGGGATGAGAAGGGAGTAGAGTTTATACAGAATGGTATTTTAAAGGGTTGGATCACTTAATCTAGGAGGAGTAGACAGCACACAGATCTAATTATTCAGCATAAGTGAGATCTACTTCAAATATATAATTTGAACTTCATCGATGAATTATTTTTCAACAAAATTTATTCTATGAAGTTGCTTGACCTTAATGGGACAAAGCCTTTTACTAATAGTTCACTGATGTTGATAAACGAACAAGAAATCAAGCAATGACTAGAACGCTCGCTCGCCCTTATCCACTAGGCGCAACGCTAGGTAACACTGGCTGTAACTTCTCAATTTATTCCCCTGACTGTAAATCCCTTTCTCTCGCTCTTTTTGACGAGAACGATGAGTTCACCACTTATAAATTGGAAAATGAATACGCTGATATCAGATATGTATTTGTTGATGGTATTAAAGCGGGACAAAAATACGGTTTCATTGCTGAAACTGATAATGGCCCGATCTTACTTTCCGACCCTTACGCTAAAGCAATAAGCGAACCGCTCGATTACGCAACGCCATATACCAATGAAAAAAGCTTTTCGATGGCGAAGTGTCTCGTAGTTGATGACACGTTCGATTGGCAAGATGTCGAAAAGCCGCGTATTAGCCGCGAAGAGACCGTTCTTTTCGAAACCCATGTTAAAGGCCTATCTCAACTTCACCCAGAAGTCGCGACCAATACAAAAGGCCGTTATTTGGGGTTAGTTAGTCCCGAAATGCTTGCATTCTATAAACAGCAAAACATCAATTCTCTACAACTTTTACCTATTGCTGCATGTATGCATGAGCCCCACCTATTGGATATGGGGAAAGTGAATTACTGGGGTTACAATCCATATTTGTTTATGGTGCCAGACCCACGCTACGCAGAGAAAGACGCCGTAAGTGAACTCAAAACCGCGATTCGAGAACTGCACCGCAACGGTATCGAAGTCATTCTCGATGTCGTCTACAACCACACAGCAGAAGGCGGTGAAGGCGGCACAACCTTCAACCTAAAAGCACTCGATAGTCGCTACTACATTAAGCATGGCTGTCATTACGCGAACTTCACCGGTTGTGGTAATACGGTCGACCTCACCCACCAACCAGCACTTAACTTAGTAATGGATACACTGCGCTACTGGGTTAGTGAGTTCCAAGTCGACGGCTTCCGTTTTGATTTGGCAGCAACACTGGGGCGCGAAGGCGATAACTACAATCCTGAGGCTGCTTTCTTCAAAGCCGTCGCCCAAGATCCGGTATTGAAAGAAACCAAGTTAATTGCAGAACCATGGGACATCGGGCCAAATGGCTACCAAGTTGGCAATTTTCCGTTGGGGTGGAATGAATGTAACGACAAACTGCGAGATATCACTCGTAGCTTCTGGCGTGGTGATCAAGGCTACTTGAAAGAGTTTGCGACTCGCTTAATGGGCTCTCGTGACATCTACAGTGCCGCACACTGGCCGTACAAATTAACCGTCAACTACATCACTTATCATGACGGCTTCACCATGCAAGATCTTGTTTCTTATAAACATAAGCACAATGAAGAAAATGGTGAGAGCAACCGCGATGGACACGGTGATAATCGCTCTGAAAACTATGGTGTTGAAGGCAACACAGAAAACCTTTTGGTTATCGCAACACGCGAAAAGCAAAAGCGTAACTTCATGGCTAGCCTGTTATTTGCATTCGGTATTCCACATATTTTGACGGCCGATGTGTTATCTCATTCTCAAAATGGCAACAACAACGCGTACTGCCAAGACAGCGTCACTAGCTGGCTCAACTGGGAAAATTCCGAGCGTAAGGCTTACTTCAAGGCTTGGTTGTCTGAGATGATCTCCGCACGTCAGCAATACATGGTGCCGTTTATCAAAGCGTTCAGTGGCGATAAACGTAACTCTAACCGTATATTCTGGAGCCGTGTTGATGGCACAATCATGGAACATGATGATTGGAACCGTTTAAGCTCCGTAGCCTTGCATTTAGGCATCGGCAAAGATGGCGACGAGTTGATTTATCTGATCAACCAAACCAACGCTCCTGCTCGATTTTCTTTACCGAGTGACCGTCAGCAAGACTGGGTAACCATCTGTGATACCAACTTGCGAAACGTGAAACCGGGTCATGCCGAAGGTGAAATGCTGTTATCTCCCGTTTCAATGGCAATTTTGCACTATTCGCCAAACAAGACTGATTCGGTTTAGGTTTAGGTTTAGGTTTAGGTTAAAAGCCAAATCAGCTTAATAGAACACGCGAAGCCATAGAAGCCAGTTATGTTTATGACTGGCTTTTTTATTAGCTGAACGTCACAAACTCAACTTTTTATATGGAACATTTTGCATTGATGTGATTACGAAAACTGTTTAGTATGGCCGTACTATAAAAATGAATCTATAACGTCTTTGGATATCATGGCTTTACCTAAAACATTAATTCGGCTTTTTAAACCATACATTATTTTATTAACTGGAGGGATGCTCTATCTTGCTGCAGCTCAACTTGAAAAAGTAGAAACGACAGCAAAAGAACAATCACTATCAAATATTCGTATCGCAAGTTCCATCATCAATTCCAACATCGAAGCCACATTCGGCAAACTCTATTTTTTGGAAACCAGTTTAAGCTTATCTACATCAGGCCCCGTCGGTGAACAAAAATTCAGGGACATCAGTGACAATATTCTTAAGAGAACACCTAACTTCTCCGATATTGTTCAATACCAGCCTCAATCCCAACAATATATTTCAACTCGTGGCCTGCCTCTTTCTAATGAGCAGATCAATGCCATCCAGTGGAATCCAATAGATAGTGTTGTAGAAGGTTTTTACATCTCTTCTATCTATCAAAAACCCGATGGTCGTTGGGTTTTCGCGATCAAACACACGACGGAAAAGTTGAACAAAGAAATATGGATTGAGTTTGACCTTTTGCATACCACACAAGGCCTGAGAGACTTAAAGACATTAGACCGTGGCTATGTATTTGTGGTTGATAGAGCAACCGAACGACTGGTTTTCCATCCTGATCCGAAACGCATTGGCTCCAAATCCATCAGCTATCATGCCGGCATCAGCCACCAACTCTCTCAAGGTGAGACCGTCGGCCAACACGAATACTACTATCAAGATAATTTCAAAATAACGGTATTTGATGCTGACAACAGCTTAAACTGGGTATTCGTCTCGGGCACTGATCGCCACGACATACTCACCAGCTCACACCAATTTACGCTAACTGGCGTGGTACTCGGGTCACTGCTTCTATTATGGATTGGCGCACACTACCTAGCTCACCGCTTGAACATGTCGTTATCTCAACTGAATAAAGTTGATGATCTCGCCAGCTTTAAACGAGAGTTAAAAGCCATATTCAATAGCTTTACCTATCAAAAAGGCATTCAATTCTGCCTTTATCAAGCAGAGAGCCACTCATTCAGTACCATCGATTATCATGGAAACAAATCAACGGTACATTCTGACAAAGCCCTTGCTGAGCGATTTGCTCCCGAGACCATGGCTTATCGAAGCAGCAAATACGCAGATCCATTGGCACGTAAACTCAAAATACTCCAACGCCACTACTGTATCCCTTTGCACTCTCGTAACCAGCTAATCGCGGTGATTTACGTCAATGCGCCCTTGCCGATCAGTCAAAGTATTTTACGTATGATCAAAGATTACACGGAAGTCTCGTTGTCTAACTTACTGCTCCACCATCAATTGAGCAGTAAAGATCTCATGACTCAGTTAGACAACAAAAGTAGTTTTAACATCGCGATCGACAACTACGCATGCGAACCCGATACCTATGTAGCTCTGCTCGATATCGATAACTTTGACCACGTAAATCGAGCTTACGGTGAAGCGATTGGCGACAAGATGATAAAGCTCGCCGCAGAAGCGATGCGTTCTTACTTCCCTAAGCCAAAAGGGCTTTGCCTTGCTCGAGTTGGGGATAAGGAGTTCGCCGTTTTATTCAAAGCGAATGATGCGAAGGATGCCAAGCACCAATTGGAACAATGTCGAGTCAGCATCGCCGAGAAAACCATAGTCACTCCGGATATCACATTGTCACTCAGTATCAGCGTCGGGTTTTCGCAAATAGACGGCGAAACAGACTCTGCTTTAGCCCTTGCGGAACAAGCAAAGCTTATCGCACTACAACTTGGAAAGAATCGAGTAGAAGGTCACATTAGAGGCGTAGCCAAAGCGTCGTAGACATTAGCTAACACGCTCGTATCACACCGATTGGTACGATACCGATAACAAAAAAGCACCTAGGATTAATCCCCTAGGTGCTTTTGTTTTTATGGAAAGTCATTACAATGCGCGTTCGATACAACAATACCCTTTTTTAACGATACGAGCCTTATGAAGCTAAGTAACCGACTGCAAACTATCCACTCCCTTGTCAGTAATGACTACCAACATATTTGGGACTGTTGTTGTGATCACGGCTTCTTGGGTGTTCAACTATTATCTGACCACAAAGCACCGCAGATTCATTTTGTCGATATCGTCCCTTCTCTGATGAATGAACTAGAAGGCAAACTAACTCGTTACTTTCCCCAAGGTGAAACCGCAAAGCAAAAGGTTACTAGCCAATGGCAAGTCTACTGCTTGGATGTCGCAGCGATTCCATTGGAAAAGCACACTGGCAGACATCTAGTCATTATTGCGGGTGTGGGAGGCGATCTAACACAAAAGCTCGTCGACGATATTCATTGTAAGCATCCAGACAAAGCGATCGATTTTTTGCTTTGCCCGGTTCATCAGCAGTTCGAGCTAAGAAATCATTTAAAGGCGCTCAATTTCGGCCTAATTGATGAAGTGTTAATTGAAGAGAACCGTCGTTACTACGAGATTTTATTGGTCAGCAATAACCAAGGTGAAAGCGACAAAAATCTAGATGAAAATGGCAATAACCGAACGGTAACTGAGATATCAAGCGTCGGCGACAAGATCTGGACTCCGCACTGTGAACAACAGAAGCAAGTATCACTGCAATACAAAGCCAAAACATTGCAGCACTACTTGCGCATCCATCAAGGACAAGAGAAGCAAGGCAAAACCAGTCAGGTTAAGCACATCATTGAGGCTTACCAAGCGATTTAACTTCCTCACTCTTTGACCATCCTTGTTTTAGCGCTTTAGAACATAGTGAGCACTGACTGCACTGTTTGAGTAGACAAAGTCCAATCAATAAAAAAGCCGACAGTTCAATGAACTATCGGCTTTTTTGATGCTATCGATTTGGTATGATCTTACTGTTCTTGTTTCTTATAAGCGACATCAGGTTCATCAATCATTTCAACCTCAGAGGGCGTATCAAGAGCATAAACCGTATCGAGATAGTCGTCTTTCTCTTTCCACGTACTATTCAACCAACTGTGGAAACGACGTTTAAACGCTTTATCTTCAAAATAATTACCGTTCACGTTCTCATCCATTGGGTGCAGTTTAATACGCACCACCACCTTGGTCATTTTACCCTTCAGCATGTCTTCAAATGGAGAAGCCTGATTTTCTGGATAAGCCAGAGTGACATCCACAATACCATCCAAGATTGGGCCCATAGCAGACAGAGCAAACGCCACACCACCTGTTTTCGGTTTAAGTAGATGTCGATAAGGTGTTTTCGCTGTCGCCAGTTTCTCGTGGTTTGCACGAGTTCCTTCCACAAAATTTACCAAGGTTGTCGGTGCCCATTTGAACTTAGTACATGCCTTATTAATTGCATCAAAGTCATCATTGCGACGCTCAGGGTTACGAATCAAAAACTCACGTGAGTGACGTCTCATGAAAGGCATATCCAAGCCCCAACATGCCAAACCAACAAAAGGGACGTACAGCAATTCATGCTTAAGGAAGAACTTGGTCATTGGCATCTTATCTTTCAAGATCGAAGACAAGATCACGATATCCGCCCAGCTCAGGTGATTCGACATCATCAAGTACCATTGCTTAGTCGAGATGTCTTCCCCACCCTCAACTTGCCACTCGATATCATTATTCACGTTCAACATCCAAAGATTGAGCGAAGCCCAACACCAAAATGTGAAATTCGCTAAACGAGTACATGACTTTTGAATAATAGAGATTGGAAGAATCAGTTTGATGAGGCCAAAAAAGCTCACGGTAAACGCAGTCATTGCGGTATTGATAGTCACGAACAATACGTTCAAGGCCATACGAAGATTATCAAGCATAAAACACGGCTATATTGAGATCGAAAGCCGCCATTATACTCATCTATAAAATATTCTCTTTAGTTATTGGTGAATACATTAAGGGTCAAACCACGGAACTAATTTTGGTCTGTGCCCATAGGGCAACTCATCGTTCTTAATCACAAGGAATCACATCAAAAAACAACAAAGATGTCATTTAGACACAGCAGTGCAAAGTCTATTTGACATCATTCAAGTTAATTTTTACCGAATAACCAGTATTGATAAGCATTCTCACTAATGGCATGGTACATGCAACTCCAAAGTGTAAATAGTTGAGTATCCTTAATGAGATAACTTCTCTAAATAAAGGTGATGATATGACAGATATTCCTCATGGCTTAGTAACCGGAAAAGTCGTACACAAGACCGAATGGACAGAGCAACTGTTCTCGCTGCAAGTCAGTGCGCCAGTCTCGCCCTACCAAGCGGGGCAGTTCACTAAGCTGGGGCTACGTAACAGTGAAGGCGAGTTTGTCAGACGTGCTTATTCCATGGTGAATGCGCCAGAGCACGAACAAGGTCATCAACATCTGGAATTTTTGATTATTAAGGATCAGAACGGGCAGCTTTCACCTCAACTTCATGAGTTGAAGGTAGGCGATGACATATTTGTCGGCAAAGACCCAAGTGGGTTCATGACATTAGAGGAGATCCCAGAGATCGCCGACGATCTATGGATGCTTTCAACCGGAACCGCCGTTGGGCCTTTTATCTCAATGCTCGAAAGCATGCAGATACAGCAGCATAACGGCTCTGAATCTGAAAAAGTCACCTCGTTCAAAAACCTTGTACTGGTTCATGCCGTAAGAACAGAGCAAGACCTCACGTATCAAGATCGAATCAATCAACTCGTTGAACACTTTCAGGGGAAACTACAATATGTGCCAATTATTTCTAGAGAATCAGTCACCGGAACTTTGCGCGGACGAATCCCAAGCTTGTTACTTGGAGGCGACCTTGAGCAAACCACGTCTGTCACTTTCAATCAAACCCGCAGTTTTTTCTACCTTTGTGGCAATCCGCAAATGGTTCGCGACACAAGTGAAGCACTAACCAACTTAGGTTTCGAGAAGCACTTACGCCGAAAGCCCGGCCAATTCAGCAGTGAAAACTACTGGTAATCACGGTCACCAATTCAATCAAAGCTAAAGCTTGTATTCAAAATACAGACAAGAGGTTTTATATGAGTCATTTACGTATTCCGTCACACTGGAAAATTCAACGTTCAACGCCATTTTTCACCAAAGACAACATACCGGCTGCATTGCTTAATCACCACAACACCGCAGAAGGTGTATTCGGGCAGATCTGCGTAATGAAAGGCACCGTCACCTTCTATGGTTTTGCCGATGCCGACGCGACAGAACCAGAAAGTGTTATCACGATCCAAGCAGGGCAATTTGCCACAAGTCCACCTCAATATTGGCATCGAGTAGAGCTGAGCGACGACGCACAATTCAACATTAACTTCTGGTCTGAGAAAGAGACTAAGAAGATGTTCAACACCCGAAAGTAAGATCCATTCAATATTGATGAACTTATAAGCAAGCTGCCTCGTACTGTGATTTTTAATGTTCAATAAGTGAAGACAACAGACCAAATAACCATAGTAATTACAATGACTAATGGTGATAGACAAGAGAAAAAAACTCTAGCAAACTGAACAGAGTTATTAGTTTTAATCCCGTTTCAAAGAATGAATCAGTGGGTTATTTATATTTTAGGTAAGAGAGGAAGCCATGCTCAACATTGCTTTTTTTAGCTCAAAATCATACGACGAAAAATCATTTGAACTGGCAAAAGGCGAACTCAACGCCGAGTTCCATTTTCACGATTTTCGACTCACTACAACAACAGCAAAAATGGCGCACGACAACGAAGTGGTTTGTGCGTTTGTAAACGATGACCTATCGCGAGACGTGTTAGAGATTCTTGCTAAAGGCGGTACCAAGCTGATCGCGATGCGCTGTGCGGGCTTTGATAAAGTCGACCTAGACGCAGCCAAAGAGTTTGGTCTGCAAGTGGTTCGCGTTCCGGCTTACTCACCAGAATCGGTAGCAGAACACACGGTTGGCATGATGATGTGTTTGAACCGTAAACTACACAAAGCATACCAACGCACTCGTGATGCGAACTTCTCTCTTGAGGGTTTGGTTGGCTTTAACTTCCACGGTAAAACTGTTGGTGTGATCGGCTCTGGCAAAATTGGGCTAGCAACCATGCGTATTCTGAAAGGTTTAGGCATGAACATCCTATGCTACGACCCATACCCGAACCCATTGGCAAAAGAACTGGGCGCTAAACACGTTGAGCTCGACGAGCTTTACCAAGAATCTGACGTGATTTCTCTGCATTGCCCAATGAGTAAAGAGAACTACCACCTGTTGGATGCAACGGCATTTGAGAAAATGAAAGATGGCGTGATGATCGTCAACACCAGCCGTGGTGAACTACTGGATTCAACCGCCGCAATCGAAGCGTTGAAACAAAGCAAGATTGGCGCGCTTGGCCTTGATGTCTACGACAACGAGAAAGAGTTGTTCTTCCAAGACAAATCTAACGATGTGATTGTGGATGACGTATTCCGTCGCTTATCTGCTTGTCACAACGTATTGTTCACAGGTCACCAAGCCTTCCTGACTAAAGATGCTCTGTTCAACATTGCCAATACAACGCTCACCAGTGTTGATGCCTTTTTTACAGGTAACACCAGCGGCAACGAACTGGTTTAACAACAACTTGAGTTAATAGCAGACTGAGTTAGTAATAGACTCAATCTAGAAACACAAAGCCACGCTATTCCTAAGTGAACAGCGTGGCTTTTTCGTTTATCCAGTATTCTAAAACCGTTCCTAGACGCAGAAATGACAATCTTCGGTATCTAAGCCATAGACACCGTTTCTAATGGCAAGGTGCTCTTCCCCTGCTTTCACACCCATCTCATAACCTGCATTCAAGACCGTTTGATCCATTGTCAAACGCTTCACTGCAAACGCTTCTGGTGGCGCAATCACCTTGATGGTCGCATCTTTTGGAGGGTTACGAATGAACTCCAAAGACTGGTTATAGTTTTCGGCACGCACCGCCATCGACTCTGCAATATTCGGGAATTTCTTTAGCAGCTTTTTCAGCATCCACTGATACTTCTGCGGCTTCATTCGGTAGCTTAATGGGTGAGAAAGAATCACCGTAATGTCTCGTGCACCACGACGATAGGCTTCGCGAACCGGAATAGAGTCGGCTACACCACCATCGGTATAACAACCACCAGAGAAGCACGGTGTTTCACGGTAAGCGATAGGTAGAGCTGTTGTTGCTTCAACCACGTTAGAAAGGTTTTCTGGCTTGATGTGATAGTAGTCTGCACTGCCAGTATCGACGTTAGTTACAGCAGCAATTAAAGGAACACTTGAGAACAGCTGACCGCAATCAAGCGGATAACGTTGGTTAGATTCATCCCACAACCACTTAACGTCGACCAAATTGCCACCTTTAGCAAAGCGAGCAGGGTTAAAGAACGTTTTATCGGTCGCCATAGTGGTGATCACGTTGTAGCTACGCTTCGGAGCTTGAGATAAGTAACCAACCAAATTGGACACACCTGCTGATACGCCGATGGCAAAATCATAAGGACGGAAATCGTCTTGCATAAAGGCGTCCAACACTCCTGCTGCGAAGATGCCTCTCATTGCCCCACCTTCAACGATTAATGCGCTCTTACTCATCTCAAACTCTTCTACTTTATAAACTGATAGTCGTAGAATAATCCGATCGTTCTTACAAAGATAATGGGATAAATTTATCAATTCGATAGGTAAAAACTATCAATGTGAATAGTTCAACTTTTCAATGATTTAGGGTTGCTTGATGATCAGCGAGATCAAAAAAGGCCATCGAGTGATTAACTCAACAGCCTTTCAACTATTTAAACGAGTGTATTGATTACGACTTAAATTCGCTCACGTCGATTTCAAGCAGTTTACCAATGCCTTCACCGTATGCAGGGTCGGCTTTGTAACAGTGTCTTAGGTGACGCAGTTGAATCTCTTTAGGAACGCCGCCTAGGTTACGAGCAGTGTTATCAAACAGAATCGCTTGCTTTTCTGGCGTCATCAAACGGAACAGATCACCCGGTTGCGAGAAGTAATCTTCGTCTTCGCGGTGATCCCAGTGCGCCGCAGCGCCATCTAGGTTCAATGCTGGTTCAGCAAAGTCTGGTTGCTCTGCCCATTGGCCTTCGTTGTTTGGCTCATAGCCAAGTGTGCTACCAAAGTTACCATCAACACGCATCGCACCATCACGATGGTAGCTGTGTACAGGACAACGAGGTGCGTTTACTGGGATATGCTGATGGTTAACACCCAAACGGTAGCGCTGTGCATCACCGTAAGCAAACAGACGGCCTTGTAGCATCTTGTCTGGTGAGAAGCTAATACCCGGAACCACGTTTGCCGGGTTGAATGCAGACTGCTCAACTTCAGCGAAGAAGTTTTGCGGGTTACGGTTCAATTCAAACTCACCCACTTCTATTAATGGGTAATCTGCATGAGGCCAGATCTTAGTCAAATCGAACGGGTTGTATGGCACTGTCGCTGCATCCGCTTCTGGCATCACTTGCACTTTCAACGTCCATTTAGGGAAGTCTTGGTTGTCGATACTGTCTAACAAGTCGCGTTGGTGGCTTTCGCGATCATTACCGATTAATTGTCCGGCTTCTGCATCAGACAGGTTTTTAATACCTTGCTGAGATTTGAAGTGGAATTTCACCCAGAAACGCTCGTTGTCTGCGTTAATAAAACTGAACGTGTGGCTACCAAAACCGTGCATGTGGCGGTACGTAGCAGGAATACCACGGTCACTCATTACGATGGTGATTTGGTGAAGCGCTTCAGGTAGAGATGTCCAGAAATCCCAGTTGTTTTTCGCGCTACGCATGTTGGTGCGCGGGTCACGTTTAACCGCGTGGTTTAAGTCTGGGAACTTAAGAGGATCACGAAGAAAGAATACTGGGGTGTTGTTACCCACCATATCCCAGTTACCTTCTTCGGTATAAAACTTCAATGCAAAACCACGGATATCACGCTCAGCATCGGCTGCACCACGCTCACCCGCTACCGTTGTAAAACGTGCAAACAGGTCGGTCTTTTTGCCTATTTCAGAAAACAGTTTTGCCTTGGTGTATTTGGTAATGTCATGCGTAACAGTAAATGTACCGTAAGCGCCTGAACCTTTCGCGTGCATACGACGCTCTGGAATGACTTCGCGGTCAAAATGCGCCATCTTTTCTAAAAACCAAACATCTTGAAGAAGTTGAGGACCGCGCTTACCTGCAGTTTGAACATTCTGGTTATGAGCAACAGGACAACCCGCAGCTGTAGTTAGTTTTTTACTCATGATCTATCCCTTAAGGTCCAAAGGTGCAGCAATAGTGAGTGCACCTTGATATTTATACTGGCTTCCTTTAAAAGCCCCAAAAATACTATGGATATAGAATAGACCTCTAATGGCATAAAATATAATCGTTTCTATTTATCGTTATAATCTATAAAACCTATTGAGCGACTGATTTAGGAATCATATTCTAAGGCACTGACTAATCGAGTATTTTCCTTCCTAGTTTAAGCGTCGCTGCAATATTCCTAGCCGTTCTTGCCAGATTTTTTTCCGCTTCTTTCAGAACTTGGTCAAGTGACTGAGGAGAACGAACCGTACCAAACAAGCTGCTCATTTCTCCATAAAGAGTTTCTACTTCAGTTCCCAATGAGCCAGCAATAGCTATGGTTGGAATGCCTTGTAAGCTCGCTCGTTTAGCCATGCCATAAGGCGTTTTCCCTTGCAGAGTTTGGTTGTCCATCTGCCCTTCGCCAGTAATCACCAAATCGGCACCTTTCAATAGATCATCAGCTTGCAAAACATCGAGCACCATCTCAATGCCGGGTTTAATTTGGATATTGAATAACAAACCAAGCCCCATCGGCGTACCACCAGCTGCGCCATAACCCACGCGCTTGTAAGCAGGCTCATCGCCACCGACATAACCTTGCGTTTCTGCAACTTGAGAAAAATTCTCAAGCGCCTTATCAAGCATTAAGACTTGTTCAGGTGTCGCTCCTTTTTGCGGACCAAATATATAGCTGGCACCGTTATCACCACACAATGGATTATCCACATCGCACGCCACAATCAACTCAATATCGGAGCAACGAGAATCGACGCCTGTAAGATCAATTGAAGCCAAATCCGCTAGCACAGCGCCACCTCGGCTGAGCTCTTGCCCTGCACGATCAAGCAATTTACCACCTAACGCTTGTACAATGCCTGCACCACCATCATTGGTCGCACTGCCACCCAAGCCAAGAATAATCGTTTGAGCGCCCTGCTCTATCGCTTCCAAAATCAGCTGCCCTGTTCCAAAAGACGAAGCAATCAAAGGATCACGCTGTTCTGGTTTCAGCAAGTCTAAACCAGACGCAGCAGCTATCTCTATCAAAGCCGTTTTATTTGGGTTCTGAGCCGACGGTTCTAACATCGCCCATTCAGCACCAACCAACTCACCCAATGGCCCTTCAACTTGATGGGTTCGCTTTTGTCCGGCTAAACCTTGTAGCAATATATCTACCGTACCTTCGCCACCATCGGCCAGAGGTAAAGTCACATAGTCAGCGTCAGGAAAGATTTCACGAAAGCCCTTTTCAATACACGCCGCCACCGATACCGCCGATAAAGATTCTTTAAACGAGTCTGGTGCAATAACAATTTTCATAGAAGCTGGCTCCAATACTTCACAAATATCTACCAAGCAATAGTACAAAAACAACAAAACCACTATATAGAAGACGGGTCAACTGTGCGTACTTCCCTCTCCGAATTTGACCAACACCTCAGATTTCACCGCCACTATTTTATATTCAGTAAAGTTACGGTTGGTTAATAACCCATCTTTTGACAAGTTTAATCCCGCCAAATTGTCGAATTTCACCTCAATTAGTCGTAGAAACCAGATCCTGAACACGCTTTTTGTTTCGCATTGCGGAATCTTTAAATCTTTTTGTTCCACTTTTTAACCAGTTAACAGTTATTAGAGAAAAACTTAATAAGGAAATATTTCGTAACTTTGCTCACAGAATTTTTTCGGAATAAAAACAATAATTGATTCCGTATTATGGAATTCAAATTATCGGAGAACACAGATGCCTTTAGTATCAACAGAAAAACTACAACAAGAATACGAACGAATCCTTTTAGCTCGCG
The DNA here is from genome assembly GCF_041439695.1 of Vibrio sp. FF266. Lineage (NCBI taxonomy): Bacteria > Pseudomonadati > Pseudomonadota > Gammaproteobacteria > Vibrionales > Vibrionaceae > Vibrio > Vibrio sp. FF266. The sequence continues at coordinate 338,887 of NZ_JBGOOO010000001.1, forward strand.
ACATGAAGCCAGAGATGGCAACCAAGCTTGCGGCTGGTTTTGTTGAGATGGCAAACGAAGGCACATACTCACATGGCATCAACCGTTTTCCTGTATTCATTGACCAAGTAGATAAAGGTCAAATCAAACTCAATGCAGAACCAGAATGCGTTAACAGCATGGGTGCACTCGAGCAATGGGATTGTAACTACGGTCCTGGCGTTCTTAACGGTCTTATCTGTGCAGAACGTGCCATGGAATTGGCTCGTGACTACGGCATTGGCATGGTCGGTATGCGTAATTCTAACCACTGGATGCGTGGCGGTGCTTACGTATTGAAAATGGCTCGCGAAGGTTTTGCAGGAATTGCATCAACCAACTCAATCGCAGTGATGCCAGCATGGGGTGGTAAAGATCACCGTGTTGGTTCAAACCCTCTCATCATGGCGGTTGCGGGCGATCCACCGGTGGTTGTTGACTGTTCAATGAGCCAATTTTCTTACGGCCAACTACAAAACTTCGTGCTTGCTGACAAAGAACTACCTGTTGTTGGTGGCTTTGACAACGAAGGTGAACTCACTAAAGACCCGCATGTACTGTGGGAAAACAAACGCCTACTTCCAATGGGTTTCTGGAAAGGTTCATCAATGGCAATCGTACTTGACATGATGCTAACGGCAATCACTGGCGGCCACTCAGTACCAGCGCTGACTGAAGATATGGGTGGTGAGTTTGGTGTATCTCAATTCCTTATCGCTATCGACTTAAGCAAGACAATGGATCAAAGCACTTACGCACAAGAGATGAAGCGCATCCGCGATTACGTGCTTGAGTCAGAGCCTGCAGAAACGGGTTCAGTGATGATTGCTGGTTCTGAAATTGAAAACTTCATTAAGAAACACGAAGCAGCTGGCGGCATTGAAATTAACGATGGAATTTGGGAACAAATTACGTCTCTGTAATTAGCCAAAGGTAGGGAAAGCGTTATGCAAAGTGTATTAAAGAGTATTTGGAAAAGTATCGATGTCATCATGGCGGTCATTCTGACCTGTATGGTTGCGCTCGTATTTACTAACGTAGTTTTACGTTATGGCTTTTCTTCTGGTCTTCGTCCCTCTGTAGAACTATCTCGCCTTGGTCTTGTATGGGTTGTCATGCTCGGTGCTGCCGTTGTGCTGCGCCGAGGTGAACACCTCGCTGTTGCGGAATTTTCTGAACGACTTTTCCCAAAAGCAGTACCCGTATTAAGACGTATCTGCTGGGTAATAGTACTGATTTCTGTCGGCATGCTTTACGTCGGTTCATACCGTCAAATGATGTCTAACTGGTCAGATATTTCTCAGCTTACAGGGCTTCCTTCAGCATTATTTTACTTAGCCGGTGTGGTGTCAGGTTTGTTAATGGGCGTGATTGCCTTTATGCGAATCTTCAAGCCCGACTGGCAGCTAGATAGCTTAGATGAGGAGAAAGAATAATGACGTTAGCCATTTTCTTATCGGTATTGATTGTCTCAATCTTACTTGGTCTTCCTGTTGCGTTTGCACTGTTATTGTCTTCAATGGCGCTGATGCTTCACATGGACTTCTTTAGTGCAGACATTCTTGCGCAGTCTTTAATTAATGGTGTCGACAGCTTCACTCTGCTTGCCATTCCATTCTTCCTCATTGCGGGTGAAGTAATGGCATCGGGTGGTTTGTCGCAGCGTATTGTTCGCCTAGCAACCACTTACGTGGGACACCGTCAAGGTGGCTTAGGTTACGTTGCAATCATGACTTCGGTACTGCTTGCTGGTCTCTCTGGCTCAGCTGTAGCTGATGCAGCAGCCTTGGTCAGTATTCTTTACCCAATGATGAAAGCAGCGAAATACCCAGAAGCACCTTCAATGGGCTTACTTGCTTCAGGCGGTATCATCGCACCCGTTATTCCACCTTCAATCCCTCTGATCCTTGTAGGTGTTGCTGGCGGTATCTCGATCAAAAACCTATTCCTAGGCGGCATCGTTCCTGGCCTGTTAATGGGTATGACATTGATGTTTGTGTGGCGCTGGACGGTTCGTAAAGAAAACTTAGAAACGTCTGAACGTGCAACAAAGGCTGAAAAACGCGCTGCACTTAAAGATGGCGTATGGGCATTGATGTTACCAGTCATCATCATTGTCGGTATTCGCTTTGGTATTTTTACACCGACAGAAGCCGCTGTAGTCGCCGCCACTTACGCTATTTTCATCTCAACGTTTGTTTATAAAGAACTCACTATTAAGAAGTTCTACCACATCGTACTCAACGCTGGTCGCTCGACCGCAATGGTTATGTTCTTGGTGGGTTGTGCAATGGTCGCTGCGTGGTTAATTACTGTTGCTCAGCTTCCTCAACAACTCGCAGAAATGTTAGGTCCACTGGTGGATAGCCCACGCCTATTAATGGCAGTAATTATGTTGCTCGTACTTTGTGTCGGCATGGTTATGGACTTGAGCCCAACGATTCTAATCCTTGTACCCCTTTTAATGCCTGTCATCAAGATGGCTGGGATTGACCCAACGTACTTCGGCCTACTGTTCGTTATCAACTGTTCAATTGGCTTGATTACGCCTCCTGTAGGCACCGTACTAAACGTAGTGTGTGGTGTAGCGAGAGTACCAATGTCGACTGCAGTGAAAGGTGTATTGCCCTTCATCGCGGCTTACATGGCTCTGCTCACACTGTTTGTCATCTTCCCAAGCATTATCACTGTGCCAATGTCGTTTGTCATTGGTTAATCCTCGACGGAGAAAATAATAATGAAAACCCTACTAAAACTTACTCTACTCGCTTCGACTATCGCAATGAGCTCTAGCGCTTTTGCCGCTACGACTCTAAAACTGGCGCACGCTGCACCAGAGTCGGATTTGCAACAAGACCTATCTTTGTTCTTTAAGAAAGAAGTAGAAGCTCGTTCAAACGGCGAAATCAAAGTAAACATCTACCCACAAGGTCAATTGGGCAGTGATAAGCAAATGATCGATGGTTCACGTGCTGGCATCGTCGATTTAGCGATGGTTGGCTTGAACAACTACAACGGCCTAATGCCTGAATCAGCGGCCTTCACTCTGCCGTTCATGTTCCCAGATCGTCAAACAGCATACAAAGTACTGGACGGCGAGCCGGGTAAAGAAGTGTTAGCGAACTTTGAAAAATTCGGTCTTAAAGGTCTTGGTTTCCCTGAAAATGGTTACCGCAACATGACCAACAACGAAAAACCTATTCGTGTTCCTTCAGATGTTGAAGGCCTACAAATGCGTGTGAATGGCTCGAAAGCGCTAAACGACATGTTCAATGAGCTCGGTGCTAACCCGCAGCAGCTTCCAGTATCTGAACTTTATACTGCACTTGAAACAGGCGTTGTTGACTCTCAAGACCACCCAATTTCTGTAACGCTGTCTTTCAAGTTTGATGAAGTACAAAAATACCTAAGCCTTACACAACATGCTTACTCACCATTAGTTCTAACAATGAACCTACGCAAGTTCGACAAGCTAACTGAAGATGAGCAAAAGATTATCGAAGAAGTTTCTGCTGAAGCCGTAGCAATGCAACGTGAGCTAAGCATCCAGAAAGAAGACAAGATGATTGCTCAACTAGAAGCAAACGGCATGCAAGTAAACCGTGACGTTGATGGTGCTGCTTTCCAACAAGCTATCCAACCAGTTTGGAGCGCTTACATCGAGAAAAATGGCGATGTGATGATCAACAAGATCAAACTAGCAGCTAAGTAACGTAATTGAGTGCGATTGCCTAGTCCTCTTTTTTAGCTAGGGAATTTAGCTAGGCAATCCGCTCGTCATTCACTCAATACAACATGGGCAAACACAATGTCTCAAGAACAAAAAACATACCAAGAATTAAAAGAACGCGTGTTCGCAGCAAACTTGCAACTTCCTAAATATGGCTTAGTGACTTTCACTTGGGGCAATGTCTCTGAAATCGACCGCGAACGTGGCGTGATTGCAATAAAACCGTCAGGTGTTGAATACGATGTAATGACGGCAGATGACATCGTTGTTCTCGATTTAGAAGGCAACCGCCTTGAAGGCAAGCTGAACCCTTCAAGCGACACGGCTACGCACATTGAGCTTTACAAAGCCTTCCCAACCATTGGCGGCATCGTTCACACACACTCTCGTAATGCAACAATCTGGGCACAAGCCGGGCGAGACATTCCAGCGCTTGGAACCACACACGCCGATTACTTCTACGGTGATGTGCCTTGTACTCGCCTACTAACAAAAGCTGAGATTGAGTCAGATTACGAGAAAAACACAGGCTTGGTGATCATCGAAGAATTCAACCAACGTGATATCGACCCGCAAGCAATGCCAGGTGTCATCATCGCAGGCCACGCACCATTTACATGGGGCAAGGATGGTTCAGATGCAGTGCACAATGCAGTGGTAATGGAAGAGATTGCTGCCATGGCAACAGCCACTCGCGCTATCAGTCCAGAAGTAGCGATTCAACCTGAGCTGCTAGATAAACACTACAACCGTAAACACGGCAAGAACTCATACTACGGACAGAAGTAAGGCCTCGCACATGCATAAGTCATCACCGCATAAGTCCTATAAACATAAATTGGATAAGCACAAGCTATTGGCGTTAGATCTCGATGGGACGGTGCTCAACTCGCAGCACACGATTAGCCAAGAGTTAGTCGAAGCCATCAAGCAAGTCGCTCAACACACTCATGTGGTTATCGTTACGGGTCGCCATCATGTCGCGGCAAAACCTTATTACGATCAGCTTGGTTTATCGACGCCAATAATTTGTTGCAATGGCACTTACATCTTTGATTACCAGAACGATACGGTCATTCAAGAAAACGCAATCGACAAAGAAATTGCGGCTGAGTTTATCACCCTATCTCAAGCTCATGATCTGAAAATGGTGATGTATGTGCGTGATGCAATGCTCTACTCGAGAGCACGCCCTATTGAATACATGGAAGCGCTACTGACGTGGTCTCAAACCTTTCCAGAAAGCCAGCGACCAAACATTCAAAAGGTCGACGACTTCCAACATGAAGCACAAATTTCAGAGTATGTGTGGAAGTTTGTCGTTGAAGGTGAAGTAAACACATTCGCAGAGATTCCTTTTGTGAAAGAGAACTTCAACGGCGAACGATCTTGGATTGATCGTGTCGATTTCGCAGCAACAGGTAATAGCAAAGGTAATGCATTGACTCGCTACATTGAGCCGCTCGGTATCAGCCTAGAGCAGTGTGTCGCGATTGGTGATAACCACAATGACATTTCGATGCTTAAAGCAGCAGGACTTGGCATCGCAATGCAAAACGCAGATGACACCGTAAAAAGCTCAGCCAACCTAATCACGCCCAAAAACAATGATGATAAGACAGGGTTAGCGACGCTTTTACAAGACCTATTTAGTGCCCATTAATTTAAAGCATTGGCTTAATTAAGCTGTTTATATTTAAAGAGAATTTTTATGTTAGTCGGAAATACTCAACCTACGCAGATCAGCAAGTCGTACCCTGTCGTTATTCAAAACGTGCTTGAGTACTTGAACAGTCTCGACCAAGAAAAACTCGCATTAGGTCGCCATGAACTCCCTGGTTTTGATTCAAAACAGGCATGGTTTGTTGTATTGGAATATGACAAAGAGCCTCTAGGAAACTTCCAACCTGAAGTCCATAAATACCATTCTGACTTGCAGATCATTCTCGAAGGTTCTGAAGTGATGGCATGGGCTATAGACACTGGCGAACACAGCAACGCACAACCTTATAACCAAGAACGTGACCTTCAGTTTTACGAATACCCGGGGGTTGAGCTCAGCTTCATTCATGCAAAACGCAATCAATTTTATTTATTCACGCCAAATATCGTGCATATCACCAATATTGAAAATGATGACAGCCAACCGGTAAGAAAACTGGTGGTGAAGATTCACAACGATTTACTGGAAGCCAAATAATGAATTACTACATTGGAATTGATTCTGGCGGCACTTTTATGAAAGCCGCGTTGTTTAACGCAAAAGGTGAACAACAAGGTCTTGCCCGCGTATCGGCGAGCGTCATCAACGAAAAACAAGGTTGGGTAGAACGCGACCTAAACGCACTATGGGGTAACGCTGTCGATGTCATTAAGCAGCTTTTAGAGACCACAAAAGTAGAACCGACCTCTATCAAAGGCTTGAGCATTTCAGCCCAAGGCAAAGGCGTTTACCTTCTTGATAAAGAGGGACAAAACCTCGGCCACGGCATTATGTCTTCTGACTCGCGTTCACTGCCTATCGTTAAAGAGTGGCTAGAACAGGGTAAAGCAAAAGAGATCTATCCAACCACACTGCAAACACTGTGGACAGGTCACCCTGTATCGATTATTCGCTGGATCAAAGAAAACGATGCCGAACGATACAACAACATTGGCGCAGTGATGATGTCTCACGACTACCTTCGATATCGCTTAACGGGCGAAGTCGCAGCAGAACTGACCAATATTTCAGAAAGTAATTTTTTCAACTCCATCACTGGTGAGTATGACAAAGCACTTTTGGAAACCTTTGGCATCGAAGAAATTTGGGATGCGCTACCACCCGTTGTAAAACCTCAACAGCAAGCAGGGAAAATCACTGCGGCCGTTGCTAATGAAACCGGACTAGCAATAGGTACGCCGGTGTTCGGCGGTTTGTTTGATGTTGTGTCTACCGCGATCTGTTCTGGAATCAACTCTTCAGAAGATACCCTGAATTACGTGATGGGCACATGGGCGGTCACGTCTGGTATCTCAAAACAAGTGACTCAAGAATCACACAATTTTGTTTACGGCCATTACGCCGTCGATAACGAATACATCATTCACGAAGCGAGCCCGACTTCTGCGGGTAACTATGAATGGTTCGCCGACTACCTTGGTGAAAATGGCGAGCTTAACCACCAGCAAAATCAAGCGTTAGTCGAAGCATTAGATCCGGCATCAAGCAGTATCTACTTTGTGCCATTCCTTTACGGTTCAAACCAAGGGCTTGGCCTAAAGTCAGGCTTCTATGGTCTGCAATCGCACCATACTAAAGGGCACCTAATTCAAGCCATTTGGGAAGGCATTTTATTCTGTCACAACATTCACCTAGAACGTATGCGTCAGCGTTTTCCAAAAGCCAACAGACTAAAAGTGACAGGCGGCCCTGCATCTAGCCCTGTATGGATGCAAATGCTGGCTGACCTTACCGGCATGACCGTTGAAATATCAGACGTGGATGAAACCGGCTCATTAGGTGCCGCAATGATGGCAATGGTCGGCGCAGGTGAGTTCGCTTCATTAGAAGAATGTACTCAAGCCATCACTAATTCTACGTCACGTGTCGAGCCGAATCCTGAACACTACGACATATACCAAAAGAAATATAAGCACTATCAAAGACTGGTGCAGTTGTTTAAACAATTTGAGGATGAAATAGATGTCTAGCACTGTATTAAAACCATCTAAACCACTGCTACAAATGGCTCTCGATGCCACAGATATCGACACGGCATTAGCCTCAATAGAGCATGTTGCAGATAAGTTAGATGTAATTGAAATCGGGACGATTTTAGCCTTCGCCCACGGCGTAGATAGCGTAAGAATCCTACGAGAAAAATACCCAAATCACATCATTGTCTGTGACATGAAAATCACCGATGCCAGCGCCATTTTAACGCGTCTAGCGATGGGTGCCGGCGCTAACTGGGTAACAGTAAGTGCAGCAGCACACATCGAAACTATTCGTTCAGCGAAGAAAGTAACGGATGAATTCGACGGCGAAGTGCAAATTGAGCTGTATGGACACTGGACAATGGAAGATGCGCAAGCTTGGGTCGACATGGGCATTAAACAAGCAATTTATCACCGTTCTCGTGATGCGGAACTTGCTGGTGTGAGCTGGACCGAAGAAGATTTGATAAAAATGCAGAAATTATCGGATATTGGAATTGAACTATCCATTACTGGTGGTATTGTTCCTGACGATCTGCATTTGTTTAAGAATCTGTCTGCGAAATCGTTTATTGCTGGCCGAGCGTTAGCTGGTAGCAATGGACGTGACATCGCAGAAAACTTCCATACTGAAATAGGTAAACACTGGTAGCACATATATGAGTGAGCAAATTAAATCGTTGTCTAAAGCACTGACCGTATTGGAATTCCTTGGGAATTATCCTAATGGCGTTTCGCTACAAAAAGTGTCTGAAGGGACTGGCTTCAACAAGTCATCTGTCCACCGTATTTTAGCAACATTTGAAGACTCTGGTTATGTTGCTCAAATGTGTTCAGGTAAAGAATATCGCTTAACAATGAAGTTGGTTCAGCTTGGACACGCTGCTATCAACTCTGATGTCACTGGCACCGTTAAGCCATACCTATCTGAGCTACTCGACGATGTGAATGAAACGGTTAACTTCCTCTCTTTTGATGCTGACAACATCATTTTTAAAGACAAGTTTGAACCCGTTAATTCTTCCTTTAGAACTCGAACCTACGTAGGGCTGCATTCTCCAATGTACTGCTCAGCGGCAGGAAAATGTTACCTAGCATTTAGCTCTGACAGCGTTCGAGAAACCTATTGGAAACGCAATGTCAGCACAATGAAGCCGTTAACTGAAAACACGATTCTCGACAAGTCTCAGTTTTTTGGTGTTCTCGATAAAATTAAGAGCCGTGGTTATGCGCTCGATGATGAAGAGAACGAAGCGGGTATTTCTTGTGTTGCTGTCCCTATTTTTGACAAGAACAATTCTCCTGTATACGCGGTTAGCGTCTCTTCGCTTACGCCAAAAATGAAAGCTCTCGGCTACGAAGAGATCGCTAGTAGAATTCAAGACATAACAACGCGTATAGAACAACAACTCTTTTAAGGAAAAAGAATGTTTGATTCTAAAAACAAATTCAGATTAGGTATTTACGAAAAAGCGATGCCAACCACCCTTACATGGGAAGAGCGTTTGATTCACGCTAAAGAAGCTGGCTTCGACTTTGTAGAAATTTCAGTGGATGAAACCGATGAGCGACGTGCTCGTTTAGATTGGTCAGACGAAGAAATTTATGAGCTTCGCCGTCTATGTGAAAAGCACCAAATGCCTTTCCAATCAATGTGCCTAAGCGCACACCGTAAGTTTCCGTTTGGCTCAATGGATGATGCTATTCGCACTGAATCGCTGATCATCATGGAAAAAGCGATTTCATTGGCTTATAAGCTTGGTATTCGCTGTATTCAAATGGCGGGCTACGATGTGTATTACGAACCGCAATCGGCTGAAACTCACGCTCGCTTCATTGAAGGCATGCAACAAGCCACCAAAATGGCAGAACGTGCAGGCATCATGTTAGGTGTAGAGATCATGGATACTCCGTACCTCAATTCATTAAGTAAGTTTGAAGTGCTTAAGCGCGAGATCCCATCACCTTACTTCATGGCTTACCCAGATGTCGGTAATATTTCTGGTTGGAACTACGACGTGTGTACCGAACTAAAGCTAAGCCGTGATCACCTAGTACAAGTCCACCTTAAAGACACGCTACGAGTTTCAGAGACCTGTAAAGGTCAGTTCAGAGATCTGGTGATTGGTGAAGGCCAAGTCGACTTCCCAGCTATTTTCAAAACACTCGCTGAAATTGATTACAGCGCGCCATTAGTGATTGAAATGTGGGCTCAAAATGACAACTGGTTCGAAGATATCAAACAAGCAAAAGCAACGTTGAAATCTATCGCTAACCAATCTGGCTTTGAACTGTAAGGAAACGACCATGACAATTTTTCGCACCGCTTTTTTTGAAGCCGATTTAACTGAAGAACAAAAGCAAGACTTCTACCAATACATGGAAAACGAAGTCGCGCCTATTATTCGCACATTCCCGAACAACCAAGGGTTAACGCTGAATAAGCCTGAAGCGATTGAAGCTGAAAGCCATAAAAACCTACTGCTGATGATGCAGCACAGTTACGAGAACGAGTCAGCAATGGCTGCTGCTTTAGATTCTGAGCAACGAATCAAAAGTATGCATGCGACCAAAGTGATTATTGAGAAATACAACATTCATGTTCATCACATCAATTTCGTTCGTGATTAACAGCTTAATAGGCAATACACCGTAAAGTCTCAATCGAAAAGCAGAAGATCATCTTCTGCTTTTTTTATCGCTATCAATAAGGAATCACTATGAGAGTATTCCCGTTAAAAGATGCCCCACTGGTCTTACTGTCTCTGATATTTTTTATCTGGGGTTTAATTACCGTTTCAAGTAACTCGCTAATTCCACATTACAAAGAAGCTTTCTCTCTCGACTATAAAATGGCGATGCTATTTCCCATGGCCTTCTTTATCACCCGAATTACGGTGTCGCTTCCAACGTCATTTGTCATGGCAAAAATTGGCTATAGAACTACGCTGAAGTTCTGCTTGATATGGTGCCTTCTGGGCTGTCTAGCCATGGCATATTTAGTGCGAGGAGAAGAGCTTGTTCCAACACTCATTGGGATCTTATTGATGGCCTCAGGTGTGTCAGCAATTCAAGTAGTGAGTTCACCTTACGTATCACTTCTCTCGACACCCGATAAGAGTGTTATACGTCAAAGTGTGGCAACAGCATCTAACTCCGTTGGCACTGTGCTTGGTCCGCTAGTGCTTACCGCTGTCATTCTCGTGGCTACAAGTTTTAACGTCGACAACACCGCCCATCAAGTTTCGTATCTGTTCTTATTCATCGCCCTGTTCTTTTTCGGCTTACTGGTATTTTTTAGCAAAATGACGCTTCCAGATATCAAACCAAAACAGATGACTGGCTTTTGGCGAGGGTTAAGGCTTCTAATTAAAAATCAGCAGTTTATGAAATTAGCGTTGGTACTGTTGCTGTACATCGGTGTAGAGGTCAGTTTTGGTACTTTTACTATTGTGTATCTTGCCGACCAGCAATATGGCGACCTTGGTTTGGTCTTCGCAACACAGATCATCGCTCTTTATTGGGTATTAATGTTTGTTGGAAGAGTGTTATTCGCCAAGTTTGGAAACACTGTAAACAAGCACTATCTCTTCTCACTGTCTTGCGTTATTGCAGCTTTGATTAGTGCCGTTGCGGTCTATCAAAATTATGTTTGGATTGGCTATTTGATGCTTGTCGTAGGGTTATGTAATTCAGCACTCTACCCTATCATTTACGCACAAGCGCTACATGCATCAGGTAAGCAAAACTCACAAGGGGCAGCAATTCTCATTATGTGTTCAATTGGAGGGGTTGTTTTACCATTCGTACAGGCGAGTTTGATTGATGAGCTTTCGCTGAGTACGAGTTATATTGCGCCCGCATTAGCGTATGTATTAATGATAGTTTTGTACTGGTCTAGTTTAAAGCATCGTGCTTAAACCGTTGATTTAGAAAAGTAACTTGGTTTAGTCAATCACTTGATTCAGTCACTAAGTCGATGACTAAAAAGTCGGCCTGATTGGCCTAGAAGATAGAGAAAGTGAACTGGAGAAAGATAAGGAAATGAATTTGGTGCTTCTGACGTTAGTTTGAATCAGTGAGTGGCTAATCACCACCACTGATCACACTTAACGCGGGTTATTTAAGAAATTAAACCCAAGCAGAAGCAACAAGTAGGATAATTGCACCCATGATAACGGTAGACTTAGCAAAAAATAGAACTTCATTCATTACTGAAGGTTTTGCTAGTGATACGTTGTTTTCATTCGTGATTACTGTAGCGTTCATACTGTGTTCTCATCGTTATGTGATCTGAGGTCAATTTTGCGCCGTTATGTGACCAAAGTCAATATTAACTGTAGTTTTATTACACAATGAAAAAGATATAACTGAAGAGAACTCCAACAACGCAACCTCCCCTGACTCCACGTAGTTTTCCATTAAATCAACATCTATTAGATACAAAAAAGCCCGAAGCCTGATACACAGAACACTTCGAGCCTTTATACAGCAGTAGATACACTACTTAATTCAATTGAGCTAACTCCGCTCGCATTGAATCGATAGCTTGTTGATAATCTTCACTATCAAAAATAGCAGAGCCCGCAACGAACATATCGGCACCCGCTTCAGCAATCTCTTTTATGTTGTTAACTTTCACACCACCGTCGACTTCTAAACGAATATTTCGACCTGATTCATTAATGCGCGATCTGATTGAACGCAGCTTAGTTTCAGATCTCAGGTCCGCTACCCACTTCCAAACCATTCGCTGGAACAAACTTAGTTATCTGCCCGTTTTCAACCATGTAGCAATCCATGCCTGCCGATGTCGCTGCGTGCTGGCCTATAATCGTATCTTCAAACACCACACAATCGCTCGGTTCAAGCTCTAACTGGCTAGCGACTTTCAGAAAAGTATCTGGGTTAGGTTTGTGATTTTCTACGTCATCGGAAGTCACAATCGTACGTATCATTGATGGGATATCGGTCGTCTTTAAAATCGCCCTTGCATGCTTGGCTTGAGCACCAGTGCCGATGCCTATCTTTTTCAACTGATACTGTTGCTGTAAGAGTGCGTATGTCTCTGGAATAACATCCCCTTTGTGCTCAATAGCCTCAAAGTTAGCGATTTTGTCCGAAGTAATTTGTTGAGCATCAAGAGTTAGATCGTAACGCTTAAGGATCTCTTGAGTCACTTTTCGCGATGGCATCCCACCAAGTTGATCGAGCCACTCTTTGTCGTAGGGAATACCAAACTTCTGACAAGTTTGTTCCCACGCATGAGCATGTGCCACCATAGAATTGACCAGAGTCCCATCGAGATCAAAAATAATTCCTTTATATTTATCTAACTTTGGCATCGTCAATCTCTCATATTGTTTTGAGACTCATACTACTAATCACCATACATAAAACCTATTCATGATCGCCTTAATATGATCTTATTCAACAATCCGACAATTAAACGAATTGATGCAATAAAAGCCGTTGTTTTACTATTGAAATCATATTTTGAGCACATCTCACCCATTTTTACTTAAACCAAGTAGAGTTGCATAAATTGAAGATGATATAGTCCACGAAAATCAAATACCTTGGACACGACCATGCATTCTAGCGACATCATCAAATTGGCAAATTTAGGCGTTAATATCGAAATTTCAAAAGACTCTTCATTGCATCCTTCTGATGCGTTGGAAGTGGTAAAGATTGTTGCTGAAATCGGTAGCCAAATCGTCATCAAGAAAAAATACCATACGGACTACCTGATTCAGATGGCTGAAGTGGGCCGTGATCATGTGACGATCGCTGTTTAAGAACCGCCACTATTTCGAAATTGACATAACCTCAGCTTCAACAGTTTAGAGCGACATGTTGATATAAAAATGCAGCATATTGGGGGCAATATGCTGCATTTTCTCTTTTCGTTAGGAGCATCGAGAACGCAAAGAGAAACTGGTTAATCATTCTAAGTAGAGTTAGTGGTCAAACAATCTCGGAACACCCGTTTGCACACAAACATCATTCAGTCGTTTTTGTGCCGTGAGAATATTCTCTTTCCAACGTTCATCTTGAGCCCACATCTCGATCACGAGTGGCACAACGCACTCAGTCTCTTTCAACGTTTCAAAAATAGCATTGAAGTCAACTTCGCCATCACCAATCACTAAGTCTCGAAACTGCCCTTTGTACTCGTCAGTCACTTTATAAGTGTCTTTGAGGTGGATCTGAGTGATATGAGGCTTACTCAGTTTTAGCTCAGTCACTATGTCGTAATTCCAACCAGAAATATTACCCACATCCGGATACGCCGTGAAATACGGTGAATTGACTTCGCGACTCAGCACTTCGAACTTACTCAAAGAGTTCAAGTAATCGGTGTCCATAATTTCCACAGCAAGCATTACGCCTGATCTTTCCGCCAACTGCGCCGAAAGCTTCATGCCTTCAATGAACCTCTGGTGAGTCACTTTATCGGCTGGCTCGTAGTAAACGTCATACCCAGCCAATTGGATGGTACGAATACCCAATTTGTAAGCGAGTGAGATCGCTTTTTCCATATGAATAACTGCTTGTTCACGAATCGCCGGATCTGCTGAACCAAATGGGAACTTACGATGCGCGCTTAAACACATGGATTGCAGCGGTACACCATGCTTTTCACACAGGTGACGCAAGGCATACACTTCTTCGTCATTCCAATCTAATCGACTGCGACGCTCGTCTGATTCATCGACCGATATCTCAAGAAAATCAAAGCCGAGTTCTTTGGTTTGCTTAAGTTTATCTTCCCAGCTGAGTTCGTTAGGTAGAGCCTTTTCATAAAGCCCAACACGGTGGCGTAACAAGTTTTGATACATAACGCCTCCTAGTTCCAGTAGCGATCGATCTGAGCTTTTAGCGCTTCTGCTGTCTCTTTACCTTTGTCGCCTGCAAGTGCACGGCCTGCGATAAAGGTTTTCGCCTTAATGCCTTCAAATAGGTATAGGTCTTCAGGCACGATACCGCCCGTGATAGAAAGCTCGATACCCATTTCAGACAATGCACGCATCTTCACGAGATCTTCTTCAGTCCAGCCCACACCAGCTAATTCAGCGTCACGAGAACGGTGATAGATAGCTTGAGAGATACCTAGGTCGACCCAAGATTGAGCATCGTCCATTGTCCAGTTACCATAAATTTCGATTTGGATTTCACCGTTAAATTCATCAGCGACTTTCTTACATGCACCAATGGTTGCGATGTGTGCAGCAGCAGAAACGGTAATCCAATCAGCGCCCGCTTCGAATGCCATACGAGCCAAAATAGCACCGCCATCGGTGGTTTTCATATCGCATACAAGGATATGGTCTGGGTGGTTTTTACGAAGCGTAGAAACCGCCGTCATGCCTTCTGCGAAAGCCAAAATAGTGCCCACTTCAATCACATCAACGAAGCTTTCAACGTTGTTTGCCACTTCAATTGCTGCAGGAAGATTTGTTTGGTCTAGCGCGATCTGAATCATTGGTTTAGTCATGTTGTTATCCTTTAATTTGTTCACGTATTAGACGGGCTAAGCCATCATGGTTGTTATCTGTTGAGCACACGCATTGAACGTGTGACTTGACGATGTCATCAGCATTGAGCATCGCTACGCCTAACCCGGCGTACTTGAGCATGGAAATGTCATTGTGGTTATCACCGACGGCAATGACGTCATCGGCTTGATAACCGAGTTCTGCGATGTATTCAGCAAGGCGTAGGCCCTTACTGTTACCTTTCGCAGCAAAGTCGATTCGGTTTGACCAAGAGCGCTCACCGTTGAAGTTCTCTTCTATCCATGGGTGTTGCATTAAACGGTCTACTGAGTCTTGGCTACCTTCCACCACAAACTTCCAAACGTGTTCGGCTTGCTGAGCCGTTTCAATGAATGATTCCACTTGGTAAATTTGAGGGCGATGTTGCTCTGGTGCCGTTTCCGCCCAACTTTCCAATGCCAACATGTAGGCAAATGGGTTGTAGTGTGAGTACGTCATGGCATGCGTGATGTACATGACCATTTTGAGCTGAAACTCGTCTGCCATATCGATGAAGGTCAGCGCTTTGTCTTTATCTATCGCGTTTTGAGTCAGTACCGTTTCAGTCTGATAGTCGTAAACATAAGTGCCGTTACAGCAAATGATTGGCGTATCTAACCCCAATTCGTAGTAATAAGGTCGTGCTGCTGTGTGGTGTCGACCAGTCACAATCACGACATGACAACTTTGTTTGGCTTCTTGGATCGCCTTTTTCAGTTCTGGATGAATCGTGTGATCATCCTTTAACACGGTTCCATCGAGATCTAACGCCAGCACTTTATACATAGAGTCCTCTCACTTATTCCCTGAAGTCGGGCCTAATCAATATTGAAACTACTTAGAGCCGAAGCTCGTTAAACGGCTTACTTAAACAGCCTACTTAAACGAACAACCGATTTACTGTTGGCCGTAATAAGCATTTTCACCGTGCTTACGTAAGTAGTGTTTGTCGGATAGTTCTGGCTGAATTTTGATGCCGCTATTCAAGGTGCGCGTTGCCAACGCCATTGCAGACACTTCTTCTAATACCACCGCGTTGTGAACCGCATCGTTGGCGTCTTTGCCCCAAGAGAAAGGTGCATGTCCTGCAACAATCAC
This sequence comes from Vibrio sp. FF266, assembly GCF_041439695.1. Classification (NCBI taxonomy): domain Bacteria; kingdom Pseudomonadati; phylum Pseudomonadota; class Gammaproteobacteria; order Vibrionales; family Vibrionaceae; genus Vibrio; species Vibrio sp. FF266. Next base: position 354,973 of record NZ_JBGOOO010000001.1, read on the forward strand.
GCTGGGAACGGCCATTGGATCGATTCGACGCTGCTTGAACTCTTCAATGATCACCAAGCCAGTATTTTTCTCGTACTCTTCAGCAATTTCAGAGTGAGACAATCGACGTGTACATGGGATGTCACCGTAGAAATAGTCAGCATGAGTGGTGCCCAAGGCTGGAATATCGATACCGGCTTGTGCCCAAATTGTGGCACTGCGTGAATGCGTGTGAACAATGCCACTGACCTCAGGGAAAGCTTTGTAAAGCTCTAAATGAGTTGCGGTATCACTTGAAGGATTAAGTTTCCCTTCAACAATGTTGCCTTCTAGATCGACGACCACCATATCTTCAGCTGTCATATCGCAGTATTCGACACCCGATGGCTTAATCGCTATCACGCCATTAGTACGGTCAAACTCAGAGACATTGCCCCAAGTGAATGTCACCAAACCATACTTCGGAAGCTGCAAATTGGCTTCTAAGACGCGTTGTTTCAGTTGGCTATATATAGACATAGTTGTCTCCTTACGCTGCTTCCGCTTGCAGTAACGCAGCATCAATTAAACGCGCCACTTCTTCTGGGCTTTTGCATGCGCGAAGTTTTGAGAAATCTTCATCGAACTCAATCAAGTTCGCCACTTGCATGGTACCGTCGATGTGTTCTTCTGAATCTTTACCCGCTAGCGTGATCAGTACATCAACTGGCTCATCAACACCTTCAAACGTAATGGGCGTTTCAAGCACGGTTAACGCAAACCCGGTACGAATCACACCATCTTCAGGGCGGCAATGAGGCAGAGCGAACGCATCGTGAATACAGATATAAGGGCCTTCTTCACCAATCGCTTTGGTAATCGCGTCGTAGTAACGCTCTTCAGCAACACCGGCTTTAACCAATGCGTCAGTACCTAGCTTGATCGCCGCTTTCCAGTCAGTTGCTTTTGCGTTCAGTAGGATAGAGTTATTCTTGATAAGAGATTCTTTTAAGTTCATGTTATTGCTCACTTATATAATTGTTTTTATTGGCTCAGCAGTGCGATACCACTGAGCCGTTTTTAATTATTTATGAAAGTTGTTCTCGATGATGGAAACAAGCTCGTCGCCGAAAGTTTTCACCATAATCATGTTCTTAACCGCTAACTGTTGCTTACCTTCAGGCAGACCCGTGATCTTCGCTGCCAGAGCAACCGAAGTAACGATGATGTCGAATGAACCAAGGTGCGATTTGTAATCAGTGATAGCGCTGTTAAAGGTCGAACTAGGAATGCCTTTCTTGTCCAAGTACTCTTTGATTTTCTTAGAGCACATCATTGAAGAACCTTGCCCTGAACCACAGCACACTAAGACACGAACCGGTTTCTGTTCAGCTGCTGGTGAGACGCGAATTTCTGACGTTGTAGGAGCTGATAGAGATTGATCAGTTGCTGTTGATTGTTGTGGTACTGCGACTTCAATGCCCTCAGGTGTTACTGCGGTCATTGTTTCAGCGGCAGCTTCTGCGTCTTCTTCAGCTCGTAGTTGTTTAGAAGCGAAGTACATGTAGACACCAGCTAAAGCCAAAATCCCGAAGAAGAACATGTTAGAGCTCGAAATACCTTGCATGATAGGTGGGAATACCAGAGCCCAGTCAGCCATACCCATCCAGCCATTAAACTCTGCTCCCGATTGAGCAAAGATATGAATTGCCCAAGCAGAACCAACCACTTCGATGATGCCCATCACGAAACAGATCTTCATTACCGCTTTCCAACCACCGAAGTGGTTCGCAAACACACCAATCGTCGCGTTCGAGAAGAACATTGGGATAAAGCCAGGAATGATCATAATAGGAGAATCAAAGGCTAACATTGCAAGAACGGCTGTGAATTGACCAACAGCGCCCCACATGAAACCGAACACCATTGCATTTGGAGAGTATGCGTAGATAGCCGCACAATCGATTGCTAACACAGCGTTAGGAATAAGGCGTTGAGAAATACCATTAAATGCCTCAGACAATTCCGCTACGAACATACGGACGCCGGTGACGATAACTTGAATAGCCACTGCGAATTTCAACCCAGTTTCGAAAATATAGATAAACCAGTGTGTTTTTCCTGCCATGTCTTGAAGGTTATCAAGACCAAATGAAAGAAGAATAATGCCGAAGAAAGCAGTCATGACTAGCGTTGTCGCTGCGATACTGTCGTGGAAAATGTGTAACCATTTAGGCAGTTTGATGTGGTCAACGCTGTCATTTTTGTCGCCAAGCTTAGGAGCAACCTTTGTCGCTACCCATGACGCAAACTGTTGTTGGTGACCAATAGAGAAACCCGCCCCGCCAGTAACCTCTTGGGTAGGCTTGAACATGATGTTAGACGAGATACCCCAGTACAACGCCATCAATATTGCTGAATAGATGATGGTTTCCCACATACCTGCACCAAGCACGAAGTAGAAAACAGCAATGAGGCCAGCTTGTTGGAACATGATATGTCCCGTAAGCATGATGGTTCTGATGCCCGTGATGCGGCGGAAGGCAACAAGAAGAATATTGAGACCAAGTGCCAGTAATACGGCATATCCAACCCAAGAATAATTGTCTCCCATGGTCTCCATGGTAGACATCATGGTTGTGTACGGATCTATCACTGACCCCGTCAATCCATGAATCTCACTCATTTTCAGAATCACTGGTTTGAAACCCGCTACCAATGTTCCTGCACCTACCTGCACTATCATGAAACCAACGATGGTTTTGATAGAGCCGGAGATAATAGTTGTTGCGTCACGCTTGAGTAGAATGTAACCCAGACAAGTAACAAGACCGAGTAGCAAAGGTGCTTTGGTCATTACCTGACTGTAAAAAATATAGAAAATATCGTATAAGAATTCCATATCTTTACCCCTGATTAATTTTAATTTTAATGGTATGTAGGATGTGATGATGTCTATTTTTGCTCACGAATTAGACTTTACCAATCAAAAGTAATCATTCAATGCTCGCTTGTGATTACTTTGATTTATATCAATTAACCACACCCAGAATGTGCCTAATTGAGCTTCGGATCACACCAAAAAACAACAAATCAAATAAAATCAATAACTTATAAATCATTGTGATTAAGATCTAGTTTTTATAGCAATGTAGTTTGACAATCATGATGGTGATTATTAGAATCAAAACAAATCAAAAGTAATCATCAAATTGTCACAACGACATAAAGAGTGATAAATATGAATGAAGTACAAAGACATAACGGCATCGTGTCGCTATTAGAAGATATGCAGACAATAAACGTCTCACATATTATTGATAAATTTAGTGTTTCACCTGCTACTGCAAGACGTGACATCGCTAAATTAGATGAAGTTGGCCGACTTAGAAAAGTTCGAAATGGCGCTGAGCGAGTAGAGAATCAGAAGAGAAAGTGGTCACCACTCAATATCAACAGCACTGAGTTCTATGAAGAGAAAGCAGAGATTGCGCAAGCAGCAGCAGGACTTTGCGAGGCTGGAGATACAGTTGTGATCAACTGTGGTTCTACTGCGTTCCTACTTGGACAACAGTTATGTGGGGAAGATGTACAGATCGTAACGAACTACTTCCCACTCGCAAGCTACTTGATCAACGAAGATCATGACGATGTCATCATCATTGGCGGTCAATACAACAAAGCGCAGAACATCTTTTTAAATCCCGCGCCCAATTCGCTGGGAGGCTATGCCGGAAACTGGATGTTTACCTCTGGTAAAGGCTTAACCGATGCTGGCCTCTACAAGGCCGACATGTTAACTGCTGTAGCAGAGCAGCAAATGCTTGAACAGATCGATAAACTCGTTGTTGTTGTCGACAGTTCAAAGGTTGGACAACGTACCGGAATGCTCTTTTGCAGCACCAAGCAAATAGACATCGTCATCACTGGTAAAGATGCCAACCCCGAAGTCGTCAAGCGGATTGAAGCTCAAGGGACGCAAGTCATCCTAGTTTAAATCGAAGGCTAACTAGCCCACCAATAATAATAAATTTAGCTCAGTGCCTTAATCAAAATTAAGGCGCTCGGCTCCCTACATCCAAAATTAATCAAATTATTGAAATAAAAGGTATTATCATGAGCAACGTAAACGAAATCACTCGCGAGTCTTGGGTCCTAAATACATTCCCTGAGTGGGGCACATGGTTAAATGAAGAGATCGAGCAAACCGTCGTGCAACCAAATACATTTTCTATGTGGTGGCTTGGCTGTACAGGTATTTGGCTAAAATCAGAAGGTGGTGCAAACCTATCAATGGACTTCTGGTGTGGTACTGGTAAAAAAACACAAGCTGTTCAAAAAATGAAAAACCAGCACCAAATGATGCGTATGGGCGGTGTTGAAGCACTTCAGCCAAACCTACGTACTGCAATCTTCCCATTGGACCCTTTCGCTATTAAAGAGATCGATGCGGTTATGGCATCTCATGATCACGGCGACCACATTGACATCAACGTTGCTGCAGCCGTTCTACAAAACTGTGGCGAGCACGTTAAATTCATTGGTCCTAAAGCGTGTGTTGATTTATGGATGAAATGGGGTGTGCCAGAAGATCGTTGTGTTATCGCGAAAGTTGGCGACGAGATTAAGATCAAAGACGTCAATATTAAGGTTCTTGATGCATTCGACCGTACTGCTCTAGTGACACTTCCTGAAGGCACTTCTTCTTTAGACACTGATATCTTAGGTGGCATGGACGATCGTGCAGTGAACTACCTAGTAGAAACGACAGGCGGTTCAGTTTACCACTCTGGTGATTCTCACTACTCAAACTACTACGCTAAGCACGGTAATGACCACAAGATCGACGTTGCACTGCTTTCTTACGGTGAAAATCCACGTGGCGTAACTGACAAAATGACGTCTTCAGACATTTTACGTGCCGCTGAATCTTTGGATTGTGAAGTCGTTGTTCCTTTCCACCACGATATCTGGGCTAACTTCCAAAATGACCCACGTGAAATTGAAATGCTGTGGAACATGAAGAAAGAACGTCTGCAATACGGCTTCGCACCTTTCTTCTGGCAAGTCGGTGGCCGATACACTTACCCTACAGATAAAGGTCGCATGCACTACCAACACTTCCGTGGTTTTGCAGATATCTTTAAAAATGACCCAGAACTGCCATACCGCGCATTCTTGTAATCATTAGTACCAACATTAATTAGGGAGCGATTCGCTCCCTTTTTTAATCATCGAATAAGGATATTGATATGGTATTACGCGAATTTAAGGAGCATTTCAAACGTGGCGATTTAGAATCAGCAATTGCCGTAAACTCTCCAAACAATGATGGCTATTACTTGATGGTTCTAAGCAGCAAATGGGGAATAAATAGTTTCTTAGAGTCCGACCGAAAGCTGAAACCAAGGGTATTCAAGACCCAACAAGCTCTACTAAATGCGGCAAAATCAATTGGCTTCAGTCATCAATCAGTCGATATGCAAAATTTCTAGAGCCTTCTGCCTCCTGCTCTATCAAATGATCCCCTTCGTCTATCTAAATAATTCTAATAAAGCAAGAACAGCCCTTCATAACCGCCAATATGAATTTCAGTCACATACTCTCCGATGTTGCCGTTTTCATCGACAGGCTTCATCGGCACGTCCAATACAATCATCAGCTTCTCTGCCTCATAAAAGCTCGAATTCTTACCGTGGAAATCCGTGCGATACAACACACGACCATTGCTGAACTCTCTCGCTAACACCATATCTTCAGGGCCACCAGCTGCCACCTGATTTTTAGATTGATACATAAAGTACGTGAACGTAGGTAGAACGTGAGTCATACCATTAGGCAGATCAGCATGCACCACTTCACTCATCGATGAATCACCAACGATGGTGTAGTCTGTGGGTTGAGGTGTCGTTGTCGATAGCATCAAAGGGATTGGCTCAAATCCCTGTAGGACCTGATGACTCGGCTCTCCCAAATCAACGGCTAATAACGAACTTGGTTGATAAGCGATATTTTTAGGGACACCACTTTGCCAGAAAATGTCTGCAGTCGTGTTATCACTCCCATAGACGTAACTATTGTTCCACTGATTAAAATAGCTGTGTTGAGCATGTCGATTGAGGTGGTAAATCGCTAGGGTCGAGTATTGGTCTTTCTTCCAATTCTCTTCACTATTTCCTAGATACTGGACTCGCCCGTAACGCGTTGTCGCCTGAAAAATTACTCCTTTTCCATTGTAGGCGAGCGCAGAATTATCCCAGAATTTAGAGATCCCCGAGTAACCACTAAATCCAGTAGACGGAAAAATGTAATGCTCTCTCAGATACAAAGACCCGGCTTCGCTAAGATGAGACTGCCCATTTCGACCCAGCAAGTTCGCCGTACCAATGTTCAACCCAATAGACGCATCACTTTCTAAAGCAGATAGATTTTTGAGAAACGCTGAAAATTGTTGCGTGTAGAGAGCATCCGCTTGATTTGAACCCGCAACAGCTCCTAACTCTTGAACATGTCCGCCAGAATGGACATAGAACTGGTTCGAGCCAATGAGTTTATTTGTGTCGTCGTTGTATGCACCATTCAAACCTTGGATTGCCCAGCTTTGCTTGTAGTAGCGATGAATGGCCGATAAATAATCCGCGTTTGCGACGTTCGTTAACGACCAAGATGAATTCGTGCTCCACATTCGACCAAATGGCACCACTCTTGATTCCCAACGAAAACGCGCTGTCGCATTCTTATTGGTTCGATTTCGATACTCGCTTGGCGACAAGTAGTTATCGCCATTCAGGTCTGCAGACACGTCAAAGCCACGAATTTTTCGCCATTGGCTGATAGCATTGCCATCCGGAGTTGTGGTCGGAGCGTCGGTTAACTTAACGGTTGGAAAGCTGTTTTTGAGTTTTACTTCTTTTAACCGCGGCCTGTCGTCTGCGTTCTCACTTTGCCAACGAACTCTCACAACGTATAAACGGCCACCCTCTCTCAAAAAGGTTGAACCAAAATACTGGCCGCCACCATAACTCACCCCACTGCCATCATGATTTGTGGCTCTTACCCAGTTACCCGGAAGGTTCCAAATCACCGATTGGTTTCTGGTCATATTGAGCGTTTGGTCTTTCTTTACATCGAGCCTTTCCCACTGTGAAACCCTTCCGTGAGAGTCAATAGCTGTTGGGTATTCAATCCAGAATTCGCCGCTGACAGCAAACTGTGAGAACTTAAAGGTCAGACGTTCGAACTGTTCAGCATGATAGACATACAAAGCCCCGCCCAGTTCGAAATTCTCAAACACATCAGCATCCCACGGAGGCTCTTGATACAGCCAAAAGCCAGCATGGTCTTCACTGGCTGTATAGCCCAAGATCATAGGCTTTCCACTTAAGAGAGTATTTTCACCGTGGGTGTTATCGACTTCTGCGAGCACTGTATCTTCAGAAAAATGGAGAAAGAAGTTTTCAAAATTAACGCCATGCAACTCTGCGTTATTACGAAGGTCGTTCTCCAACCAACCAGAATTGAGCTCCAATTTTTGGTTATACATATACCCAATTGTCGTAGCTCGCTTATTGTCGGTTTTATCTGCATAAGAGCCAAATACGAGGTCACTGTTCGCAATTTCCCAATCTATGACGGCATTCGCAGACAATGGGGAGCCCGAAAGATCAACACCAGCTTCATGTTGCCCTGGCAGCACAACCGCTGTACCAACAGCAAAAGAATAGCCGGTAATTAAATATGACGGTATAAGTGCGAGCAGCACAGAAATGTAGGTTTTCATGATTCAAATTTCCTAATCGATACTATTGCCAATCAAAATACCTCATTCAAAATCAACATATTACGTGTCAAATTAGGGAGCAATGTACGAAAAAAGTATCGTCTAGAAAAGTTCATAGTTCAAGCATTAAGCCACCCGGTTCGACGAGCATTTAAGTGTGCCATCGAATACCCGAATGAAGACAATCTGAAACTACCGCCAGCTTAAAAGGGAAATGACAGCTTCACCTCTAAGGTCATTTGAGTTCGGGATGAAATGATTATGTCGGTCGTATAAAAACCAAATGAGAGGGGGATTAGGCTTGCTGTGTCAGTATAAATCGATGAAAACCACCTACGGATGTAAGTGGTTTTCAACGGAATAAATAGAAGGGATATATGTAGGTGCTTGAGTCGCTTTAGCTAGATTTTGTCTACCTTAACAACCTCATCGCTAAATTTAATATATTCCACATTGGTAATCTTGTCCGTTCCAATCGATTTACCAGAAATTTGTGTCACACCGCCGGTCAGTTTTTTAATCGAATAATCGTTTTTATTACCGTTTATTTTCAATACATCGGTACCATCAGAACCATCGAAAGTGTTATTGGCAGAGTTCCCCTCAAAATAATTATCCTGAGAATTTCCAAGTATATCTAAAGCCTCAGAACCTACGATTTTCAAATTTTTAATATATTGAGATTTAAAGGTGTACTTTTCTTTATCATCAGAAGAGATTTGGATCTTAAATGTATTATTTAAAGACGGATTTGCATTTAAATACGTATTGACCTTTGAACTGTCAATCCGCGCCGTATACTGATGATATTCAGGCAAGAATTCTTTGACGATCGCAAAACCAGTACTATCACTAGGCAAAGTTTCTCGGGTAACGTAACGGTAGTTATCCATTCCTCCAAACTCTGAATTAAACCCACCATACATCCCGTAATACGTGTCTGCTAGTGCGGCAAAATACTCGTGAGAAAAGGTTTGCCCCATCTTATACTGCTCAGGCATTCCTAGGTCTTTACCTATATCGTCACCGCCCCAATCGCCATCCCATTGTTCTTCACGTTTTTCATCAAGAGTTGCGCCTGCGGCTTGTGGACTCCAAATGGAACTTTTAGCCACATAATCTTTGCTAGGGTCTTTATCTTCGTAAACATATAGGCCTTTTACGCTCTCATATTTATAATCTTTGAAGATACTCAAGCTATGTTCAGTTATTCTCTTCTGTAACCCGCCTTTATCCCCTTCACCAGTTAAGGGAGCGATTCCTTGAGCTTGAGTTATATGAAGAATTTCTTCTATTGAAGCATCTCTTTTACCTACATTGGTAACGGAATTATAACCAGTGAAATACTCTGTCTCACCAACGTATGTCGTTTCGTTATAACCAAGCGCTTGGCTATGAACAAACCAACCATATTTTTTGAATAGATCATTATCTGAAGCTATCAGCTGCAGGTAGTTATCAGCTGTAGCTGAGGCAAGTTTAGGCTCACGCGCTTTCAACAACCTCAGTAGCTCTTGCTGAAGATTACCAATATCACCTTCTGACGATGCCATAAGAAGCGTACCCTGACGCTGACTTATCGATTTAAAGACATCAAGCTTACTCAGTTCTGTATTCGCTCCATTTTCGGACAAAAGAGAAGTCCACACACCAATGGCTTGACGCAAATCCTCATCACTACCTTTTGTCGCAAGAATGGTAATACTAATACTTGAATCTGAGCGTAACGGTATTTTAATAAAGTAATCAAAACCTGCATCTTTCGCTATCTGGTAGTTACTTGGGAATACCGTATTAAAAGCACTATCGATATTGTAATTGGTAATCAACTTCGATTCATTTGGCAAGGTAAACCCAGGGATTGGTGCCGGCGTAGGGGTCGTAGCGGCTGGACTCTTACTATCGCTACCACATGCTGAAAGCAAAGGTAAAATTGCGAGGATTGTTAGGGTGATTTTATTTTTGTTCATTTAAATACCATTGAAGTTCAAGTGCGCCTACACACATATTCTCAGTGACTAACTGTATTTTTACCTATTAATCATAAAAATACGTCAGCTTCAATTAGCGATACTTATATACGTGACACCCATTCACCTCAATTATATTTACTCAAAAATAGAGTTAACTCATGCGCTGAAAAAGACAAGCATTGTTAATATTAGGTTAACCGAAATTTAATAATTCCCGGTTCTTTCCCCATTGATTAAAATAAACTAAATAGCCCCCCAGCCATTACATTACATTACCTAAGCACTCAGGTCACTGATCCCCCAAACCTATTTACAACCTCTTGTTCCACTTCCCTTGATGGTCGCGGTCGCAATTTTCTTGTGTATCGTAGCTAACATGCTTATCGATATTCTTCAGTTGAACCCCAACTTGATTGAACGCTTGTTGGATAGCCCGAGAGGCACTCTGCTGACCTCTCCCCTCTAAAAAGTTCGTTCTATCTCGATTGGTGTCGAATACGCAGACGATTTTCAAACTTTGCGGGAATGAAGAGAAATTGACCGTATGAGTCACCCAAAGAAAACCATCGTAGCTTTTCAACGTATCTTCACACACGTCCGTTAACACGTCTCTGATTTGATTTTCGATCTTCTTATCTGATTTGCGCATGAAGCAAAGTTCCTATTCAACACCTTAAAAAATAAGGTTTTTCGGTCAATATTGTTTTAACCGACATTGGACACTGTGGCTGTTTCAAATGCAAAGTATTTATTGGGAAGAGTCTACTGGAAGATATAGAGGAAACGCCTCATGCTTGATCACTGACGAGGCAATCAAACATGAGTCGAATACGAATTTACGAAGATCTTAGCTCGCCGCTTGTTCCCAATCAGTCAGTAACTTCATGATCACGCGAGAGTCTTGGTGAGTTGCCATTGGGGCAGCAAGTTGTGTGTCACCTCGCTCAACCGCTTGGCGGATATTGCGCACTTGATAATGGAAACCATCGCCTTGCGCTTCGACTTTCACTTCACGTGTCGACGTCTCATAGATCTCTACCGTAAACGTGTTTTCTGCCGTCGGTAGCCATGGATTAGTATCTAGCGTGATACAGCCTTTGCTACCTAGAATCGTGAAGCCATGCTTTAAGCCGTGATCTTCAGCAGTGTGGATTTGCGCGGTAAAACTGCCGTTGAAACGCATCATCGCCGACGATTCACAGATATTGCCATCTTGGCCACGTCGGCCGATTGCCGAGATCTGCACATCATCGAACACACTCTCGCCAGATTGCTGCTGCGCAACAGAATGAATCAGCGACATTGGATAACAACCCAGGTTGTACAACGCGCCTTTACTTGCAGGATTTACGAACTGATCAATCGCCGCAACGTAGGAACCTTGGATTGAGCGCACTTCACCAATCTCACCGGTTGCCAACTCTTGATGAAGCTTAGCGATAAGCGGGTGATTTAGATACATCAAACCTTCAGCAAAGAATACGTCCGCTTCTTTCACCGCTTGCAGAGCTTGCTCGGTTTTTTCCATATCAACCGATAGAGACTTCTCACACAAGATCGCTTTGCCTTTTTGAGCCGCTTTATTCACATACTCATGATGGATATGGTTTGGTAGGGCAATATAGATAATGTCGACTGACTCATCTTCAATCAAAGCTTCATAGCTGTTGAAGGTTAATGTTGGTTGGTATTGGGCAGCAAACTCGTTTAGTGTTTTTTCAGTACGACCAGCAACGGCATACAGCTCGCTTTGAGCATCGCCTTTGATCGCATCCGCCATTACGCCTGAGATAAAGCTGGTTCCTAGGATTCCCCATTTCATGTCTTAGATCTCCTGCTCTTGTGCTTTGATAGGTCCACGTTGCGTTTCAAATGCTTGCACTAATTCCGTAATACCACGCTCAATAAACGCTTGGGTATGAGGCATCACAAAGTGCTGATTGATCGCCTCGCGGTTTGCGTATTGCTCAAGCAAGATCACGCGATCGCTTTGACTTTGATCATAGGTTGCAATCGCTTGCAGGCAGCCCGGCTCGCTTTGCATGTCTAAACAAAACTGTTCGATGGCTTCGATCGCAGCAGCTCGCTCTATGTTAGTTTTGATCTTAAGTTCGGCAGTAACAAAGATGGTTTCGTTCATTTGAGGCATTTCACGCTCTTATTTTAGTTAATTATCGGTTTGCCATTAATATAATTAACCCCTAATAATTGATAAACTCACGTTTTGTTTATTGTTTATCAACCAAGAGTGTTTAATGGATAAGTTAACCAGCATGAAAGTCTTCGTCTACGTGGTGGAACAAGGCAGCTTTCGTAGCGCCGCCAACCACTTCAACCTGTCGGCGACCATGATCAGTAAGCATGTCCATTCCTTAGAAACCAGTCTGAACTCTCAGCTGATCCACCGCACCACGCGTAAGCAATCGTTAACCGACTCAGGGCAGCTTTACTATCGTGAGTGTAAGCGAATTCTCGAAGACATCAGCAATGCAGAGAACCTGATTCAGACCTTGGAAAATCAACCGCAAGGCACGGTAAAAATTAACTGCCCAGTTACCTATGGAAACAAGGTGCTCGCCCCGATTGTGGCCAAATTTCTCGCACATCACCCAACCATTAACGTTGAGCTGATGTTGAATAATGACCTTGTCGACCCTTATTCATCCGACATTGACCTGATTGTGCGAATTGGCGACCTGTCCGATTCAAGTTTAGTCGCCAGATACTTAGGGGATTATGAGATGTGTTACTGCGCGGCTCCTGAGTACCTTAACCAACATGCTGAAATCAGAGTATTAGAAGACTTGGCGCAGCACCCGTCGCTTGGGTTCAGTTACAGCAGCCAAGCTCCTCACGCCACACCGAACAAAGAACGTGTGCGCTTGATGTCGAATAATGGTGATGTGTTGCGATATGCCGCTCTACAAAGCGTAGGTGTGTTGTTACAGCCGACTATCTTAGTTACCGAAGAAATTGAGCGTGGAATGCTATTGGAAATCCTACCCGGCATGGCGCCGTTACCAAAGCCGATTCACTTGCTCTACAAAACCAAACAACTGTCATTGAAAAACCGAACCTTTGTCGAGTTTTTATTAGCCTCTCTTTCCGAATAGCTAAGCGCTGACTAATTCACAAAAAGGCTTTTAAGTAATGAAGAATTTTCTAAACAACAAAGCCACTAAACCGTTTGCCAATGGTTCATCAAGCGTTTGCCAAGATCAGAAGGTGTGGTGTTATGGACGATCATCTCATCACATTGGTTGAACACCATGAAGTGTTTAAGTTCTTCGCACAAAGCGTGAATCAATGACTCATGGGTTTTAACTCTGTCTTCAACAACCAAGTTACGAATGTTGAGTAAACGGGTCTTCCTGTCGACCTTACAATCCATTCGCGCCACCAGCTTACCTTGCCACAGAATCGGCAAACTAAAGTAACCAAACTGACGCTTGGCCTCTGGCACATAGCACTCAAGGAGGTAGTCAAAGTTGAACAATGATTGCATTCGCTTTCGTTGAATCAACAGGTTATCAAACGGAGACAATATCTTTAACTTGGTTCTGGAAAGAGGTTGATTCAGCAGTTCAAAAGCACCTGGCTGGACATAGTAATCAGAGCCTTGAATATCTACTTTCAGAACCTGCTTATCTTCAAGCATCTGTTGGAGAGCTTTCAGAATCAAAGGCTTAGTGTTCTTGAGTAGGTAGCTCATTTCGGACGCTATTCCAACTCCGTTAGCCTTTAAGTAACGCTTTATGAGATGCTCGATGTACTCTTGTTCAGTCGGTTCAGAGGTATCAATGCCACTCGGCAAAACTCGCTCGGTAAGGTCATACACCTTATGAAAGTTTACTCGGCTTGGCACCATTAAGTCGCCTTGCATGAATAAGGTTTCTAGTGCTTGCTTGGCCGGTTTACCGCCCCACCCGCCGGGGTTTGGCCTATCCCCTTCAAAGTCTTTCGCCATCAACGGCCCTTCATTCTCAATTCGCTTGAGAACATGATCCATGAGTGCGTCATCCTTTTTATACCAATGCTTGAGCTTACCGCTCGCAAAGCCATTCTTGCGATGTAGGCTGAATCGGAAGTCACGCATGGGTAAATACGCAGCGGCATGCGACCAATACTCAAACACTTCTCGACGCTCTAACAGCTTATCCAGATGATCAAGCTTGTAGTCTTGATTACGATTCCACAGCGTATGATGGTGAGCTCGCTGAATCACAGAGATGGTATCAATTTGCACATATCCAAGGTTTTCAATCGCAGACAGCGTGTTCGCCAAAGTGCCTCCATTGCGTTGCTTTTTGGGCGGCAATTTTTGCGAAAGCAGTACAATTTTTTGCGCTTGAGCGAGTGACAGTGATTCCATGAAATTCAGACTCTAATTGATACCAATAATCGGCTTATGATTCAGCAATAAGCTCTTGAAGAATTTGCTTGTATGTTTCTACCGTCTGCGCACCAGTGACTGCACTCTTTCGGTTGAATACCACGGTAGGAACCGCTGAGATTCCCATGCGTTGCCATTCAAACTCTTGCGCTTCAATTTGCTTCAAGTTATCGATGTTCTTTAGGCGCTTCAGTGCTTTCGTTGAGTCTAAGCCAACTGCTTCAAGTTCTTGCGCGATAACCTCAAGATCGGACAAATCTTTCTGCTCTGAAAAATGAGCAGTAAAGAAGCGTAGCTTTAACTCAGTCTGTTTGCCATGCGCCAACGCGAAATCGAGCAACACATGTAGGTGACGTGAATTCACCATTCTCATGCTGTCATAGAAATTGAAATCGAAACCAACCGCTTTGCCACGCGCCGCAAGCTGTTCGCGTGAACTTTGACTCTCTTCTGCGCTAGAGCCGTATTTTCTCATGATATGGTCACGCAGGTTTTCACCTTCTTGCGGCATATCTGGATTCAACTCAAACGGCTGCCATTCAAGTTCAATTTGCTCCGCTAAACCAAGTTCTATAATGGCTTGCTCTAAGTTTTTGTAGCCGACTACGCACCATGGGCACATTACGTCAGAAATAATATCGAGTTGAAGTTTCTTGCTCATCGTCATTCCAAGTGATCATTGATAAGGCATGTCTGCAGTAAAAGCAGGCATCCAATTTATCTTCAGACTACAACAACCTGAACAATCGTTCAAATTTAACTAAATTCAACATTAACGAACAAAAAAGCCAACTCATGTTCACGAGTTGGCTTTGACAAAAATCGGGTCGAGCTTAAGAGCGTTACGCTAGCAACTTCTCAAGTACTTGGAACACACCCGCGTCAACGTTACTTGGCGCGCCAAAACGCGCAATCTCTTTCAGCTTAGGATGGGCGTTTTCCATCGCGTAAGAGTGGTAGCTCTCTTTAAGCATTTCCAAGTCATTGAGGTAGTCACCAAAGCTCATGGTCTGCTCGTAAGTGAAACCTAAAGTGTTCTGTAGATGTTTAATCGCCGCACCTTTTGACGCTTCAGCGTTCATCACATCCAACCAAATTTTTGCACTGACAACCACTTGGTAGTTCTCACCGAATTTGGCATCAATAGTTGGGTTCACTTTCTCTTGTGAACCGTCGAAGTGACAGATAGCTACCTTGATGAAATCGTCTTCTACCGCCAGTAAGTCTTCTACTTGCTCACGGCGATGGTAGTACTTAGAGATCTCCGCTAAAGCACGCTCATCTTTGGTTTCAATGTATGCAGACTTCTTACCACAAAGCACAACGTGTGCACCTTCAATGGCACGCGCTTCTTTGATGATGTCTTTGATGGCATCAGTATCAAGCAAGCAGCTGTAGAGCTCTTGGCCTTTGTGCATCACTAATGTGCCGTTTTCAGCAACGAACATCATGCGATCTTTAAGTGGAGCAAAAGTCTCCATCAAGCTGTAGTACTGGCGGCCCGATGCCGCAGAAAAAATGATGTCTTGAGCTTCTAGCCGCTCATAAAGATTGAAGAATTCTGGGTCTAACTTTCCGTGTTCATTAAGAAGAGTGCCGTCCATATCAGCAGCGATAAATTTGATGTTCTGTTGTGGCATTTCAGGGCTTACCTATAAGTAATACCAATCGTAGTAAATAACTGTTCATCCTAGCTGGTTAAAATACTCGATAACTGCGTTAGAATTTTTGATTGTAGAATAACTACTTATCAAAAAATTCCGCCTTGTTCTCAAGTCTTTTCCCTGCGCTATTTCTGATCATTTACTTACTGTGATTGGTATGAAAATTAAATAGCAAATTATGATTTTTCGTTATCTTGTGTAACGGTTCTGCGTTCAATTATATCGCTAGAGTAGCCAGTGAATGCAATGCTTTTCGGTCGATTTCTCTGTTTAAATCTAAGATCTTGTTTATGCGCAATAAGAAGGCAAAAACAGATAAAAATCGAATATCAAGCTTAACTAAAACCATTGTTCTGAGATGCCAATTTAAGGCGACTTATAAATTTCGCATTGACCAATAAAAGAAATAGGCCTACCATCAATCGTCTTTTAACGATTATGGAAAGCGAAACATCAATATGAACGAAACTTGCCCTACAACTGGTGGCTGTGCTCTACCAATCGGACATGGTGATACCGAAGCTGAAACGCAAATGGCAGCTCTGGCCAAAGCGCTCGCTCACCCGGCAAGAGTTCGTATATTGAGTATCCTTTCAACGCTAGAAAAATCGGGCGGCTGTTTGAACAGTGACTTGGTTAGTGAATTAGGTTTGGCGCAATCGACAGTATCAGAGCACCTAAGAATCTTGAAAACCTCTGGTTTCATCACTGCTGAATCGATACCACCGAAGATGTGCTACCGCATTAATCGAGATAATATTCATCAATTTGAGACGCTAATCGACACTATTTTGAAATAGATTTATCGCGCTTAGTTTGTCGAATACGGAATAAATTAAGCGTATTTTTTTGCTTCCCAATATCGCTTTTCGACGATTAACGATATCAACCAAAGAGAAAATATCATGAAGCCAAAATTAGGTTTTCTAGATCGCTACTTAACGCTGTGGATCTTTATTGCCATGGGTCTTGGTGTACTGCTTGGCATCCTATTCCCACAGATCGAGCAGTGGAACGAATCTATGTCGGTTGGTACCACCAACATTCCACTTGCGATTGGCCTTATCTTAATGATGTACCCGCCTCTGGCTAAGGTTAACTACAACCTATTAGGCACTGTGGTCAAAGATAAGAAAGCCATCAAACTATCTTTGATCATGAACTGGCTTGTTGGCCCAATTCTGATGTTTGTGTTGGCACTGACTTTCTTGGGTGACCACCCAGGTTACATGGTCGGCGTGATTCTGATTGGTCTTGCTCGTTGTGTGGCGATGGTTCTGGTTTGGAACGACATCGGCGGCGGTAACAAAGAGTATGGCGCGGCATTGGTTGCTCTAAACAGTACATTCCAAGTGGTGAGCTACAGCTTTATGGCGTGGCTATTCATCAGCGTTCTTCCACCAGTATTTGGTTACGAAGGCATGATGGTTGATATCTCGATGATCGATATTGCACACAGTGTTCTTATCTACCTAGGAATCCCATTCCTAGCGGGCTTCCTAAGCCGTAAGATCCTGGTGTCGATGAAAGGCGAGCAGTGGTACAACGATGTGTTCATTCCACGCATCTCGCCAATCACACTGATTGCGCTATTGGCGACTATCGTTCTGATGTTCAGCCTAAAAGGCGAGATGATTGTAGAGCTGCCAATGGACGTATTGTTGATTGCGGTTCCACTGACTATCTACTTCACAGCGATGTTCTTCATCAGCTTCTTCATTGGTAAGAAGATGGGTATTGAATACGACAAGAACGCTTCAATTGCATTCACAGCGACAGGTAACAACTTCGAGCTAGCGATTGCCGTTGCTATCTCAGTATTCGGTATCAACTCAGACCAAGCGTTTGCCGGTGTTATCGGTCCACTGATTGAAGTACCTGTGTTGATTTACCTAGTGAACGTGGCGCTTAAGATGAAAGACAAGTACTACAACGGTCAGACGGTTAAACCTAGCGTCTAGCGTCTACATCTACATCTAGCAAGCAAGCAAGCAGTATCACTTTAAACAGAAAGGCTCACACGCTAAGCGGTGAGCCTTTTCTTTATTCAGTTTCGTCTAATAAGCCTTTCAATGCTTGTTCAAGCCAAAGTAATGCAGGACCTTTAGAGCGTGTTTTAGACAGAACAAGATCAACGGGCGGCGACCACGTTTTGTGATCGAATGAGACATTAATCTCCACTAAACGCTGCTTATTCAGCTCCTCTTCGACAAGGTGCTTGGGTAAGTATGCCCAGCCAATATCGCTGCCAAGTACCATCTCTTTGATCACAATAAAGCTGTTCGACCACCATACCTTTCCGGCAATCAGCGGAAACTGGTCCATCACCTTGCCTTTGTCTCCCCTCAACATTAACTGACGATGCGGGAGTAAATCAGAGAGTTTCGCCACACCTGTTTTTGCGAGCGAATGACTTGGATGACACACAGCAATAAACGGTAAGTGACCGATAAAGCAAGGCTCAGAGCCTACATCAAAAGCCAAATTGGTAAACATCAGTCCAATGTCGGCTCTCTCTTCGATAATTAACGGATTAACCTCTGTTGTGGTACACGCAACCAGTTCAACTTCAGTAGCAGGGAATTGTTGACTGAACTGACTAAGGATCTTAGATAAATTCGGAACCAGTAATGAATCATCTAATGCAATTTTGATGAGCCCCTCTTCACCGCTACCCATCGCACTAACCGTCACATTCAGATCTTCAACCTGAAGCACGATTGCTTTCACCTGTTTAAATAACTGCTCGCCCGCTTTGGTTAGTGAAGGCTTTCGAGTCGAACGATCAAAAAGCTCAACATTAAAATCTATTTCAAGATTACTGATACCTTGGCTTACCGCCGACTGGACCTTGCCCAACTCACGAGCACTGGCAGAAAATGACCCTAATTCAACGGCATACACAAACATCTTCAGCTGTTCTATGTTGTACATTCGGTATCTCCTAACACTTACTATCACCATATGTGATGCTAACTATCTTTATATTATCACTTAAATAGATATTATCTAGGCAAGTCATTGGCCCATAGAGGCTAGAAAACATAAAGAGAGTAAAAAGATGTCACATAAAGAACGCATGTTACACATGGTGCTATTTGAATTAGCAGCTTTGATTTTGATGGCCGTGGCGGCAACTTACATTGTTGGGGGCGGAGCAGTAAAAATGGCAGGCTTGGCACTGTCTTTGTCACTGATAGCGATGACGTGGAACTACGTCTACAACTACGGTTACGACAAGATTTACGGCGCTGACCGCAGCCAACGAACCAAGAAAACACGTATTCTGCACGGCTTAGGTTTCGAACTGGGTTTGATGCTGGTGACGTTCCCGCTACTGATGTGGGTACTTCAACTCGATTTCTGGACAGTACTAGTAATGGATATCGGAATTGTTATCTTCTTCGTGCTGTACGCGATTACGTTCAACTGGGTGTATGACTCAATCCGAGCTCAGTTGGTTGCGAGAGGAAAAGTTGCAGCTCTGGTTTAGAGCTGTAAGTTCTTAACTTATAATAAGAACAAACATCCAAATTGAAACTGCCAAACTACAACTTAGTTGGCAGTTTATTCATTTATGCATATAAGCTCATTGGTTAACGCCCTTGTTACATAGCAAAAACATCACACAGCCCTCCCTAATTAAGTCTAATAATCCACCACTCACGAAGTGGCATCACAAATCCGAGCACAAACTCCTCGTACCAGTTGCGCATTCATTTACATATAGGTAGTTTGAGCGACTTCGCAACCTATCAATTCGAGCAATGACGTTCATGCGAGCATCTTTTTCGAGCAAAAGTGTTCGGATTAACATTTCAAGTGACTTTAATTAACAATTTCATGCTCAAACGCTCACTTTTGATGTTCGTTTATTTTCGGGTTCGCAAATTTATGCACAATACGCGTGCTAGA
Organism: Vibrio sp. FF266; assembly: GCF_041439695.1. Taxonomy (NCBI): domain Bacteria; kingdom Pseudomonadati; phylum Pseudomonadota; class Gammaproteobacteria; order Vibrionales; family Vibrionaceae; genus Vibrio; species Vibrio sp. FF266. The sequence continues at coordinate 374,656 of NZ_JBGOOO010000001.1, forward strand.
TAAGCAAAACTAAAAAGGACTCGAACATGACAACAAACAAACACCCTTCTTTATTTGGGCAATGCTTGGCTGAATTTATCGGTACAGGATTACTCATATTCTTTGGCGTTGGCTGTGTGGCCGCTCTGGTATTAACTGGTGCGACATTCGGACAATGGGAAATCAGCATCATCTGGGGCTTCGGTGTTGCGATTGCAATTTACTGTACTGCCGGCGTTTCAGGCGCACACATCAACCCAGCCGTAACGATTGCACTGGCCATGTTCCATGGCTTTGATAAAGCGAAAGTGGTGCCTTACATCATTTCGCAACTGCTTGGCGCTTTCTGCTCTGCAGCATTGGTTTACAGCCTGTACAGCAACCTATTTACTGACTACGAGATCGCACATAACTTCGTTCGTAGCAGCCAAGACGCACTATCAACTGCTGGTATCTTCTCGACTTACCCACATGCTTCACTTTCTTTCTTCGGCGCTTTTGCTGTGGAATTCGTGATTACTGCAGTGTTGATGTTTGCCATTTTAGCGTTAGGTGATGAGAACAACGGCGCATCTCGCGGTGCAATGAACCCTCTACTGATCGGTATTCTTATCGCGGTTATCGGTGGTTCTTTAGGTCCACTGACGGGTTTTGCAATGAACCCTGCTCGTGACTTCGGACCAAAACTGTTCGCTTACTTTGCAGGTTGGGATTTCGCACTAAGCGGTGCTCGTGATATTCCTTACTTCATCGTTCCAATTCTTGCTCCAATTGCTGGTGCGTGTTTTGGTGGTTGGTTGTACCCACGTGTTATCGGTGCTTACCTACCAGTAGAAGGCCAAGGCTGCACAATTCCAAACCAATGTGAAACAGAAGAAGAAGCTGAACAAGCTCAAGCTTAATCCCTAAGCGACCTTACATTTACTAAAATATAAATAACGAAAGAAAAAGGATTCTTACCATGACCGAGCAAAAATACATTGTTGCCCTAGACCAAGGCACCACAAGTTCTCGCGCTGTAATCCTCGATCACGATGCAAACATCGTTAGTTCTTCTCAACGAGAATTCACTCAGATTTACCCGAAAGCGGGTTGGGTTGAGCATGATCCAATGGAAATCTGGGCGACTCAAAGCTCTACATTGGTTGAAGCTCTTGCTAAAGCAGGCATCCGCAGCGATGAGCTAGCGGGCATTGGTATCACGAACCAACGTGAAACCACCATTGTTTGGAACAAAGAGACCGGCAAGCCTGTTTATAACGCAATCGTATGGCAGTGTCGCCGTACAGCAGATATCTGTGAAGACCTTAAAGCGCGTGGCCTAGAAGACTACGTACGTGACAATACAGGTTTAGTCCTTGACCCGTATTTCTCAGGTACCAAAGTAAAATGGATTCTAGACAACGTTGAAGGCGCTCGTGAAGACGCTGAAGCTGGCAAACTATTGTTCGGTACGGTTGATACTTGGTTAGTTTGGAAAATGACTCAAGGACGTGTACACGTTACGGATTACACCAACGCGTCACGTACTATGTTGTTCAACATCAACGACCTATGCTGGGATCAGAAGCTACTTGATGAAATGGGCATTCCAGCAATCATGATGCCTGAAGTGAAGCGCTCTTCTGAGGTTTACGGTCAAACGAACCTTGGTGGTAAAGGCGGTACTCGTATCCCAATCGCGGGTATTGCGGGTGACCAACAAGCTGCACTTTACGGTCAAATGTGTGTAGAAGCAGGCCAGGCTAAGAACACTTACGGCACGGGTTGTTTCCTTCTAATGAACACAGGCCAAGAGAAAGTAACATCGAAAAATGGTCTACTCACAACGCTAGCATGTGGCCCTAAAGGCGAGCCTGCATACGCGCTTGAAGGTGCGGTATTCATGGGTGGCGCATCTATCCAATGGCTACGTGATGAAATGAAGCTACTGGCTGGTGCTGAAGACTCTGAGTACTTCGCAACCAAAGTAGACTCTTCAAACGGCGTTTACGTGGTTCCTGCATTTACTGGCCTAGGCGCGCCATACTGGGATGCTTATGCTCGCGGTACGATTGTCGGCCTAACTCGTGGTGTTAACTCTAACCACATCATCCGTGCAACGCTGGAAGGCATTGCTTACCAAACGCGTGACGTACTAGACGCGATGCAAGCTGACTCAGGCATCAAGCTAGCGAAACTACGTGTTGATGGCGGCGCAGTAGCGAACAACTTCCTAATGCAATTCCAATCAGACGTGCTGGATACTGAAGTTCACCGCCCGGAAGTAACAGAAGTAACGGCTCTTGGTGCCGCTTACCTTGCTGGCCTAGCGGTTGGTTTCTGGGACAGCATTGACGAGCTTCAAGACAAAGCCGTTCTTAACCGCACCTTCATGCCACACCACGACGAAGAGAAGCGTAACCGCCGTTACAAAGGTTGGAAGCGTGCTATCAAGTGTGCACAGGTTTGGTCTGAACTGCACGATGACGACGAAGAGTAATACTGATTATTCAGCTAATCGTTAATCATTAGCCGCTGACCTAGGAACTCGAGTAATCTAATCGACTAGATTGTTCGAACCTCAGCAAACGAAACTAAAAAGAGCACTATTTTGTGCTCTTTTTTGCGTTTCGGGCTCAAATTCCATGTTTTGAGCAGCGTTTTTGCGGTTTAGACATGATTCCTTACCATCATTACTTCTCTCTTTTCATCAATTCGAGCACAATAGCGTGAGTTTATATTTTCGATTTTGACGCGCTAGAGCCCTTTGCGCGCAGGGAGTGGTAAGTTAAGTGAAGCAGATACCAAGACACCAGCAGATTGTAGACCTGGTAAAAACACAAGGATATGTGAGTACCGAAGAGCTCGTTGAAAAGTTCGATGTCAGCCCACAAACCATCAGACGAGACCTCAATGAACTGGCCGATAGCAACAAAATCCGTCGCTATCACGGTGGTGCAACCATTCCTTTAAGCTCGGAAAACACCTCTTATAACACGCGTAAAGCGCTTAACTTCAACGAAAAAGACGTGATCGCCGACGAGCTGGTTAAACATATCCCAGATGGCGCAACCTTGTTCGTTGATATCGGAACCACACCTGAATCGGTTGCTCGCGCACTCAACAAGAATCATAAGCAGCTACGAGTTGTGACCAACAACATTAACGTTGCGAGCATCCTTCTGCCGAACCCTGAGATCAAGGTTATCTTGGCGGGCGGTGAAGTAAGAAACCGCGACGGCGGCATAGTGGGTGAAGCGACACTCGATTTCGTGAAGCAGTTCCGCCTTGATTTCGGAATCTTGGGCATCAGTGGCATCGACTTTGATGGCTCACTGCTCGATTTTGACTACCACGAAGTTCGTGTGAAACAAGCCATCATCGAAAACAGCCGCAGTATCTTCTTAGCCGTCGACCACACAAAGTTTGGTCGTAACGCGATGGTTAAGCTCGGTAATATCTCTCAAGCCCACATGGTGTTTACTAATAAGCAGCCACCAGAAGAGATTCTCAACATCCTTAAAGATTCCGCAATACCATTAGAAGTGATCGATACCGCTCGTCCTATGAGCGAATAACTCACATAAGTGCTCGGTGAGCCACTTTCTATAATGAATCACGATTCTTTATAGAAAAGTTAAAAAAGTAAAACTTGCTCGCTGTCACTGTCGCTTCTATGCTCGAATTAGACTTATTTGAACCTCTGCTTTCATAAGCAGAGGTTTTTTTATACCCAAATCACATAAAACGCGCATAAACGAAAATAATAAATGACCGCAAACGAAAGTTCATATAGGATTTAATTATGTTCTAAAATGCTCGTTCGCTCAGAAGAGGTCAAAACCATGAGTGCTCAACAAAATAATTCAAACAACAGTACATCTTCCACTTTAGACTTGCTCGTGATTGGCGGCGGCATCAATGGTGCAGGCATCGCGGCAGATGCAGCAGGTCGTGGTCTAAACGTTGGCTTATACGAAGCAAATGATTTCGCATCTGCGACGTCTTCTGCTAGCTCAAAGCTTATCCACGGTGGCCTACGCTACCTTGAACATTACGAATTTCGTTTGGTTTCGGAAGCACTCGCTGAACGTGAAGTCTTGTTAAGAAAAGCGCCTCACGTTGCTCAGCCAATGCGTTTCCGTTTACCTCATCGACCATTTTTACGCCCAGCTTGGATGATTCGCTGTGGCCTATTCCTTTACGATAACTTGGGTAAGCGCACCACTCTTCCTGGAAGTAAGACAGTCAACCTAGCGAAATCGGGCCTACTGAAACCAGAAATGAAGACAGGCTTCGAATACTCAGATTGCTGGGTTGATGATGCTCGTATGGTATTGCTCAACGTGTTGGCAGCAAAAGAAAACAACGCAGAAGTACGTAACTACTGCCGTGTTGAAAAAGCGCACCGCGAAGGTGGTGTTTGGCATGTAACGATCCTTGATGTGATGACAAACCAACGCTTTGAACGCAAAGCAAAAGCGCTTGTTAACGCAGCCGGTCCTTGGGTTAAACAGTTCTTTGATGATGGATTAGAGCAGGCTTCGCCTCGTAACATTCGTCTTATCAAAGGCTCACACATTGTTGTGCCACGCATTCATGACGAGCCACAAGCGTACATTCTGCAAAACAAAGACAATCGCATTGTGTTCATGATCCCTTACCTAGATAAATTCTCGATCATCGGTACTACCGACCTTGAATACAAAGGCGACCCACGTAACGTCGCAATTGATGATGTCGAAGTGGATTACTTGATTGATATCGTTAACCAGCACTTTGTTAAACAGCTTGGCCGTGAAGACGTGGTTTGGACATACAGTGGCGTAAGACCGCTTTGTGACGACGAATCGGATTCCCCACAAGCGATCACTCGTGACTACACATTGGAATTGGACGCAGAGCTCGATCAAGCGCCACTGCTTTCGATCTTCGGTGGCAAGTTGACCACTTATCGTAAGCTCGGCGAAGCGGCACTTAAGAAGCTTGAGCCACACCTAACCAACATGGGTGCACCATGGACAGCGAACGACACGCTTCCAGGCGGTAACTTTAGTTGCAGCAGAGAGCAGCTTGCGAAGATGATCCACACTAAATACCCTTGGGCATCTGAAGCGCTATTGCTTCGTTACGTGACTCAATTCGGTACTTACACGTGGAAACTACTGGAAGGCGCAAATAGCGAAGCTGACCTTGGCATTCAATTCTCAAGCGAGGCACATGGCGTTTATCAAGTTGAAATCGATTACTTGATCAATGAAGAGATGGCGATGACAGACGAAGACATCTTGTGGCGCAGAACCAAGCTTGGCCTGTACATGAGTGAATCAGAGCAGCAAGCAGTAACGGATTACCTGAAAGAGAAACTACAAAGCAAGGTAGTGAGCTTTTCTCAAGTAGGCTAACCCCACCAGCCTAAGCATGGTTCAAGAACATACTTAACAACGAAGCTTAGCGTCCCCCGCGCTAAGCTTTTTTATATCCACCCTATTTACAAAACCTTAGTGCTAACTGAGTTTGTCTATATCTACGGTTTCTTGTATCCAAATATTCTTATGCGTTCAGATAGAGACTGGAATGCAGAAACGAAAAAAAACTCCCGAAGGAGTTTTTGTCTAAGTCTGTAATTCGCCATTTAGCTAGTCAGCAAAATTACCAACTCACTAGCCCGTTAAACGAGCATGCAGTAAATCTTTAAGCTCAGAACGATCATGTTTCAATTGGTGCATCGAGCCGTCATCAATGGGTGAATCTTTCAGCTCTAGTTTACGAATCTCTTTATCAAGGTTGTCGTATGTCTTCATATCTGCTGCAAAGCCATCGTCAGTTTTAGCAAGCTCAGCAATTTTGTCTTTCATTTCAGGAAATTCGTGAACAAGAGAGTGATTTTCACCTAGCATAGAAACCTCTTAAGTTGAGTAAAGTGATTGGTAGTACACATTCATTATTTACCTTAGCAAGGGACTCAAATAACAAATGAGATCCAGTACACAGCCTAGAATATAGACAGTTCAGATTCACAAATTTACAACATAAATCGGCAGGGATGCGTTGTTTTACATAGAAGAAAGCCTCACGTAATCGCAAGGCTTTGTAGAAGTGAGTTCTTTATAAGAACAGTGACAGAAATGATAATAACAGCAGCTAAAAAGTATTTTCAAAAAAGGATTAGCTGCTACAACCACCAGAATGAACTCGATTCATTTGATCATGTGAAGACGTGTCAGAGCCTGTCGATTGGCATCCTGCCACGAACAATAGCGTTACAGATAAGATAAGCCATTTCATAATTAATCCTCTTTTAGTCATGACTAAAGCATAGTGCTTAAAAGCGCGGATACCTCAGTCATTAACTAAAGCCTTACCTGCCGATAAAGCCTTAGTTAATGAACAAAGCATCGCTTCATTAACTAACGACCAGTCTCTGTGCAAAAAACTTTCACCAAACGAACAAAAAACAGTCACAACTCTCTCTAAGCTTCACAAAAACCAGCCTTCCGATTCCTTTTGGTTATTACATAAATAACATCAATTCATTTTTAGAATCATCACCAAACCGATACATTAGTGTCATCTCCTAATGACGACCTCAAGGTAAACGATATGAAAAAGACCATTTTAGCAACACTGATTACCATCACATCAATGCAAACAATGGCAGCAGTTGAAGTAACCGACGAAAACTTCGCTCGTGCAGAAAGCGACCTTTACTTCACTCAACAGTTAGAGCATCAACCGGTTAATGTTTTTGAGCATAATCGCGAAAACGTAACGGTAGAGAACCAAATGATTATCCGCTCTAACACCGACCTGCTCTATTCAACCGCGGTTGTCGATGTCTCAGAAGGCGCAACATTCAAACTGGCGAAAGGCGATGCGTACCAGATCATGCATATCTTCAATAACAATCATGATAACCACATGGCCATTTATGGTGGCGAAGAAATTTACATCGACTCAGAAATCGCAGGTTCAGACTACATCTACATACTGATGCGAACTGCAACAAGTGCTGGCGCAGATGAAGCGCATCGACTGCAAGATGCGGCGGTCATTAATGCGAAATCAGCTAAGCCTTTTGAACCTGCTTCAGATTGGGATGATGCATCTCGAGATAACGTCCGAGCAAAATGGGAGAAGCTAGTTAATGACATCAAGACAGAAGAAGCCTTCACACCAAACATCACAGCAACATCAGATAACAAGCAGTTTATGATTGGTACTGCGGTGGGTTGGGCTGGTATGCCGGCAGAGCATGCTGTGTATACATCACGAGCGGGCACAGGTAAAACAGAATGTGCAAACATCACGTTTGAAGCACCCTCATTACGTTATGACGAAGGCGGTTATTGGTCAATTACGGCCTATTCAAGCCAAGGCTGGTTGATGACGAACAACAACAGTGCTGATTCAACGACATCAACACCCAATAAAGACGGTTCTTACACGATCCACTTTGCGCCAAAAGGGCAAACCTGTGACGCTGCAAATAACGTAATTGAAGTAAACGATGATGGCTGGAACTTTGCGGTTCGTGCATACCGTCCTAGTGATGAAGCGGTAGCATCAGGTGAGATGCACAACTTCCCACAGGTCACTGCTCAATAGCGGGGAATAACGACTGAGTTGCGAGTGATTAGTGTTAATTAACTGGCAATAACAGCTGCTAACAATAACAGCTACTAACAATAACCTAGCCTCTCATTTGAGAGGCTTATTGCTTTTCTTTTATGATGGTTTGGGAGGTAGTGATAATTTTTCGCTTAAGCCATTGATTCATCGGGTGCATTCTCTTGTTATGAGATTCCACCAGCACGATTTTTTTGAGCTCTTCCGGTGCATAATCAGGAAAAGAGAGATAATCGAACTCTTCATTAAGATAAAGAGCAAGCTGCTTGGAACACGGTAGAATCATGTCACTTTGTTTAATGACCTCTAATAGCGTGTGCAAATACGAGCTTCTTGCTTTCACTTTAAGCTGCTCTGTCGACAAATGCTTGGCGATATAAGGCTGAATATCATTCCACCCCGGTATCACCAAACTCGCGTATTCCGCTTCATCTATCTCTTGCTGTGAAATCACTTTGCCAGCTAATGGATGGCCGGTTTTAACCAACCCGACAAAGTCATCCTCACCGATAATCTGATGGGTAAACTGCTTATTCGTGTCGATTGGAGAAAAGTTGATAGCTGCTTGTATCTCGCCATCCAACAATTTTTTCAGCGTTTGAGAGCCCCAATTAACAATATTGACTTGAGCATTGGGCGCTTCTTGAATGAGACCAAGGCATAAACGCGCACCAAGCCAGTTCGAGATAAAACCGTTAATTGCAATCGTGATGTTGCCTTGATACTCGGCAGGGTCAAAGCTTGGGGTTTCAAGAATCACGTCGTCCAAGCTTTCCATGATCATTGGCAGCCGTTCACCAAGCTCTAACGCACGTGGAGTTGGCTTCAAACCGGAATGGACACGAGTAAACAATTCGTCATCAAAGTATTCTCTCAATCGCCCTAGTGCTTTACTCACTGCGGGCTGACTCAGCGCCAATTTATTGCCAGCAATGCGAGTATTTTTGGTTTCTAGCAAAACCAGAAAAACGCGGATTAAATTGAGATCCAATTGTTTCATAGTTACCTGTCATTAAAGTTTGGTCAGGGAGATATTTAGCCGTCTGGCGATAAAAGCTAACTTAGCGAATATCTCTCTCATTATGGCTCATTTGACGATTGATTCGCTTAACGATCTTTAACTCTTTCTTACTCTCTAGACAAACTAAACAATAAATCATCATAGAAAAAAGCAGAACTTCAATTCCTTAAAGTTCTGATTTAACAATCCATGACTGCTTACGCTCTGCGCTTCTTGAAAGCGTGCCAGCCGGCGCTGAGAATTGTTTTTACCACCACACTTAATGCGCTTAGTTTAGGGTCGGTATTCTTGCCAGAGGCGATGCGCCACATTTGATGTTCATACCAAACCAGCCCGACCATCGCCATCCTGTCTAAAGCGGGCTTTCCTGTGGTTGGCACCGTTAGCGGCATACCGTGGCTAGGGTTTTCAATTAACTTGTTAGGGAAATCTGGATCAACCGCCATTGTGCGCGCAATACCAATAAAATCGGTCGCCGAGGTGTTTAATGCTTCATTCATTGCTTGCGCGGTTCGAAAACCACCCGTGACCACCAGCGGAGTGCTCACAAGCTTTCTCGCCTTCACCATGTAATCCATAAAATACGCTTCACGCTTTACCGTGCTGGACTTGATTGATTCAGCTTTGCTCTTTGAACCCATCATTGATGGACTTTCATAGGTGCCGCCAGAGATCTCAATCAGGTCGATACCGTTATCACTCAGTGTTTGCACAACCTGCATCGACTCTTCTTCAGTGAAGCCACCTTTCATGAAGTCGGCGCTGTTGAGCTTAATTCCGACAGGGAAATCTTCACCGACCTCTTTTCGAATCGCGCGATAAACCTCAAGCACAAAACGAAGTCTGTTTTCGAGTGAGCCACCCCATTTGTCTTGGCGTTGATTGTGTCTCGAAGACAAAAACTGACTCACGAGATAACCATGAGCACCGTGAATCTGCACGCCAGTAAAGCCTGCTTGTTTTGAAAGCTTTGCACTCAGCGCGAATTTATCAATGATTGCGATTATTTCCGTCTCAATCAGAGCTCGTGGCGTATTGAAGCCTTTCTCTAACCCGCGCTCTAAAGAGATCGCCGAAGGAGCAACGGGGCTATCACATAAGAATTTAGGAATTTGCTTTCCTGGGTGGTTCAATTGCATCCATATCTGCGAACCATTTTGTGTTCCAGCCTTCGCCCACTCACGAAATACGCTTAAGTCACTTTGCTCATCCAACACAACGTTTTTAGGTTCACCAAGCGCACCTCTATCGACCATCACGTTGCCCGTCATGGATAGGCCAATTCCTCCTTGAGCCCAACGCTGGTAAAGCGTGACTAAACCTTGCTTAGGGTTATGATGTTTATCACCTAGCTGTTCACTCATTGCCGATTTGAACAGGCGATTTTTGATCACTTGGCCATTAGGAAGAGAAAAAGGGTCGTTGAGGCAGATTGGATTCATGCGCGTGGTTACTTTCTTTGGTCTATATATTGCGTCCAGTATGCCCTATTTTATTCGACAGTTCTGAGCATTTAGTGCCTATTTCGAAGCAAATTTCACTCAATAATAAAATGCCAGCGGCATAGCCGCTGGCATTAATTGATTATAAACAAAACCTTAAACAGGCGATCTAAGTCATCACTTTATCGTGGATTTCTTGACCTTAGTGAACGGTGTCGATTTCCATTTATCGGTTCTTACCTCTTCACCGGGCGTGTACATGCGTAACACTGAATACCATTGGTGAGCGGGGATAGGTAAGAAGTTAGGATCATCTTCATGCCCTTTTACATCGCTACTCATGTAAATGGTGTAGCTGCCATCAACATTAGGCGTTAGCGTTCTGTCTCCACGGGAATGACGGTTTAAGTCATTTTTCTCCATCAATCGGCTTTCACCACTGTAGGCCGTGTATGACCAAAAACCACCCTCTTCTAGCGGTGGCGAATCGAAGGTCACCGTGTAATCATACTTACTACCATCGAGCGCACCGCCTTCACTATCGAAGAAGTCACCGCTGTACATAGTGTGTTTTGCAGGCAGCCCCCATTGGCCCATTAAGGTGCCGTAGGCGTGCTGAAAGCTTGGAACCTTGGTCATTTCATCACGAGTGCCTAACACGTCACGTGAATCATCAAAGCCCGCATTAATGATTCGTTCCAGTCCGTCTTTTTGACCAGACTCGATCATACGAAGCTGCTCTTTCATAAATGGATGATTGGCTTTGCCTAATTCAAGATCTCCTAAGCCAATGTACTCGAACAGTTCAACCAGCTTTTGGTCATGTGCCTTCATAGTTCCTTCAGACAGAATGAAATTGGTTCGTTCGACCCAATTAGAATCTTCAGGGTCTGGATACTCGCGCTCAACAGGATCTGGCCCTTTCTGACCTAAATATTCCGACAACGTCCTAATATTCCATTGATCCATTAACTTTTGAGCAGTTGCAGAATCGTCACCGCCAAGGTCCATGATTCGCCCCATCATCTTGACCAGCGGATGCTCGACATAGATGACTTGATCGACACTCGCAGGCACTTCACCTTTCCACCCTTCAACTGCATACATGAAGCTGCCGCCTTTTGTGCCTCGCTGTGGAGAGCCAAAAGCCGAGTCAGTAAAGTGCTGCATATTCATGGTATGGAACAACCAGTATCGATTGTCATCATGGTCTGGAATCGTAACGATGACAGGCTCTGCTGCTAGATCCATCCAACCCATCAAATGTAACGTGTCATTGTTAATCGTCGGGTGCGCAGTGTAAGTGTCGTCAGCAAGTATTCGAATATTTTGGAATCGATTCAAAGGGTAATCTTGCTCAACGACGGTTTTGTAAAAGTATTTGTAGGCTTCATCTATCGAGTACGCGTACTCATAGGCAAGTTGTGCCAATAGCTGATTATCCTTTTTGAGCGACGCTAAACTCGCCATCTCAACGGGGAGAGTTTCCGTCTTTATCTCCATTGCTGTTTTTGTTGCCACAGCTACGCTCGTCGCGTCCACGGATTGGCTCGCGAGTACCGGAGACGGAAGTGCAACCATGAAAGCACAAGCCAGTGCTGTCGCAAGTATGTTTTTTTTCATCATTTAATGTCCTAACTAAAAACGAGTACGGAAGGTGATCCAAGTGTTGTTGTCAGTATCACCACTAAAGATGATGATGTTGTCACTATCGACCTTGTAGCCCAGTTGCATTTCAGCAGAGAAATCTCGTGTGTTCTCACCATCTAATCCGTAGGTGTATTGTGGAGCGAGTAGAAGATAAAATTGGTCAGCAAAATCGTACTTTAAGTAGTTAATACTGCTGATGATTTGCGTGTCCTCAAACTGATTACTCTCCTCCCACATTTGTCCGTACGTTAGGGCGCTGTACAGGTTAACCTTATCGCTCAGCTTGAACGACTGCATGATGCCCGCCGACGCATAGTTTGAGGTTATGCCATCGTTGGAGAAGTCGTGTCCAGCATCAACAAACAAGCCAGTGCCCGTTTTCTTGTTGGGTGTGAAGAATCGTGCTCGATAGTTTTCAAAGTTGTTTTTGCCTTCCAGCTTACCCAACACACCCCAATCGCCACGATTCACGCCAAACTGGAAGGTAGCGCCAAGCCCTTTATTGCCCGCAATAATTTCACCTCCCGTATAAACAGCCATTGGATCAGCCATGTCACTGGCAGGTTCTTCTTGAGCGGAAACACAAAATGCAAAGGGGATAAGCGCAAAGATAGAGAGTGTAAAAGTGGAAAAGGTGCCCGTGAGCAGACGTAACGGTTTCTTCATATTATTGTCCGATAGTAAGGTGCGCTTGTTACAGCACACCTTGTATTAGTCGTATTTGGCGTTAGTCAGCAACCACTGATTTGTCTGCCATACCAATACCACCGGCTTTCTGTCTTGGTGGAAACGCTTTGAGTGACTTCTGATATTCCGCCGCTGATTTTTGCAGCTTTGGTAGTACCCAAGACTTCTCTTTCATCCATAAGAACCAACCACGAGTATCAGGGCTACGCTCATAAGGATCAGCCTTGATGTTGATGAGCATCCCTAGTGGCCACTCTTCAGGAGGCGCAATCCACTCCGTTTTGGTTTTTAGGTGCACTTTCCAATCATCAACTCGGAACGCATTCAAATCTTGCTCGTTGTAGAAGAAGAACTCATGGCGTTGGCTCGGCTCACCTTTGGTCAACATATCCAGCTGGTTATAACCATCCAAGTGGACTTGATAACGCTCGCCGTTTAACTCTTTTCCATCAAGCAGTTCTTGCTTAATGTCGCCTTCACCCACTGCAGCCATAATGGTTGGCACCCAGTCTTCAGAAGTCATGAAGCCATCGGTGTATTCACCTTGAGGGATTTTATCTGGCCAGCTGACCAGCATTGGTACACGGAAACCGCCATCCCACGTCGTGCCTTTTTGACCACGGAAAGAGGCAGAACCACCATCAGGCCAATGATCTAGGTTTACGCCGTTGTCTGAGGTAAACAAGATTATCGTGTTATCAATTTCACCAAGATCTTCTAACTTATCGAGTAATACACCGATCTGGTCATCAAGTTCAATCAAGCCATCGTAATACGTGTTGATTTGGCTCGCGCCTTGATACTCAGGACGCACGTGTGTTTTTTGGTGCATACGAGTCGGGTTGTACCACATGAAGTAAGGTTGTTCGTCTTTCTCTGCTTCATGTCTATCGAGCCAATTAGTAGCAAACTCCAAAAATTCGCCATCAACGGTTTGCATGCGTTTAGAGCCTAAAGGACCTTTATCTTCAATCGTTTGCTTTCCAACCACACCAAACCTTGGGTCTTCTTGCATGTCCACACTCTCGGTAGCGATGGTGTGAAGAACATTACGAGGGCGACCTCTGAAGTTAGGGTCTGTTGGGAATTCCGGCTGTTCAGGCATCTCCATAACGTTGAGGTGGTAAAGGAAACCGAAGAATTCATCAAAGCCGTGCACCGTTGGTAAGTGACTGTTGTTATCGCCTAGGTGACTTTTACCGACATGCACGGTCGCATAGCCTTTGTCTTTCAGCATTTCGGCTAGGGTTGGATCTTCTTTTTGAAGGCCAAGTGAAGAGCCCGGCTGACCGACAGACGTTAAGCCTGTTCGGAAAGGATATTGACCTGTGATAAAGGCAGAGCGCCCCGCGGTAGAGCTGCCTTGTGCGTAGTAATCACTGACCATCATGCCGCGCTCGGCAATTCGATCAATGTTCGGCGTATCCACTGCGCCTAAACCGCGGTGGTAGGCAGACAGATCCGTTGGGCTCACATCATCGAGCATGATGGCAACCACATTGGGTTGGCTCGCTGCGTGTACATTGACGCTCGCCAGTACCGAGAGCGCCAGAGCGGATTTAACAAAAGACTTATACATTTATAACCCTCATTCACTATGAGTAAATCGCTGAAGTCACAACGAACCATTGTTGAGGTAAATGGTATAAGAAAGAGGCCAAAAATGGCTTGATAGCCACTATTACGATTCTTAATAGTGGCCGTTAGAAAGGGGAGTTATTTAAAGGGAATAGTAGCGTGATGCTAGGATTGAATAATCGACGTAATTTCTTTTTGAAGCCAATCCGTGAACGGGTTATTACGGTTTGCTTGATGAGTAAACAGTGCTAATTCTCGACGATAGGTGTCTTTCAACAGTTCCGGCGGTAAATCGATACAACGATAAGAGTGATCAAGCAAATAGCGGCATTTCGACGATGTTACATAGATGAAGTCGCTGTCCTTAACGACTTCTAGCATCAAATTCATATTGTTGCTTCTGAGCCCGATGTGTTTATCTAAGTCGTATTTTTTGATCAACATTTCCGTCTTGGTCGGCTGAATGTAACCAGGGATCATATTGATACAGAGTGGGTATTTCAGAATGTCCTCAAGGGAGTTGCCTTGAATTGGGTGGTCTGCTCTTAGCACCAACATGAACTTATCAAAGCCAACTGGGCGTTCAGTCAGGGTTTTATTGACGTCCATAGGAAGATAGCTCACTCCCCAACACATTCGGTTGGTCTCTAGAGACTGGACGCCATTATCTAACCAAGGTGAGCATTGGAACGTCACTTGCGGCGCTTCTTTGGTCAGCTTTTTGATTAGTGGCACACCCACTGGGATCAACAGCGGGGAAGGCAGCATGATTTGAACCTCCCCTCTTAAATCTTCCAAGCCCCACTCATCATTGGGTATGTAAAGGTTGTCTAGCTGTTCTAATAGTAGAGGCAAGGTTTCGATGAGCTTCAAGCATTTTGGGGTGGGTTCAAGCCTTGCTTTATCTCTAACAAACAACTCATCATCAAATTGTTCTCTGAGCTTACGAAGCATGACACTGATCGTCGGCTGACTTACGTTCAAGGTTTTGGCTGCACTCACCGTTTGACGAGTTTCATTAAGCACCAAAATGAGCCGCAGTAAGTTTAGGTCTTTGGTCATGCCCTACTCCAAATGATTTAGAAAAGTGGAAAGTACGCTGGCGAATACCCTTTTTTCATCGCTTCTACCATAGGCAATAATTTGGGTAATGCGTGACGAAAAAACATCTCATACCCTTGGCATAAATGATTCATCGGACTGCCATCTTCGATTGTTGCTATTCTGTTTTTAGGACAACCACCTTGGCAGAGTTCAACAAAGTCACAACGTCGACAAGTGCTGTTTAACTCTTCATATTTGTTGGTGCCAAACGCGATTTGTTCTGGTGAGCTCGCCATGGTTGCAAGCTTATCACTGTTCATGGTGCCCAGTTGATGATCTTGATACCCATAATGGTCACAACTGTAAACATTGCCGTCATGCTCAACCATTAATTGCTGTCCACAAGTCGCGCTGTGATGGCACATTTGGCTTTGGTAACCCATCAATACCATTAGACAGTTTTCAAAAAACTGGATATACACTTTACCGACATCATTGGCGCTCCATGCATCAAACAAATCACAAAGAAATTGCCCCCATTGCTCACCGGTTAACGACCAATCATGCCCTGTTCGCCTGTCCAACTCATGATCGATACAAGGCTGAAACTGCATGTAACCACTGCCATTTTCAACCAAAAACTGATAGATCGTTTTACCGTGTTTGTAGGTTTTATTGTTCACGACCGTTAACGTATTAAAATCAACATTGTGCTTCTTTAGATAAGACATCCCACGCATTGTGCGTTCAAAAGACGACTCGCCATTTTTGTCGATCCGAGCGATGTCATTCAGGATATTGGGCCCGTCGATACTAATGCCCATCATGAAATTGTGTTTAGCAAAGAAACTCGCCCAACGATCGTTAATCATGGTTCCATTGGTCTGCATCGTATTCACGACGAGCTTGGTAGTCGCTTTGCTTGCCTGCGTTTTCATCGCAGCTTCATAGAAATCGAGCCCTCTTAACATAGGCTCGCCACCATGCCAGATAAAGTCCACTTGCTGATCTTTCATTGGCTGCGCGTCGATATGAGCACCGACAATTTTCTCCATCATGTCCAGAGACATTGAAGACCTCTTATCGACATCTTGTCTATTAAGATAATAGCAGTAGCTACAATCCAGATTGCATTGAGCCCCTTCTGCTTTAATGAATAAGCTAAAAGGATAAGTAGATGTGTTCATATCGATTCCCGTACTTTTTTGCCAACATATCAACCGAAAATCAATCAAACAATAGCGCCTCACGCCCCCTACCTGCACACGTCGTAGAGTCGCTTCACCACCCTAAAATAATGTTAACTAAAACAAATGCTTGAGTGGTAAAATTAGACTATTAACATCCTTAATATCGGCTATTACACTCCTTAATCTCACTTGCTCATATGATAAATGCCTAATTCTGTTCCTACGATCTAAGGTGTTCTATGAGAAAGCTCCTCTATAAGAAAAGTGTACTGACCAGTTTAGTGTGTTCTTTATCCAGTATTATCGCGATGCCATCCCTTGCCCAACAATCTATTAATCCTGAAGAAGAGCTCGCTTACAATCTAGGTGTTCAAGCATTTATCTATGGTACGGGTCCATTAACCGTGGCTGCGGTTAGGCAAACGACCACATCTGTTGATGCGCCGATGGACAACGCTATGGCACCATTGAATGAGATGGGTAAAACACGCGTTCTATCTGGACCTCAGGATAGGATTGTACCGACCGTCAACAACGATACGCTCTACTCACAAGCTCACTACGATCTGGATTTATCAGGTCCAATGGTGATTGATATTCCTCGCACCGATAACCGTTATTACATTGTTCAGCTATTGGATGCTTACTCAGATTCGATTGAAGATCTGCATGTGAAGAATGTCGGCGACCAAGGTTCAAAAGTGCTTTTGGTCAACAAAGGATGGGCTGGTGAAGTACCAGAGGGAATTGATCGTGTCGTAGAATCTCGCACTCCTATGGTTTGGTTGATTCAACGAACGGGCGTGTTTGGCGAGCAAGACCTCAATGACGCACTGGTTATTCACGATAAATTCCTCAGCTACCCACTCGATCAACTCGGCGCAGAGCATGACATCGTAGAGCTCAAAGCTTCGACAGGTCGTATCCCACCCATGGCGAGGCCTGAAGGGTTAGAGTGGTATTCGCTAATTGACCGTGAACTACGTAAAAACCCGATTCCAGAAGATGTTGCCATCGTTGATCAATTCCAACAAATTGGTATTGGAGGATCGACCCCCTTTAACCCTGAAGCGCTAACCTCAGCACAGAAAAAAGGGCTAATGCGCGCGATTAAGTCTTCACAGCAGATCATTCAATACGCTGGTCGAAGCATCGGCGATGTCAATAATGGCTGGTCGATGATGTACGAGGGAGGCCGTTACGGGAATGATTACCTGAGCCGAGCGAGCATCAATATGCGTGCGGCTGGTTTGAATGTGCCAGAGCGAGCACTCTACCCAAATCGATACACGGACTCGAATGGCGAGCAGCTGTCGGGAGACAATCAATATCGAATGACCATGCCTGCCGATGCACCCGCTGACGCCTTTTGGTCTTTGACCATGTACGACGCTAAAAACCTGTTCATGGTTGAGAACTTCATTCAACGCTACTCCATTTCAACCAATCGTAAAGATGAGCTGAAATACGCAGAAGACGGCACCTTGCCAATATGCATTCAATACGTAAAACCGTCCGATCCAACGTGTAACTGGCTACCCGCGCCTCAAGATGACTTCTATCTTCACATGCGCCTGTATGAGCCAACTCAAGCCGTTCTCAACAATGAGTATCCGCTGCCACAAGTTGAAAAACTCTAGCCTCAATTAAGTTAATTACGTCGATTAATCCAACTAAGGCAATTAAGTAGGTCAAGTCGATTGCCACGGCGTTCTTAATGTTCGCTCGTGGCAATTCGTTCTCTCCCCAAATACATGGCTCAAGCTGCTAGCAACATAACTCATACACTGAAAATGAGGTTCTATTCTTGAAAACACCTTTCATCACACTGTCTCTGTTAGTAACAGGGATAGTCAACTCTCTCGCTCACGCGGGAGGGTTAAATCTATCTCAGATTGCGACAACCAAAAGCGTTGGCACAGCCGGCGCAGGAAACGTCACCGCGAACGATGCATCCGCCGTGATCACCAATGCTGCGGGGTTATCGGCTATTGAAGAAAGCGCTTGGATTCTCGGCGTTCAATACCTCGATGTTGAAACCACTTTTGTCCGTGACGATAACTCGGCTTCGACCACAGGAAGCAGCGCCGATGTTCTCCCTCATTTGTCTTACGCATCAAGGCTCAATGACCAATGGGTCGTCGGCGTAGCATTGCACGCAGCTGGCGGCACTGGCGTTAAATACTCACACGGCGTTGGCGCACACCCTGCTTTATTGATCAAAGAAAATAGCATTTCGGCACTCAACTTTACGTCGTCATTGTCATATCAGGTCAATGAACAACTGTCTCTTGGTGGTTCTTTGATATTGCAGCACGCTGCGCTTGAAACTCAAGCATTGAATGGTCGAGAGCTTCAAGGAGATAGCCTCGACCTAGGATTCGGCCTGAGTCTCAATCACCACATCAGTGACAACACACAATTGGGTGTCAGTTATCAGGGCCAATTTGATCACGACCTTTCCCTTGATAACGCCAACGCTTTTGGCATTAGCTCTGAACTAACATGGGTTCGAAGCTTAAACTTAGGGTTGAAGCATTCATTAAATGAAGACTTAAACCTTCTACTCAGCTCCAACATGGAGACATGGCAAGATTATGATGACAAATACTCAACCACCTATTCTCTTGGGGTTGGTGTGGAATACGCATACGAGGATTGGTTGCTGTACAGCGGAGTGAGCGGTGACACGAGCCCTGTAAGCAGTCAAAACAGAGATGTGTTACTCCCGCTCGATAAACAGTGGCGTATCGGATTCGGCGCTGAGAAGAAGATATCCAACGACTTACATCTAGGATTGAGCTACCAATACCAAGATTTAGGCCATGGTGAAATTAATGCTGACTCAGGACTATTTCAGCCTTCTGGCAGCTATTCGACCAACAGAGTTCACTTCATCACTTTGTCTCTTCGCCATTAAAGCGAACTCTTGAGCGTTATTCGCTTCTAGCAAGAAACCGTACAAAAAAGGATTGGCTGTGACAGCAATCCTTTTAAATTCATGAATATCATTCTGCCAACCAGAAAGGCTCGAACACCCTTTACGCTCATGGTAATTGTCGTTATTGTGATTCTCTACGTCATCATCACAAGGACTGTCTGAGAGTTATGAACAGCACGATTGAAACTATTCTGGGGCACCGCTCCATTCGTCAATATACAAATCAACCGATTGAAAAAGCACAACTTGATGTGATTATTCAAGCTGGTCTCGCGGCTTCGTCCTCGAGCTTACTGCAGGCTGTTTCTATCGTGAGAGTGACAGACAAAGAGAAGCGCAAACTGTTAGCCGAATACGCAGGTAACCAAGCTTACGTTGAGAACGCTGCAGAGTTTTTGGTGTTCTGTATCGACTATCAACGCCACGCTCAAATCAACCCTGAAGTGAAAACCGACTTTACTGAACTGACCCTGATTGGCGCGGTAGATTCTGGCATCATGGCGCAAAACTGCATGCTGGCTGCTGAGTCTCTAGGTTTGGGTGGCGTGTATATTGGTGGGCTGCGTAACAGCGCACAACAAGTGGATGAACTGCTAGAACTGCCACAACACACCGCCGTATTGTTCGGAATGTGCTTAGGTCACCCGGCACAACAACCAGAGGTGAAGCCTCGCCTTCCAGCTCACGTGGTGATGCACGAAAACCAATACCAACCGCTGAGCCTAGATGAAATTGCCAGCTACGATGATTCAATGCAGAGCTACTACGCAAGCCGTTCAAGCAACCAAAAGCAGAGCAGTTGGTCACAGCAGATCACGCAAAAGCTGTCTGGCGAATCTCGCCCGCATATCCTGCCTTACTTGAACAGCAAGCAGCTGACCAAGCGTTAAGCCGTTAAGAGCTTGCAACAAACCACAGCAAACAGCAGTACAAACAAAAATGTCAGCGTAATATACGCTGACATTTTTATTTATCCGGAGGCGGCTAGCTTACAGATATTTCTCAATCGGTAACAACTGTAGGAAGCCTGACTGCATTCGTTCCCACTTACCCGTTTCAGGTTCGCTGTCCCAACTTTGCTCGCCTGAATACCAATACACATCACCGTCTTCCAGTTCCAAGCGCCAGCTATTATCGTCACTCATCGCTTGCTCAATAGTGTTAGCTAACGTTTCAGCAATCTCTTTATTCTCAATGATCAAAACCGATTCCGTGTTCAAGTAGGTAGAACGCAAGTTGAAGTTAAATGAGCCGATGCTCGCGATGCTACGATCGAATACGACTGATTTAGCGTGCAAGCCATAGGCCGTTTCAGGCGCACATTTAGACACGTCTTGAGTCGAAGCTTCACACAGCTTAGATTCTGGTTTTAGCTCAAACAGGTCAATACCATGCTCCAGCATGTCGTAACGTCTGCCCGCATAAGCGGAGTGATTCGTCACCAGATCATTAGACGCCATAGAGTTCGTTAGCGCTTTTATCTCAACCCCCTGGTTGTTCAATACCTGCCACTCTTCAAGCTGACCATCATCGAATACAAGGTAAGCCGATTCCAACAAGATCTCTTGTTTCGATTCGCTCGCTAACTTCCCTAGAAGAATCGCGGTCGCTTTCGGTTCATCGGTATTATCTGAGTCCTCAGGGACGGGCTGATCGTAAACAAAGCGCGCATTCACCCAAGTCATCTCACCAATCACCTCTTTCAGTAAGCTATCAGAAGCCTTACGATCTAATGGTAATTCAGGATAATTTTGATAATGCGGAACGACAATATTATCTATCTTCGAGAGATCAGGTTGCTCGTCATCACCCAGCATATCGACAGGGTAAGACCAACGGCTGTTCCAGTATTCAACAAAACTGGTTTGGATGGTGTTAACTAGCGAGCCCATGACTAATACATCGCGGTCTCGGAAATTGATTTCATCAGAAAGGTCGAAATATTCATCACCAATATTACGCCCACCCACCACAGACAAGGTGGCATCGACGGTAAACGACTTATTGTGCATGCGGCGATTTAAGCGAGAAAAATCACCGACAAAGCTCAGCCATTTACTGAAGCCGCGACGTGTTGGTGTTGGGTTGAAGATACGAATCTCGACGTTCGGGTGCGCATCCAATGCCGACAGCAAACCTTCACGTTCGTTAAGGTTGATATCATCCAGCATTACGCGAACCTTCACACCACGCTCAGCCGCGGCTAATAAACGGCTCGCGAGATAGCTGCCCGATTCGTCAGAGTTCCAGATGTAGTATTGAATGTCGATGGTGTGCTCGGCACTTTCGACCAGCGCTAATCGCTGTGCTAAAGCATCCCAACCCGACTCTTGCAGACGAACCGCAGTGGTGCCTTGCTCTAAAGCTTCAGGCTGAAATTCATTGGTTAGAACCGATAAAGAGCTAGGTGCAGGAGAGGTTGGCGGTTCTGTTGGATGATCGATGCCTTCAGGAAGTGAAGAACACCCACCTAAAACGGCGATTAAGATTAACGTTAAACTGATGCGTTGGAGCACAGGCATGTATCTGACTTCCTTTTCACGATGGCGTCTTTAGAAACTTTCCGGACAGCTTTTCAATGAACAAGCTATTCCGATCTATTCATTGATTATTACTGCTAAAGCCTGAAATTTATAGGTAATTATCCAGTATAAATTTAAAGGTCAGTAAATTGCCTACAGATCACTTAAGTTGAGTGAGTGCTAAACAGTATAAACTCAGCGGCTTTTCGACCATTTCAATGGTGAGTTCAGTTCGGTCTGGGTTGCAGTTCAACGCCAAAGCGTAGCCGTGTAAATAATCCACCAGCAAATCCAGCGCGTTTTTGGTTTGCTCATCGGTTAACGCTAACGGGCTCAACACCGCTTCAAAGCGTTCACTAAATACTTCCATTGGCCCGAGGGATTTCATGGTCAATAAGGTCTCTAACAAGCCTCTATATTCGTTGAGCATCGACAAGTAACTCACACTGAGCCGATATAGGTTATCTTGCCAGTCTTGATTCAGCTCTGGCTGTGCCACTTCTTCAATCAAAGAAACTGTGATTGCCTCAAGCAGATCGTTTTTGTTTTTGAAGTAATAGTATATAGCCATCGCATCGACCCCGAGTTCCGTCGCCAACCCTCGAACACTTGGCACTTTGCCACTCTCTCGCATCATGCTTTTAGCAATAGTGAGAATTCTCTCTGCGCTGAGTTGGCTTGATCCACTCTTTGGTCGACCTCGTTTCTGATCCTTGACAGTCATACCGTCACCTCTTAAACTTTATTTCTACACTGTAGAATATTTTAATTTATTACCGTGTAGATGCCAAGTTTCTCATTGATATCGGAGTTAAAAATGTCAAATATTGTATTCATCGCAACCAGCCTTGACGGTTACATTGCAGACAAGCAAGGTGGCTTAGATTGGCTGCAAGCGATTCCAAATCCAGACGGTGACGACATGGGTTACAACGCTCATACTGATCATATCGATGCACTGGTCATGGGACGTAATACAATGGACATGGTGTTGAGCTTTGGCATTGATTGGCCTTACAGCAAGCCAGTCTATGTACTGAGCAACACTTTAAATGAAGTACCTCAAGAGCTTGAAGGTAAAGTATTTTTGATGAAGGGCGAGCTTAAACAGATTGTCGCGAATTTGAATAACAAAGGCCTAAAGAACTTGTACATTGATGGCGGCATCACCATTCAAAACTTCATCAAAGAAGACCTGATTGATGAGCTGATCATCTCGACCATTCCTGTCGTGCTTGGTGGTGGGTCCCCGTTATTTGGTGACTTAGTATCTCCCGTCGATTTTACATTGAAAGACGTCACGACGTACCTTGATGAGATAGTGCAAACTCATTACTTACGTAAGCGTTAAAGCTGTTGTTGCTCTAAGGGCATGAAAGGATCAACACCGAAAACATTGTTCACGCGACGTAAGCTTTACCGTCTCTACACAAGCCTCCCCTAAAGTAGTACCCTTTATCGTCTCTCATTCTTGATGGTAGCTGGATATTATGAAGCTTTTGGTCGATCGCACTGGTGAACAGTTTTTAGAAATTCTGCAAGAATCTGGAGACACGCTGACGGTTCAATTCATTACCAATGAAGGCAATCGAAAGGGTAAACCGTTCCAAGATAACTTGAGTGGATTGTTCCTCACGGGGTGGAAGCCGCGCACTACTTCAACCGCCATCGGATTAGAACGCTTTAAGCAAGGCAAACTTGAAGATCCCCAAGTGAGTTTCGCATTGCACCAGCTCTATCCACTGGGTCGATACGTAAAATTACCTTCTGGTGATATCGCAACAATCGCGAGTTACGCCAATACCCATGCCGATGGCTACTATATGTTTGTGCGCCTCAACGATGAGTTAACCCGACTTAAGATTACGCCCGATTGGGAACTGCAACCTTCCGCTCAAAGGTTAGCCTTGCCTTATTACCCTGCGCCAAGAAGCCAGCAAGAACTCGACAATATTGATGACTTCGATGCTTGGGCGGGTGGGTTTTAAACACTGAAAGTCAGTAAACGCTATTGAGATCACATCCACCTATCGAATCTCAATACAACAATATGTGCTCTCTAAACATTGATACGAATACCCGTTCTCAAACGATTCAAATAACGGTTTGGCTGTGTGCTGCTAAAGAGTGTTTCATTCTTCCCTACAAGCTCAAACGGGGCTGTATAAAATCAATAAACGCCGAGATACGTTTAGAGACAGAGGACGACTTGTAATAAACCGCATTCACTCGCTCTCGGTCTGTGTTGGCAAGTTTGTCTTGTTCCAAAATAGGGATTAGACGCCCTGCTGCCATATCTTCCTGCACCATAAACCCCGACAGACAAGCAATCCCATTTCCAGCTAAGACTAGTTGACGCACGGTTTCACCATTACTGGCTGTCACAGTAGGCACGACGTCACTTTGGTTTGGTAAAGGCCAATGGTTAAGCACTTTGTTACCCGCAAATCCCACAATTTGATGCGAACTCAAATCTTCAGGTTTGGTGGGTAGCCCACGCTTAGCGAGATAATCAGGTGACGCCACAATATGGAGTAAACTTTTTCCTAACGGTCGAGCGTGCAATGTTGAATCGGACAACTTACCGATTCGAATCGCAACATCGGTTCTCTTTTCGAGAAGATCAACGAAGCCTTCGTTGGAAGTGAGTTCCAACTCAATGTCTGGGTAAGCCTCTTTGAATGACTGCACCAACGGCACTAGCTGATGGAATACGAATGGGCTGGCGGCATCGACTCTTAAACGACCTTTAGGCAACTCACCGCGCGACACGATTTCTTCTTCCGCGCTCTGGATCATTTGTAATCCCACCCTGACTGAATCGACAAACTGCCGCCCTTCCTCCGTCAATTCCACGCGTCTCGTTGTTCGGTTGAATATTGAGACGCCGAGTTGCGACTCAACCTTACTCACCGAACGAGATACCTTGGCGACTTGCACATCCAACGTCTCTGCTGCCGCAGAAAAACCACCAGCATCGACAACGGTGAGTACCATTTCTAAATCATCTGAACGGGTTAACATAAGGCTCCTTCGCTATCTTCATTTTGTTTAATGTCATCTCGCTAGTGCTCATCACAGCTCAAATCATCTATGTCTTTTCGATCTCATCAGCTTAACCCAATGATCGGCTAACTCTTTAATTATTGCAAATTTCACAAAGGTTATTTGTTAATGGTGGCATTTTTCACAAATATATTTTGCTAGATAATCCTCGCCATCAAACGAAGCGCTCCTATTGCAGTCACAAGCTGCCCCATTTTATCGCGCTCGGTATTTAACAAAGAACAGTAAGAGAGATGATTATGCCATTAGCATTACTTGCATTGACGCTCAGCGCCTTTGCCATCGGAACCACAGAATTTGTCATCGTAGGCTTGATTCCTACCATGGCGAGCGACTTAAATGTATCTCTGCCATCGGCAGGCCTATTAGTCAGTTTATACGCGCTTGGCGTTGCTATTGGCGCACCAGTATTAACGGCATTAACCGGAAAGTGGAATCGTAAAGCGGTATTGCTAACCGTGATGGCATTGTTTGTCATTGGTAACTTATTGGCGTGGCAAGCTCCAGGCTATAACACGCTGATCGCCGCACGAATTTTGACCGGCCTCGCCCATGGTGTGTTCTTCTCGATTGGATCGACCATCGCGACAGGTTTGGTTTCAAAAGATAAAGCAGCCAGTGCCATTGCGATCATGTTTACGGGTTTAACAGTTGCATTGGTGACTGGCGTACCGCTGGGTACTTACATCGGCCAAACCTTCGGCTGGCAAGCGACCTTCTTGATCGTTGCTCTGCTTGGCCTTGTTGCTCTTATCGGTAGCGCTATCTTGGTTCCAAGCAACCTTAAGCAACCACCAGCGGCGAAGATTTCGGCACAACTAAAGGTTCTAACTCAACCACGCTTACTGTTGGTTTACGCTATCACAGCACTGGGTTATGGCGGCACATTCACAGCGTTTACGTTCCTTGCTCCAATACTGGAAAACGTATCAGGGTTTGATTCGAGCTCAATCAGCTTAATCATGTTGGTCTACGGTGTGTCAGTAGCGGTAGGTAACATCTGGGGCGGAAAAATGGCTGACAAGATGGGGCCGATTAAAGCGCTAACCGTTATCTTCTCTGGTTTAGCCGCAGTACTGGTGGTATTCAACTTTACCGCAGTAAACCCTTATGCAGCTGTTGCTACCATTTTGGTTTGGGGTGCATTTGCATTCGGTAACGTTCCAGGACTACAAGTGTATGTTGTGAAACTGGCTGAGAAATACACACCTGACGCCGTCGATGTCGCTTCTGGGTTGAACATTGCAGCCTTCAACGTCGGTATTGCATTAGGCTCATGGGGCGGTGGTTTGATTGTCGCGAAATCTGGATTAATGAACACCCCTTGGGTAGGTGCTGTGATCGTTTTGATCGCTCTTGTTCTGACTCGATTCAGTGGTGCGTTAGATAAGAAGCAAGCACAACAAGCTGTTCCATCTAGCATCTAGCATCTAGCATCTAGCATCTAGCAAGGATAGAAAAAACAAAGCCCGAACCTAGGTTCGGGCTTCGTCATTTACATCTGATTATTGTCCGTTATCGATCGATTTCAGCACTTTACATGGGTTACCGACTGCAACCACATTGGCTGGGATGTCTTTAGTTACCACACTGCCCGCGCCAATCACACTGTTTTCGCCAATGGTCACGCCAGGGCAGATGATCACACCACCACCTAACCAAACATTGTCACCAACGTTAATTGGCGTGCCAAACTCAACGCCTTCTTCTACACGGCCTTTCACATCGAGTGGGTGACCTGCGGTCAGGATTTGAACGTTCGGACCAAGCAGCACATTGTCGCCAATGGTCACTTCAGCCACATCCAAAATCACGCAGTTAAAGTTAGCGTAGAAGTTCTTGCCCAGCTTGATGTTCGAGCCGTAGTCACAACGAAATGGAGGTTCTAGATGCGCGTTTTCACAGCCCGGAATGAGCTCTTGCGTTGCCGCTTCCCATTCAGGAGTGTCAGGAATACTGTTATTGAGTTTTTGAAGCACCTTACGACACTCGATACGAGCGGCATAAAGCTCTTTATCCCAAGCCTGATAAGGTTCGCCTGCTAGCATTTTTTGTTTTTCTGTTTTCACGTTACTTACCTGTTCTCGCATCACTCAGCTATTTTCATATTACTTAGCTAGTTTCACATTACTTAACTAATGGTGGTCAATTCATCGACCAAAAAACGCAATATCGCACATCTAAATAACAGTGAATAAGGAGTGTTTGAGCTTGGTTTAAGAGATGCGCAGCTCGTCACTTTTTGTAGGTGAAATATGAAATTCGAACGGTGCTAATTTAGCTTCGCTATCGAATCACGTAACACCAAACTGCCAGTGGTATTGATGGTGGTCGCTTGCTCTGTTTCACCGACAATTTGCAGGATCGCCTTTTGCGTCATTTGCTCTAATGGCACACTGACAGACGTTAAGCTTGGCGTTAAAAACGCCCCCACTTTGCTGTTATCAAAACCAACGATAGAAACATCTTGAGGCAATGAGTACCCAAGTTCGGTTAACGCCTTAATCGCACCAATCGCCATGTCATCGTTTTCAGACAAGATAGCGGTGAATGTTGCTTTGCTTTTTACCAGAGCCTGAGCCGCATGATAACCGCTCTCCATCGTCCAATCACCTTGAACAACTTTGGCCTCATCCAATGCAATACCATGTTTAGTTAGCACATCTTGATAGGCTTGGTAACGCAGCTCATCTGTCGAAGAACCGGCTTTACCACGAATAACCGCAATCTCTGTATGACCCTGCTCGATGATGTGTTCCACCATCAAGCAAGCACTTTGGTAATGGTCGGTGGTAATGGCATGATTAGGCTTCGACGGCATTTCTCGGTTGAGTACCAGAATCGGTGTGTCTGTGCTTTCGATGACCTTTGCAATCTCACTTTCGGTTAAGCACTGTGGATAGATGATGATGCCCGCACACTTCATATCCAGCAGGAAGTTGATCGCCTTTCTTTCGTCTTCTGCGCTGTGTTTACCATCGGTGATCACCAGCTGGTGATTCGACTTTTCGCTATAAGAAGCCGCGTGATACATCAAGGAAGAGAAGTAAGGGCCATTGAACAACTCATTAGTGATTACAAAGCCGATGAAATTGGTCTTCTTGGTCGCCAATTGCTGGGCCAACAAGTTCGGTCGATAACCTGTTTCTTGAATCGCATCGAATACCTTTTTCACCACATCTGGGCGCACGATGTTCTTGCCATTTAAGACACGAGAAACGGTCGATTTAGATACGCCTGCGCGGTTCGCGACATCAAGCATGGTTACCATTCGCTTCTTTTCCTTTATAAAAAATTAGCCGACATAGGCCGACTAATTCATTGCAAAATGACAGCTCACAGTTCACATAACTGCGCTGGGAAATGCATTCTAAATAGTGGTACCGTTAGATGCAATCACGCCTTTATACCACTCGAACGACTTCTTGCGTTTGCGTTCTAGTGAGCCAGATTGATCGTTGTGCTTATCTACGTAAATGAATCCGTAGCGTTTTTTCATCTCGCCCGTGGTGAATGAAACTAAGTCGATACAGCCCCAAGGGGTGTAGCCCATCAAGTCAACGCCATCAATCGCTACGGCTTTTTTCATCTCTTTGATGTGGTCACCAAGGTAAGCAATGCGATAGTCGTCATTAATGCTGCCATCTTCTTCAATGGTATCAACAGCGCCAAAACCGTTCTCAACAATAAACAATGGCACTTCATAACGTTCATACAGAGACGCTAAACAGAAACGTAAACCTGTTGGATCAATTGGCCAGCCCCAATCGCTAGACTGGATAAATGGGTTATCGACCGAGTTCTCATGACCGCCGTCCATCGCTTCTTCGGTTGACTGATGCGAAGAAGAATCCAAGGTATTCGACATGTAGTAGCTAAAGCCTAAGTAATCCGCTTTACCTTCTTTCAAGATTTGCTCATCTTCTGGCTGCATTTCAATATTGAAGCCTTTGATTGCCCAGTCACGCTTAGCGTAATTTGGGTAGTGACCACGCACCATCACATCCGAGAAGAAGTAACGATCACGCATCGCTTGCTGTGCCACCATGATATCTTCTGGCTTTGAAGAACGAGGGTAGAAAGGCACCATCGCACACATCGCACCGATCTGAAGATCTGGGTTGATCTCGTGACCTTTCTTAACCACTAAAGCACTTGCCACAAACTGGTGGTGGACCGCTTGATACATTGCTTCTTGCGGCTTTTCGCACTGTGGGAATTTCACGCCAGAGCATAACCAGCCAAAGATATCTGCCGAAGTATTCATCTGGTTATTTATCTCATTGAACGTCATCCAGTATTTCACTTTGTGCTGGTATCGCTCCATCACCGTAGTTGAATACTTAACAAAGAAATCGATCACTTTTCGGTTCATCCAGCCGCCATATTCGTTAGCTAGGTGGTAAGGCATTTCAAAGTGACTCAGTGTTACCACTGGCTGAATATCGTATTTCAACAGCTCATCAAACAAATCATCGTAAAACGCTAAACCCGCTTCACACGGCTCGGCTTCATCGCCATTTGGGAAAATACGCGTCCAAGCAATACTGGTTCGGAAGCACTTAAAGCCCATCTCAGCAAATAACTTAATGTCTTCTTTGTATCGATGGTAGAAATCAACAGCGACTTGGTTTGGGTAGTTTTCGCCGTCGATCACGCCGTCAGTGATTCGACGTTGTACACCATGAGCGCCCGCTGTTAAAACATCAACAACACTGACACCTTTACCATTCGCATCCCAGCCGCCTTCTAGTTGATGTGCTGCAACCGCACCACCCCATAAAAAATCGTTCGGAAATTCGTTGTTCATACCATTACTCGCTACAAGTTATTCGTGAAAAAGATCAGGATTAGAGAGCTCATTACAGCCCTGAAACCGATTTCAATAAAAGCAAAGATACAGATTGAAACCGGTTTCAGCAATGACTAAACGATCTTTTCCTGATCGAACTACAGACTAATCAAAAGTCAGCGTTACGATCAGTGCTCTTCAAAATATTGATCATGTGTGTGTTTGCTAGATTGGTCTTGAGTTCCGGGATAGAACTGAACCAAAGTCTGATCGGCTAGTGTGAGGTGAATCCAACCCTCTTTGACTTTCAGCCAATTGGTGCCGTTGGTCTCGTAGACGGCAGGAAAAATGCCCCAGCCTGATTCTGATACCTGCAACTCTTGAAAACGGTCAATTGGAGTGAGTTTATTGCTGTTGAAATCAGCATCGGAGTAAACCAACAGAGTCTTGATAGCATCGTTTGACTTAAACGTATAACAGCTCACAGAGGCTGAAGTGCGATCAAACCACTGGTAAGGTTGTGCGCCTGTTAAATCATAGACCGTACAGTCGTTAAATTGAATGGCCCACTCTTGGTGAGCTTTAAAACCGAGGTAACCTATGGGTTGTGATGGTTCAGGTTTCGAGTCCGTCTCCTGCTCATACACCGGTTCTGAGGTAGCACATCCCATAAGCCCAAGACTAAAAAGGAAAGTCACAGCAAGCTTCATCATTGTCATACCTCAGTTCCGTTAGTAGATGAGTAACTCAATTAAGTCTCTACATTAAACGGTAAGTTCCAAACGATTACCATCAGGATCGAGCACACAGCTCTCATAATAGCCATCACCTGTTCTTCTTGGGCCATCTAAGCGCTCATAGCCGTCTTCGACCAAGCGTTGAGTCAGTTGGTCGACCGCTTGTTCCGAACCTAGTGATATCGCCATATGAATGAAGCCTGTGAACTGGTCATAGATATCGTCTTTCGATTCAGGGACAGAGAACATTTCCATGATCTCTAAGCGACTACCGCTTTCAAAAGACAAGAAATATGAAGAGAAGCCTTTGCTTGGATTGTGATATTTCTGGTTGGACGTTGCACCAAAGTAATCCTCATAAAAACGTTTAAGCACTTCGAGTTGTTTGGTCCAAATTGCGATGTGTTCGATCTTCATTTTTATCACCTAATGTTTACATATGACACTAGATTACTCGTCAGACAAGGAAGGATAAACAGAACATAATTCATCAAAAGTGTTCCTATTTAATAGTCAGTTCCGTTATCAAAATGCCAACAATTAGCTGCACAGTATTAACATCTAAATTTGTGCAATACATAGCTTTGATCCATAGTCGGTGTTTTACACAATCTGAGATTCAAACTGTGAGCTTTTTAAAACTGATACTACTTGCGGCTATATGGGGAGGCTCGTTTCTTTTCATGAGAATGGCGGCCAATCCATTAGGGCCCGCAGTCTTGATTGAAGCGCGAGTTCTGTTTGCAGCACTTACTCTGCTTTTAGTTTCTTTCTATTTAAAAAAGAAGCTCTCTTTTCATGATCACGCTAAACACTTCTTCATTCTCGGGCTGTTTAACACCACACTTCCTTTTTTGCTTTTCGCTTATGCCGCGCAGACACTTAACGCCTCGACACTCGCCATCTTGAACTCTACCGCGCCAATATGGGCGGCAATCATTGGTGCAATATGGACCAAAACAGCACTCGAGGCGAAAGTTCTATTGGGACTTGGGATTGGGGTAACGGGAGTTGGCGTGTTAGTCGGTTGGAATGCGATGAACATTGGCCGTGAGGCTATGCTTCCTATCTTTGCAGCAGTGATGGCGGCCTTTAGCTACGGAATAGCGTCAAACTATACGAAACAAGCCCCTAAAGTTGAGGCATTCAACAATGCTCATGGCAGCATGTGGGCTGCGGTGTTGTTGGTTTTGCCATTTGTATTCTTTATTCCAATGAGAGAAACACCCGACGTTACGATCACTACGTCGGTTATCTTATTAGGCGCGGTATGTACTGGGTTAGCGTATCTACTTTACTTCAATCTCGTCTCTGAACTCGGCGCACCTTCAGCCCTGTCCGTAACCTTCATCATTCCGGTATTTGGTATTCTCTGGGGTAACTTATTCTTAGATGAAGCAATTGGCATCAATACGATTGTTGGTTCAATTCTGGTTATCACAGGCACCATGTTGGTGACAGGTATGTCGCCAATGAAAATGTTCAAAACAGCTCGTCAGAAACGCGCACAATAAGTTGATTGAACCCCAAAAACCTAATTAAAACCCTCAAGTAACAGAGACAAAAACGGCCTCCAAATGGAAGCCGTTTTTCATTGAATCGTTAACAACTTTGAGAGCTCGTCATGTATTGTTGAATCTTGGTTCTTAACCATTGATGTGCCGTGTTTAAGTCTGTTCGTTTATGCCAAATCATATACTGTTTCATCGGCAAGACCTCAAAAGGTTGCTCGAGCACTTGCAGTTGGAATCGCTCCGCAAACTGATTAGCAAAACCTCTAGATGTACTACCAACACAGTCGGAGCCAGAGACCAACACACACATCGTCATTAATGAATCACATTCGGAACTGACTTTTCGCTGCTGTATCGGATTTTTTGTAAAGTAATCCGCGGTGTAAAGGTGAGAGCGACGCATTCTGAAGGTGATGTGTTTCTCATGATAATACTGCGCTTCCGTTACCGATCCATCAATCCTTGGATGCCCTTTCTTGGCGATCAGCACGAGCTCATCTTCAATCACTTGCTGGTTCATATAGCCATTCACTTGTGGGTAGTGAATATCGATCGCTAAGTCGGCTTGCTGCATGCTCAAACTCTGCAGCAGATCTTCTTCATTGCTTGGCACCATATTGAATTCAATTGAGATGTTACCAAGCGTGTCGTCCTTTTCCACAAGAGGCTGAAGCTTGGTTAAACCGATCTCGTTGACCAAAATTCGAAACACATGATGCTGCTGATTATCGAACTGCTTTAGCGTGCTGACCGCGCTAGTTATCCCGTCCAATGCGGGCTCTACACGTAACGCCAACTGCATCGCTGCATTGGTCGGTGTTATACCTCTACCCTCTCGAATAAAAAGGTCTGTACCCAATTGTGCTTGCAGCCGTTTCAAAGCGCCACTGACTCCAGGTTGAGTCATACCAAGCGATTCTGATGCAAGCGTGATCGACTTTAATCGATACACTTCTAAGAACACGCTCAGTAGATTTAAATCCAACTTTTCCATGTCGCTCACCGTTACTCTCCCTGTCAATGTGCTCTTAATCAATCATAGGTCAGGTTTTATCTTCGTTCCCTAACCATTGCACGACTCAATACATAGCCAATCGTGATGTGTTAACTAAAGCTTACTTTATTTTTTGCTATATGTCTTAGGCATATAATTTCCTCAACGAAACGAAATCCCGAATTGAAGAGGCTCCTATGACTCCATCACGCACTTTCAAAAATGCATCACTGTTCCTAGCAATCTCTCTTGCGTTTCCTGCTGTTGCAGCTAACCATGACCACGCACACTTTAGCGATATCGGCGATCAGGGTGGCAAAGACGCGACCGAGATGACGACGAAAGCAAACCAAGAATTCGCGAAAACGCTGAACTTCGAAGACACTCGCGCGTTCGACAATAACAACAAAGGGTTGATTGCGAGCTTCGATCAAGAAACTGGCGATATTATTCGTAACAGCTTCAACTTCATCGACCCTAGCGTGAACAATGCCGATCAAGCGCCCGATTCAGTGAACCCTTCACTTTGGCGTCAAGCCGTGCTGAACCAAGCTGCTGAAGGTTTATACGAAGTTGTCCCAGGCAAGGTGTATCAAGTTCGTGGTGCTGATCTGGCGTCTATTTCTTTCATCCGCAGTGACAATGGTTGGATTGCTTACGACGTTCTTCTCACAAAAGAATCCGCGGCTAAGTCATTAAAGTTCTTCAAGAACAACGTGCCTGATGGTGGCGACTTACCTGTCGTAGCGATGATTTACTCACACTCACATGCCGATCACTTTGGTGGTGCACGAGCAATCAAAGAAGCTTACCCAGACGTAAAAGTGTACGGTTCTAAAAACATCACTAAAGAAATCGTCGACGAAAACGTGCTGGCGGGTAATGCGATGTCTCGTCGTACCGCTTATCAATATGGCGCAACACTAAATCGTCATGAGCACGGCATTGTGGATGCGGCACTCGCGAAAGGCTTGTCGACTGGCACCATCACTTACGTATTGCCGGATTACGAACTTAACCACAACGAAGAAATTGAAACGCTAGTTATCGACGGCCTAGAGATGCAATTCATGGATGCATCAGGCACTGAAGCGGCATCAGAAATGGTGACCTACATTCCGAGCATGAAGGCACTTTGGACTGGTGAGCTAACGTATCAAGGCATGCACAACCTCTACACATTGCGTGGTGCAAAAGTACGTGATGGCTTGAAGTGGTCTAAGAAAATCAACGAGATGTTGGTCACTTGGGGTGAAGATACCGAGGTGCTATTTGCCTCTCACTCATCGCCTATTTGGGGCGAACAAGAAATCTCTGACTACCTAAAAATGCAGCGTGACGCTTACGGTTTTACTCATAACCAAACACTTCGCCTAGCGAACAATGGTGCTGTTCTGCAAGACATTGGCGACGAGATCTACAAAGTCATGCCAGACAGCATTCAACAGTCTTGGCACACCAATGGTTACCACGGTACTTACTCTCACAATGCTCGTGCGGTGTACAACATGTACCTTGGTTACTTCGACATGAACCCAGCCAATCTGAACCCACTACAAATTCACCCAGAGTCAGTTAAGTTTGTTGAATATATGGGTGGCAGTGACGCAGTGATTGAGAAAGCACAGCAAGATTTCCAAGAAGGCGAATATCGCTTCGTTGCAACGGCACTGAACAAGGTTGTCCAAGCAGAACCAGAGAACAAAGTTGCACGCGGCTTATTGGCCGATACTTATGAACAGCTAGGCTACCAATCAGAAGGCGCAGGGTGGAGAAACATCTACCTAACGGGTGCTCAAGAACTGCGTATCGGCACACAACCGGGCGCACCAAAAACGGCTTCTCCGGATGTCTTGGCGAACATGACCATCGAAAACTTGCTGGATTACTTAGCGGTAAAAGTGGATTCATTGAAGGCGCAAGACACGCCGTTTACCATGAATATCCAATTACCTGACGTGAAAGAGTTCTATTACGTAGAGATGTCGAACGGCAACCTCAACAACATTCAAGTAGCTGAACTGCAAGATGCGGATACAACACTGATCATCAATAAGTCTGACGTGTCTGATATCGTGCTTAAGAAAACAAGCCTTGGAAAACTGTTAGAAGACGGCCAAGCGGGCGTGAAAGGAGACAAAACATCGTTGAACAAATTGCTGTCTTCATTGACTGAAGCGGATACCTCTTTTGAGATTGTTCCTCGCCCAAACAAAGGCGAAGAAGTCGACGCTGAGTTGTACCAAGATTCACACGAGCACGCTCACTAAGCCGCTCTTAGGTATAATAATTACAACGTCAAACTGGCCTAAATAGGCTGAAACAAGGCTAATACGACCAAGCCTCAACCATTAAGCTGGTTGAGGCTTTTTTGATTTGAGCTTTATTCGATATCAAGAAAATAAAATGAAAAACCACACCCTTGTTTCACGGTTTCTCAATAGCAATACACATCCGTACTTTCTATATCTCAGCATGTGAAGTAGTAGAAACTTTGTGCAATCAAACTTTGTTATAAAAGTTGTCCGGACTCTTTATTCAAGGAAGGAAGATGCGAAAAAAGATCATGATTACAGGTGCGACAGATGGTATCGGTTTAGAGACCGCGAAAATGTTAGCCCAACAAGGGCATCACATCCTTATCCATGGACGTAACCCAACAAAACTCAGCAAAGTAGAAACCGGCCTTTCTCGATTATCCAAGGATGCGATTATCGAAAGTTATGTTGCTGATCTCTCTTCTCTTTCTGAAGTTAAAGCCCTCGCCAACCAAATAAAGTCGAAGCATGAACAGCTCGATGTACTCATTAACAATGCTGGTGTCTACAAGGTTTCGGAAGTCACCACCTCAGACAACCTTGATGTACGTTTTGTTGTGAACACCATTGCCCCTTATTTACTGACTCAAAAGCTGCTACCACTTTTTGATGCCAACGGTCGCATCGTCAATCTATCTTCAGCCGCTCAGTCATCGGTCGATCTCGAGGCACTTGTCAGCCCAAATCCTGACGCTTTAGATGGCCCCATCTACGCACAAAGTAAGTTGGCGTTAACGATGTGGTCAATCCATCTTGCGCACCAATTAAGAGATCAAGGGCCTCTAATCATTCCCGTTAATCCGGCCTCATTTCTTGGCAGTAAATTGGTTAAAGATGCGTATGGTTTAGAAGGTAATGACTTAGGGATTGGCGCTGATATCTTATGCCGAGCGGCACTATCGGAAGAGTTTTCTAACGCTTCTGGGAAGTATTTTGATAATGACTCAGGGCTATTTAAAGACCCTCATGCTGATGCATTAAATACGGAGAAAAATCAGAAGCTGGTGACGACTCTTGACCAGTTACTTGCAAAAAAGCTCTAGCTAATGCCACGCTCACTACTCAGATACAATGAGTGCTCCGTAATTAGGAGCGCCCCACAACCCAAAGTGTCGGATGTGGTTACGACCAAACTCCAGCAATTGTTTAAATGGAATTGAAATGGTTCATCCACCCGACAAGTTAACTGGTGTTAGCGAAAGGAAGACATTACGCATACTTGATGAAAGCTTGGCTTAACCGCTGAAAGAGTGAGTCTACGTTGGGAAGGCTCGTCAAATGCGCGGACAACAGTGTATGAACCTGCGCATCCACCACGGTCGGGTTATCGCAAATTTGATTATAAAAATTCACGGGCGCAACGATGTTCTCTAAGTCGACGTCTAACAAGATACAAGCTTGCGAAAGTACGATTTGGCCACCTCCTTGTTTAAGCAATACACGCTGCGCAGTACCCACTACTTTTTGTTTATTGATATTGAGGTTGTAGTCGCCATCACAATAAGAGCCGGGGGTTGCGTGTACATCCACATCGATGCCCAGTTCTTTAAAAAACAGGGTTAAGATATCGCATAAATGTCGATACGCTTTTTGGATGTTGTAGGCTTCATCACGATGCCAATGGTAAATGTGCGACAGGTTAATGATCCCCGGTAGTTGGGGAACGGGAGCGCCACCTGTTTTACGCGAGGTGAGTTGCCAACCTTGTGCCGCGAGTTGTTTTCTAGACTCTAGTGTCACAGGCCACTTTTTACCCGCAGGCAAAACGAGTGTCGGCGTTTTTGCTTGCCAAAGCATTAAGGCTTGCGCAATCTCACCCGCCTGTATTTGCTGCAATAACTCAGCTTCTTTTTCAAACGCACGATCAACATCAATGTGCGGGTAACGTACGAGTTTATTCGTTAACTTCAATGTACTTTTCCTCTGCAGATTGTGGTGACCTACCATTTAACGCTCTGCAATGGTTTGGGAGATAAGCATATCTCCAAAACCCAATCGTACAATTTACTTAATAAAGTGGCTTCGGGTTTGTTCAACACTCGGGATTTAGTGTTGACTTCGAAACACCTTAATCCTTGTTATACAGCAGTTTTACACGTCACTTTCAGTTAAAGTCTGTCGACAATTACGAACAGTTAGAATACGAATTTCAATCCCCAGACTATAGATAATACGATAGTGACCAAACAAAACCTCGCGGTAGTGTGTATGTGGCATTTCAGGAACCATTCGCCCCATTTCTGGCATAGTTCCAAGCAATTCAGTTTTATCGAAAGCTGCGTTAACCCAATTTTTCGCAGCAACGGGGTTATCTAATGCAATGAACTCAGCAGCATCACCAAGCTTTTCAAGAGCTAATGGAGACCAAACTACTTCCACTATTTGATTCGCCCTAAAACTTGAGCGCGTGCATCTTCATTAGACACTCCTAAACCAGAAGCGAGTTGCGTCTCAGCTGCTCTCATTTCTTCAAGCAACTCGATTTTTTCCTGCATTGCTTCATATTCAGCAACATCAAGGACAACAGCAACACCCTTGCCACGCTGTGTTATTACGAGCGGGCGACGGGTTTCATTAATTTGCTTGATAAATGAGGTTACACCAGCACGAAACTCAGAAAGGGGCTTAATATCTTGGTCAAGATGAATACGGCTCATATCGAACTCCAAAAGTACAAAATAATGTACAAATAATAGTCCAACTGCTATTCATGAGCAAGGAAAGTAAACGGAATGATATTGACGAAAACAGAGGGGGTGTGGCGACGAAAGAAACGAAAAATGGTTAACTGGTTGATAAGATTGCTATCGTAACCTTATCTTGGCCTCGCTCGCCTTGAGAAAAGCCTCAAAGCGGTGCGCCCTTCAAGTTCAATCGTACAATTGACTTAATAAAGTGGCTTCGGGCTTGTTCAACACTCGGGATTTAGTGTTGGCTACGCAACACCTTAATCCTTATTTGTTATGCGTTTTTTACCACTTAGGAACCATGCTCAATGCACTGTGTATTTGGTCTCTAGCAATATCACCGAATAAGTGAGTTTTTGCCATAAGCATATTAACAGCAGCACCGTTTGAAGCAGTTTGATTACGAATACGTTCTTTAGCTGCAAATGCAGGTTTTTGACGTTTATAGACATCTTCCCACCAATCTCTACCATGTCTCTTAAGTAAGCTAGCTTTGATAGACTTGAAACGTTGTCTACTATCGCTACCCTCACCAGAAGCCAACACACTTGCCCATATCATGCGCTTTTGCAGATCATTTGGAAGCCAGTTTTGCTTTTGAAGATCTGAGATAACTTCGGGATGAAGATAGAGAGTATTCTCTGACACTTTTCTGGCAATCCACAGCGATTGAGCACGCTCGAACGCAGCTTTCTTCTCTTGGGAACTGTAACCTTGGCAATGTTGCTTCCAAGTTTCCAGCTCATCAATTGAAGCTAATTTCTGAACTAGTTCTTCCAATGTCAAATCCTCCGGAAACGTATAACGAATGACATGGATTCCCCCTTTCCGAGTATCTGCCACACTTATGTGGTACTTAATTGCACCGGAGGCACCATGTCTGATTATTCTTATTTCTGCGGTATCGACCTAGCTAAAAACCACTTTAGCCTTCATGCCGTAGACCAAAATGGTAAAGTCTTACTTCATAAGTCAGTAACCCGCTCTAAACTACTGACTACAATAGCAAATATGCCACTCGTGCGTATAGGCGTTGAAGCGTGTGGTGGTGCACATTATTGGGCAAGAACACTCAATACACTCGGTCACGACGCCCGCATTATGGCTGTTAAATACGTAATGCCTTATCGAACGAAGGGAAAGAACGACCTTAATGATGCTGTCGCTATCTGCGAAGCTGTTCAGCGACCATCAACTCCCAAACAATGGGCGGTCGATTGTAGGCAGGTTGGTTATGGTCAGTCGGCGCTCAACTATTTGTCGCGCTATCTCTATCGTGGTGTATTGCCTGATGAAGACATCATCCATATCACTAATGATACGGTCACGTTCCGCTATAAAGAGAGCCAAACCAATGCATGGCGAACACGCACCTTACCGACTCTCAAGTTCTTGCTGCTCATTTTGCAGCACGTGCTCCCCAAAGGGCGACAACGAGTTCGAGACTACGGATTTTTACGTGGTCAAGCACACGCCTTAAGAGTTCGACTTCAACTGCTGTTATTGAACTTGGTCTATAGGATGCCGCCACTCACCGCCCCGATAAGGAGCAAAGCGATAAGAACATGCCCTTGCTGTTCACATGAGATGGCGTGCGTTGGAGTAAGCCGACCCATGTAGCCGAAAGGCATTGATAATATGGAGAATGGCATTGACGAAATCAGAGGAGATGTGACGACGAAAAAAACGAAAAACAGCTAACTGGTTGATAAGATTGCTATCGCAACCTTATCTTGACC
>NZ_JBGOOO010000002.1:0-189634 GCF_041439695.1 Vibrio sp. FF266
GAGTACCTGGCTACGAACCAGGCGGTCGGAGGTTCGAATCCTCCAGGGCGCACCACTATTTAGGGTTTTCATTAATCCTGATGTTGAATGTTTAGTTTTGCTTTATTGCCTTAACTAACAGCTCAATATCAAAACCGTTGCGCCCTTAGCTCAGCTGGATAGAGTACCTGGCTACGAACCAGGCGGTCGGAGGTTCGAATCCTCCAGGGCGCACCACATTATTAGAGAAAGCCTCGTTTTTACGAGGCTTTTTTTATGTCCGCTATAAATCTGTTGCAACAATGTTAAATTTGTGATGTTTTTAACTTGTTGTATTTAAAGTAATTCTTGATTGCTTCTTTGTTATTCTACCTTTCTCATATCAATTCTCAGAAAAGCCCCGTTTAAGTCACAGTTTAAATATCTAAAAATGACTCATTTGACAGATTTATGTGATCTGATAGGCGAATAATTAACCTTATGTGTGCGTTATCCGTAACAGAACCTTAAACAAAATTGACAAACTTTTACCAATCGAGATAATCCATGGGTCGGGATCACTATTCGCTGAAATCCTGTACGTATGTCAGGATGACGAAGAAAGGAAGCAACATGACTAATATTGGAAGCCTGCTAGGAGATGCGGCGACTCTAATGATAACGGGGATGTCCGTTGTCTTTATTTTCTTAACTATTCTAGTTTACCTCGTTCGGTTGATGTCAAAACTGGTACCAGAAGAAGTACCGGAGCCGATCGCAGCACCTAAAAAAATTCAAAAATCACAATCAAACCCTTCAGCTGTTAGTCCACAGGTAGTGGCAGCAATTTCGGCCGCGGTTCATCAATACCGTGCGTCTACTGCTAAGTAGCATTTAAAGGATTAAAAAGGAGTTTATGAGCATGTCTAAACCACTAGCTATCACAGATGTGGTACTTCGTGACGCGCACCAGTCACTATTTGCTACTCGTATGCGTATCGAAGATATGCTGCCAATTGCGGCAGAACTGGATAAAGTCGGTTACTGGTCACTTGAGACTTGGGGCGGCGCAACGTTTGATTCGTGTATCCGTTTTCTTGGAGAAGATCCGTGGGAACGTTTACGAGAGCTGAAAAAAGCGATGCCCAACACACCAATGCAGATGCTACTGCGTGGTCAAAATTTATTAGGTTACCGTCACTACGCGGATGATGTAGTAGAAAAGTTTGTTGAACGTGCCCATAGTAACGGCATGGACGTATTCCGTATTTTTGATGCAATGAATGACGTACGTAACTTTGAAACCGCAGTGAAAGCAACGATTGATGTTGGCGGCCACGCTCAAGGTACGTTGTCTTACACAACCAGTCCGGTTCACAACTCAGATACGTGGGTTGATTTGGCTAAGCGCCTAGAGGATCTAGGTTGTCATTCACTATGCATCAAAGATATGTCAGGTTTATTAAAGCCTTATGAAGCGGAAGAACTAATCACTCGCATCAAAGCGTCTTGTGATGTACCTCTAGCGCTGCATAGCCACGCGACAACGGGTCTATCAACCGCTACAGCCGTTAAAGCTGTTGAAGCTGGCATTGACATTCTAGACACCGCAATCTCTTCTATGAGCTGTACTTACGGCCATACACCAACCGAAACGGTTGTTGCTATGTTGGAAGGCACAGCGCGCGACACCAATCTTAAGCTTGATCAGATCGAACCCATCGCGGCTTACTTCCGTGACGTACGTAAAAAGTACGCGAAATGGGAAGGTCAGCTAAAAGGTGTCGATTCTCGCATCTTGATTGCTCAAGTTCCTGGCGGCATGTTAACCAACATGGAAGGTCAGCTTAAAGAGCAAGGCGCAGCCGATCGTATGGACGAAGTGCTTGAAGAGATCCCGCGCGTACGTAAAGAATTGGGTTACATTCCTTTGGTAACACCTACTTCTCAAATCGTGGGCACTCAAGCAGTTATCAACGTCTTAACCGGTGAGCGCTATAAGAGCATCACTAAAGAGACTGCAGGTCTACTGAAAGGCGAATACGGTCAAGCGCCTGCTGAGGT
This sequence comes from Vibrio sp. FF266, assembly GCF_041439695.1. Classification (NCBI taxonomy): domain Bacteria; kingdom Pseudomonadati; phylum Pseudomonadota; class Gammaproteobacteria; order Vibrionales; family Vibrionaceae; genus Vibrio; species Vibrio sp. FF266. The sequence continues at coordinate 2,023 of NZ_JBGOOO010000002.1, forward strand.
TGATGCTGAACTGCAAGCGAAAGTGTTAGATGGTGCTGAGCCAATCACGTGTCGTCCTGCTGATTTACTTAAGTCTGAAATGGATACGTTAACGACTGACCTTTTAGAAAAAGCGAAATCAGATGGCATTTCACTCGCTGAAGATACCGTTGATGATGTGCTGACATACGCACTCTTCCCACAAGTAGGTCTTAAGTTCCTTAAGAACCGTCGTAATCCTGAAGCCTTTGAACCTGCACCGACTGCAGAAACGACAGCTCCTGCTGCGGCTGCACCACAACCTGTTGCTGGCGGCATTGAAAGCTACAGCGTGAAGGTTGATGGTCAAGTTTATGATGTTGAAGTTGGCCCTCAAGGTGAACTGACATCGGTATCTCCATCAGCGAAACCTGCACAAGCGGCTCAAGCAGCACCTGCTGCGGCTTCTGATGCAGAAGCCGTTCCAGCTCCGTTAGCGGGCAACATCTTCAAAGTTATCGTTCAGCCGGGTGCTGAAGTGGCTGAAGGTGATGTGCTACTGATCTTGGAAGCGATGAAGATGGAAACCGAAGTTCGTGCTGCTCGTGGTGGTATCGTTCAAGAGTTGAATGTTAAAGAAGGCGATGCAGTTACTGTAGGCGCTCCACTACTAAGCTTAGCGTAAGGGAGTCCCATGGAAGGATTGATGACCTTATGGTCTGAAACAGGTATTGCTAACTTTGAGTTCGGCCAGATCTGTATGATGTTGGTCGGTTGCTTACTGTTGTTTTTGGCAATTCGCAAAGGATTTGAACCGTTACTTCTACTGCCGATTGGTTTTGGTGCCGTATTAGCAAACATTCCAAATGCTGGGTTTACTGATCCAGGTGGTTTGCTTTACTACGTTTACTACATTGGTATTGAAACGGGTATTTTCCCACTGCTGATCTTTATGGGTGTTGGTGCAATGACGGACTTCGGTGCGTTGATTGCTAACCCTAAAACGTTATGGCTAGGGGCTGCAGCTCAGTTTGGTATCTTCGCAACGCTATTTGGTGCGATCTTGCTGAACTATGTTCCAGGAATGGAATTCTCAATGGCCGATGCTTCGTCAATTGCGATCATTGGTGGTGCCGATGGTCCAACCGCGATCTTCTTGGCGAGTAAGTTATCTCCTGACCTATTAGGTGCCATTGCGGTAGCGGCTTATAGCTACATGGCGTTGGTTCCTATTATTCAGCCGCCAATTATGAAAGCGCTAACGACGCCTGAAGAACGCAAGATTAAAATGGCGCAGTTACGTCACGTCGGTAAAGCCGAGAAGATCCTTTTCCCGCTTGCTGTACTACTGATGACGATTCTGTTCCTACCTTCAGCAACACCTCTAGTGGGTATGTTCTGCTTGGGTAACTTAATGCGTGAAGCGGGTGTGGTTGATCGCCTTTCAAAAACAGCTCAAAACGAACTGATTAACGTCGTAACTATTTTCCTAGGCCTAGGTGTTGGTTCTAAGCTTCAAGCGGATACGTTCTTGAACTTAGAGACACTAGGTATTCTAGGTTTAGGTGCGGTGGCGTTCAGTATAGGTACAGCGGGCGGCGTATTAATGGCTAAGCTACTTAATCGCTTCTCTAAAGAAGACATCAACCCACTGATTGGCGCAGCTGGTGTATCAGCGGTTCCGATGGCGGCTCGTGTTGTAAACAAGGTTGGTCTTGAGGCAAATCCTCAAAACTTCTTGTTAATGCATGCGATGGGCCCGAACGTGGCAGGTGTACTTGGTAGTGCGGTTGCCGCAGGTATTCTATTAGCTCTCGTGGGCTAATGAACTGCTGGGTCATGTGTCGTTACGTTAATTGGTCGTCAATTTACGAATGAGCGGTTAACTTCGCCTTATTAAATGGTTTATAGTCAAAGGGATGCTTTCGCATCCCTTTCTTTTTATCAATTAGGGTGTTTGCTCACTAGGGCTTTTATCAATCAAGGAAATGTGGAAATGGAAAATAAACAGATAGCGATTACTCAATTCGGCGGCGTCGAAAACCTCAGTATTCAAACCCGTGCTATTCCAGAGCCTAAGGCTGGAGAAGTCGTGGTTAAAGTTTCCTTTTCGGGCATTAATCCAATTGATGTTAAAACCCGTGCTGGTCTAGGTTGGGCTGCAGCACAGAACAAAGATAACCTGCCTTGGGTACCTGGTTATGACATTTCAGGGCAAATTGTCTCGCTAGGCGAACAGGCAGAGCGTTTTACTGTTGGTGATAACGTTGCTGGCTTTATTGGTTTCCCACTGCAAGGTGGCGGTTACAGCCAATATGTGTGTGTCCCAGAAGCGGCATTAAGCATGGTTCCTGATTCGGTGACTCTAGAAGCGGCCGCAGCATTACCGTTAGCCAGTCAAACAGCAGCCCAAGCGCTCAACAAAGCTGAAGTGAAAGAGGGCGATCGCGTACTTATCTTAGCGGGTGCTGGCGGCGTTGGTCATCTAGCGGTTCAAATCGCCGTGGCAGTGAAAGCCGAGGTTTATACAACTTGTAGCGAAGCGAATCTTGATTACTTAGCAACGCTAGGCGCTCATGCGATTAACTATAAGTTTGCGCCGGCATCGGAAAGAGTCTCTGATGTTGATGTGCTGATTGATTTGGTCGGTGGCGATACCGCTCTCGATGCATTGAAGTGTCTAAAAGATGGCGCAAGAGTGGTGACAGTCCCAACTTTATCTGCAGAATTGATCTGCGAAAAAGCAACATTATTAGGCTTTACTGCATCAGGCATGCTGGTTGAGCCAAACCCAGAGCAAATGGACACTATGCTGTACATGGTCAGTGTCGGATTGCTCAAAACAGAAATTCAAGGTATCTACCAGTTAGACGAAGCGCAGTCTGCTCATCTACAGGTTGAAACTGGACATACCAGAGGCAAGGTACTACTTAAAATGCAAGAAGGTTGATAGGCAGTGCTAGAGTTTTTTAATTCTCTGTTTGAAAACATAGCGCTGTGGTTCTCTGACTCGGCGCTGTGGGTACTCTTTATTAGTGGCTTTTTGAGTGCCACATTATTGCCCGGGGGATCAGAAGCGAGCCTTGTGGCAGCCTTGAGCTTAGAGCAGTTCTCAACATCATCGATCATTCTTCTGGCGACACTCGGTAATACTTTGGGGGGCCTGACCAACTATTGGATTGGTTTATGGTTGCCTAATCGAACTCAATCTGAAAAGCATGGTCATAAGGCTATGGCTTGGCTGAGCCGTTATGGTTACTGGACACTGTTATTCAGTTGGTTACCCATCATTGGTGATCCTTTGTGTCTGGCTGCCGGTTGGCTGAGAATGAAATTTATCCCTAGCGTTATTTTGATAGCGATTGGCAAAGCCGCTCGCTACAGCTTACTTGCTGCTATCTACTTCGGTTTTTTCTAAGGAGAACCTATGAAAAAGGTTTTACTTGGTACATTTTCTCTTATCGCCATTGCTGGCTGTTCTTACAATGTACCTAGCTCAACACCCTTCTTTTCCTCGTTACCGGAAGGCGTCACTCTGTTAGAAGAGGTTAAGCCTTCTAAAGATAAAGTCGTGATTCCTTATGCGAAGTATCAGCTTGAAAACGGCTTGACCGTTATTCTTTCTCCTGATGATTCTGATCCACTTGTTCATGTTGATGTGACCTATCATGTGGGTTCTGCGCGTGAACAGATTGGCAAATCAGGCTTTGCTCACTTCTTTGAACACATGATGTTCCAAGGCTCAGAGAACGTCGGTGATCAACAGCACTTTAAGATCATCACCGAAGCGGGTGGTTCGTTAAATGGCACCACCAACCGTGACCGCACTAATTACTTTGAAACCGTTCCTTCTAACCAACTCGAAAAAATGTTGTGGTTAGAATCGGACAGAATGGGTTTCTTGTTAGATGCGGTTTCTCAAAAGAAATTTGAGGTGCAAAGAGGCACGGTTAAGAATGAGCGAGCGCAAAGCTATGAAAACCGCCCTTACGGTTTGATGTGGGAGCGCATGGGAGAAGCACTGTATCCAGAAGGTCACCCTTACTCGTGGCAACCAATCGGTTATGTTGAAGACTTAGATCGTGTTGATGTGAATGACCTTAAGGCATTTTTCTTACGTTGGTATGGCCCAAACAATGCCGTGTTAACGATCGGTGGTGATATCGACGTTGATGACACGCTAGAGTGGGTTAACAAGTACTTTGGCCCTATCCCTCAAGGACCTGAAGTTAAGGCGGCAGAGAAGCAACCTGCAGTGCTGACTGAAGACAAGTACATCACCTTAAAAGATAATATTCGTCAGCCGATGGTGCTTGTTGGTTGGCCAACAACGTATCGTGGTGAAGAGACGCAGGCTTCATTGAATGCACTGTCCAATGTGTTAGGTTCTGGCACCAACAGTTACTTGTATCAAAACCTCGTAAAAACGCAAAAAGCGGTGAGCGCAGGATCTTTCCATGATTGTGCTGAGCTTGCATGTACCATGTATGTGTATGCGATGGGTAATTCAGGTGAAAAAGGCGATTTGACGGTTCTAAACAAAGAGCTGATGGATACCTTAGATCAATTCTCGAAAGAGGGCGTTGAACAAGAGCGTTTAGATCAGATCACTGGTATGGCAGAAGCGGATGCAGTTTTTGCACTACAAAGTGTTAAAGGTAAGGTTTCACAGCTTGCGTCTAACCAAACCTTCTATGGTCAGCCGGATCGCATTGAATCGCAACTCGATCAAATTCGAGCGGTTACTCCAGAAAGCGTAAGCAAGGCATACCAAGATTTCATCGAAGGCAAGCACAAGGTTACGTTGAGTGTGGTTCCTAAGAAAAAACTCGACTTAGCGGTTCGTGAGGCTACCTTTACCACACCTGCACGTACCCTTCCTGAATACAGCAAGGTGACGGAAGACCAACTGGATTTCAGAAAGGCGCCAAACACATTTGATCGCAGCGTGATGCCAGAAGTGAACTTTGGTGTTGAAGCGACCATGCCTGAGTTGTACCGCATGCACTTTGCGAACGGCACTGACTTGATTGGTACCGTGACCAGTGAAACGCCGACAGTACAGCTGCAAATTCAACTGCCTGCAGGCGAACGCTATGTTCGTAAAGGTCAAGAAGGCTTAGCGAACCTAACGGCTTCGATGATGGAAGAGGGGTCGACTAAACGAACGGTTGAAGAACTACAGGCGACCTTAGATAAGCTTGGCAGTAGCGTTAGCATTGGCGCAGGCAGTTATACCACGGATATCTCGGTTTCAACGCTAGAGAAAAACCTGCCTCAAACCTTAGCGATCGTACAAGAGGTTCTGTTTGAGCCTAAGTTTGATGAGCAAGACTTTGAACGTGTTAAGAAGCAGATGCTTGAAGGTGTTGTCTATCAGCATCAACAACCAAGCTGGATGGCTTCTCAAGCAACCCGTGAAGTGCTATTTGGTGACAGTATTTTTGCTCGAGCAAGCGATGGCACCAAGGCGTCTCTATCGGATCTAACCTTAGATGATGTGAAAAAATTCTATGCACAACACTACACACCGGAAGGTGCCAATATTGTTGTTGTGGGAGACATATCGAAGAAAGAGATAGGGAAACAGCTACAATTCTTTGAACAGTGGCAAGGCGATGCGGCACCACTAACGCGTCCTCAGATCATCAAAGAGCTTTCAGGACAGCACCTGTATTTAGTTGATAAACCGGGTGCACCGCAAAGTATTGTTCGTTTAGTGCGTAAAGGTTTACCTTTCGACGCGACTGGTGAGTTGTATTTGAGCCAGCTAGCCAACTTTAACTTAGCCGGTAACTTCAATAGCCGTATCAACCAGAATCTACGTGAGGACAAAGCCTACACTTACGGTGCGAGCGGTTACTTCGCGAGTACTCGTGAAACTGGTGCGGTAGTATTTAGTGCTCAAGTGAGAGCCAATGCGACGGTTCCATCGATTCAAGAGTTTATCGCCGAGCTAAATGAATTTAGTCAGAGTGGATTAACTGACGAAGAGGTGAAATTTATGCGCCTTGCCGTCGGTCAACAAGATGCGCTTAAATACGAAACGCCAAGTCAAAAGGCTGGATTGTTGAGTAATATTGTTGCATTGAGCCTTGATGAATATTACCTACAACAGCGTAATCAGATAGTTGAAACGGTTTCAAAAGAGACCTTAAACGAGCTATCGAAGAAATGGTTTGACCCGAATGATTATCAAATAATTGTTGTTGGCGACGCGACTTCGCTTCGTCCTCAACTAGAAAAGTTAGATATTCCAATAGAAGAGCTTGAAATCATTCGTTAGAGTACACATTAAAGGGGGAGGGAAAAGACTCTATTTTTCTCCTCCAACCTAATTTATGATAGTTCTAATCAGAACGATATAAGATAAGTGAACTGAATTTTGACTGATTTTGCTGCGCGACTAAAGCAAGTTGCAACCAACCCTAAGACCTTCTCTCAATTTGGTCGTGGTGTTGAAAGGGAAACGTTACGCTACACGGAAGAGGGGCATCTTGCTACTGGGCCGCACCCAAAGGCTTTGGGATCTGCGTTGATGAACGGATGGGTAACGACCGATTTTTCCGAGTCGCTACTGGAGTTTATTACGCCTGTTTCTAACGACGTTCCGACTCTTTTGAATCAGTTGTCTGATATCCATCACTTCACACAAACCAAGTTAGATGGCGAAAAGATGTGGCCGCTTTCTATGCCTTGTTACGTAGGCAGTGAAGATTACATTCAGCTAGCGCAATACGGCACCTCTAACAACGGCAAAATGAAGACGCTATATCGTGAAGGCCTAAAGCGCCGTTACGGTAGCCTGATGCAGATTATTTCTGGTGTTCACTTCAACTTCTCTTTCCCAGAAAGTTTTTGGGATAGCCTGTTTGGAGAGCAAACAGAAGAAGCGCGTTGTGAAGCTAAGTCAGATGCGTACTTTGGTTTGATTCGTAATTATTACCGTTTTGGTTGGTTAATCCCATATTTCTTCGGTGCTTCACCTGCACTATGTCCTTCTTTCATCAAAGGAAGAGAGACAAAGCTACCTTTTGAGAAGGTTGGCGAGACACTGTATCTGCCAAAAGCAACGGCACTTCGCCTGAGTGATCTTGGCTACACCAATAGTGCTCAAAGCGTATTAAAGATTGGCTTCAACAGCCTAGACCAGTACCTTGAAGGTTTGAACCAAGCGATTCGCACGCCATCAGAAGAGTTTGCTGAGATAGGCACTAAGGTTGATGGTGAATACCGTCAATTGAATAGTAACGTTCTTCAAATCGAGAACGAGCTTTATGCGCCAATTCGCCCTAAGCGCGTGGCGAAAAGTGGTGAAAAACCATCGGAAGCGCTGGCTCGTGCTGGTGTTGAGTACATCGAGGTTCGTTCTTTGGACGTAAACCCATTCAGCTCAATTGGTATCAATGAGCAACAAGTTCGCTTCCTCGATCTATTCTTAACTTGGAGTGTTCTATCTGACTCTGCTGAGATGGATAACTGCGAACTTGAATGCTGGCGCGATAACTGGAACAAGGTGATCTTAGAAGGTCGTCAGGTTGGTTTAGAACTCAAGATTGGTTGTGATGGCGAGAGACTGTCTCTGCAAGATTGGGCTAAACGCGTATTCAAAGATCTTCGTGTTATCGCTGAGTTGATGGATGCTGAGCAAGGTGGCCGTGCATACCAAGAAACGTGCGATACGCTTGAAACTTGGATTGATAACCCAGAGCTGACCATTTCTGGCCAGTTGCTAGAAGAGACCAAAAAATTAGGTGGCTTGGGTAAAGTGGGCTGTGCGTTAGGAAAAACGTACGCTCAGCAACACAAAGCACACCAATATAAAGTTTACTCAGCTGAGTTGATGGAAGCGGAAGTTCAACGCTCTGTGATTGCTCAGCAACAAAGTGAAGAAGCAAGCACTCAAGATTTTGACAGCTTCTTAACGGATTATTTTTCGTATTTAAAAGCATAGCGAGACTTTGGTGGAAAGGAAGCAAGCCTTATTAGGCCAGCCTAAACGCGTAAGTGGAAAATGGTTGCCAGTAGTGACTGTTGGTATTGTCTCTAGCCTATTGGTTGGATGTGCAACGCCACCGCCAAAGCAGCAAGATAACTTGTGTAGCATCTTCAGAGAACACCCGTCGTGGTATGAAGATGCTCTCGATATGCAAGAAGAGTGGGGCACGCCGATCAACGTAGCGATGGCTTTTGTGAAACAAGAGAGTAGCTATCGTCATGATGCGCGCCCGCCTAAAGATTACATTCTTGGCTTTATTCCGTGGGGACGCGTGAGTAGTGCTTACGGTTATGCACAAGCTCAAGACCCTGCTTGGGAAGATTTCCAAAAGGCGACCAATAACGGTGGCTCAAGAACCAATTTTGATGATGCATTGATGTTCATCGGTTGGTACACCAGCGAGACGCGTCGTCAGCTTGGTATCTCACTATGGGACCCGTATAACCAATACCTGGCTTATCATGAAGGTCGTGGTGGTTATAAGCGTAAGTCATACAATAGCAAACCATCGTTGATTAAGGTGGCTCGCAAAGTCGAACAGCAAGCAAAAGATTATGGATGGCAACTTAAACAGTGCCGAAAAGAACTAGAAGACAATCGAAGTTGGTTTTTTTAAAGCCAATCGTCATGGAGAATAGCAATGCCTTTATTAGATAGTTTTACTGTTGATCACACGCGCATGAACGCACCTGCAGTTCGTGTTGCTAAAACAATGCAAACCCCAAAAGGGGATACCATCACTGTGTTTGACCTGCGTTTTACTGCGCCAAACAAAGACATTCTATCTGAGAAAGGTATCCATACTCTAGAGCACCTATACGCAGGATTTATGCGCAATCAATTGAACGGTTCAGATGTAGAGATCATCGATATTTCACCAATGGGCTGTCGTACTGGTTTCTACATGAGCCTAATTGGTACGCCTTCAGAGCAGCAAGTGGCAGACGGTTGGTTGGCTGCAATGCAAGATGTGCTGAAAGTTGAGAATCAAAATAAGATCCCTGAGCTGAACGAGTACCAATGTGGTACTGCGGCAATGCACTCTTTGGATGAAGCTAAAGATATCGCTAATGCGATCATCTCTGCCGGTATCTCTGTAAACAAAAATGATGAACTGGCATTGCCAGAGTCGATGCTGCAAGAGCTTAAGATCGACTAGTCATTGTTAGTTCACCTTGAATACGCTCCACTCTAGATACATTTCACTCTAGAGACAGAGCGAGTTAGATACTAAAAGGCCCGGTTCAATGAACCGGGCCTTTTTCGTCAACGTATTTTAGGACGAGACATATTTTAGAGCTAGGCAGTTATCGCATGTGAGCTTGTGATTACTCACTTAGTTATCCCAGTCCAGCAAACCACTTTTATCCGTTAACGATCTGCGGGAACACGCGAACGAGCTTGATACGGTTCTCTTCGAGTTCAACAATTTCCATTGGATGACTCGCAACCTGAACACTCAGGTGACTTTCTGGAATGTCTTCAAGGTGTTCCAGTATTAAACCATTAAGTGTTCTTGGGCCGTTTGTAGGTAGTGTCCACTGCAAGCCTTTGTTTATGTCACGGATATTGGCGCTGCCTTCAATCAAGAAGCTGCCATCGCTTTGCGGTGTGATCTCTTCAGATAAGCTTGGTGCAATTGAGGTCGTAAACTCACCAACGATTTCTTCTAGAATATCTTCAAGGGTAACCAAGCCGTTGATATCGCCATACTCATCCACAATCAAACCGATGCGCTGTTTATTGCGCTGAAATTTAAGCAGCTGAATGTTGAGTGGTGTCGCTTCAGGAATAAAGTAGATCTCATCCGCAGCACGCAGCAGTGTCTCTTTATTGAATTCGTTCTTTTCAAGCATCAAGCGGTAAGCTTCTCGTAACCTAAGCATGCCAACCACTTCATCTATCTGGTCACGATATAACACAATACGACCATGAGGCGAGTGAGTTAATTGGCGAACGATAGATTTCCAATCATCATTGATGTCGATGCCAGTGATTTCATTTCGAGGCACCATGATGTCGTTCACGGTTACGTGTTCTAAATCTAAAATAGACACCAACATATCTTGGTGGCGCTGAGGTATCAGGCTTCCCGCTTCATTTACCACGGTTCTCAGCTCTTCAGAGCTTAAGTGGTCGGTCGCATCATGGCGGGCTTTGACGCCTAAGATACGAATAAAACCGTTGGTAATGAAGTTCACCAATATCACCAATGGTGACAATACCTTCATCAGTATCATCAAAAGGATACTACTGGCGTAAGAGACACGCTCTGGAAACAGAGAAGCTATGGTTTTTGGGGTTACCTCGGCAAACACGAGGATCACGAGAGTCAGGACACCGGTCGCAATCGCAACGCCGATATCCCCGTAGATGCGCATACCAAGAATAGTCGCGATCGCAGACGCAAGAATGTTGACGAGATTGTTGCCGATGAGAATGAGGCCGATCAATCTGTCTGGGCGGTTCAGAAGTTTTTCTACGCGTTTGGCACCTTTATGACCCGTATTGGCCAAGTGCTTTAAACGGTAGCGGTTCAAGGACATCATGCCCGTTTCGGAACCAGAGAAATAACCAGAAATTACAATGAGACACGCGAGTAGCGCAAATAAGATACCCGTTGATATGTCGTCCAAAACTATTCTTTTCCTATTTGTGTATCTTGATTAATTTATGACCGAACATGGTCGAGATGTCAATTGAATCTAACGGACTCAATATTTTAAAGGCAAGGTGTGTGAGACCTTGCCTTCATATTACAGACTAATTCAGGATGATTTCCTGAACGAAGCGGCTACCGAAGTAGGCTAATGTGAGCATGCTGGCACCGGCAAGTGCGAACCAAGTGACTTTTTGTCCACGCCAACCTTTCTGATAGTGACCCCATAGAAGGATGGAGTAGATAACCCAAGCAATAAAAGACAATACAGCCTTGTGTGCTTTTCCTTGAGCAAACATATCTTGTACGAAGATAAGGCCAGTCAATAAAGTACCTGTTAATAAGCCATTACCGATCAGAATGATCTTGAAAAGCTGTCTTTCCACCATCATTAAAGGAGGTAGGTTAGGGTTTATCACTAACGCTTTTTTCTTTTTAAGTTTGTGATCTAGCCACGCAAGTTGCAGGGCGTATAGCGCACCAATAGTCAACGTCGCGTATGAGAACAAAGCCAAAGAGATGTGCAGTAGCAGCTTTGGATCATTCTCTAGATGTTTAATGAACGTGCTTGAAAGAAAAGTGGCAGCCATTAGATTTAGAGCAGCGAAGCTATAAACAACCGGCAAGATGAACCACAAACGGGTTTTGAGCATCGCACCGCTCATGACCAAAGAGATGATTAAACTGATCAATGAAGCAACGTTCAAGATACTGAGGTTTTGGCCACTGGCATTAAAAATTAAATCGCCAAGCAACCAAGCATGGAAAGCTAGAGCAAGTAATGCGCTGATAAACACCGTTTTTACGCGGATTCCTGTTTGGTGCACGAGACCTGGAATGATCGTGGAAATCGCCATTGTATAAAGAAAGGCCGCTGCGATCGCAATAAGACTGTCCATGGTATCCATTTAAATGATTACTAATTGGCGAATTATACCTCGCATCGCTCTTTGGGGCTATGGTGAACCTCATTCAATTCCAAGTGAATAATGTCTCACATCACAAGCGTGGATGATTAACGCTCTACAACGGGTATGACTCTAATCCGCGCTAATGTATACTCACAGTAATAGTCGCAGTTTTGAGCGAAGAGAAAACTATGTTTGATAATTTAACGGACCGTCTATCCAAAACGCTGAAGAACATCAGCGGTAAAGGTCGTCTGACCGAAGACAATATAAAAGAGACGCTGCGTGAAGTACGTATGGCGCTACTTGAAGCCGACGTTGCACTGCCCGTTGTCCGCGATTTTGTTAAGCGCGTAAAAGAAGGCGCTGTGGGTGTTGAGGTTTCTAAATCTCTAACACCTGGTCAAGAATTCATTAAGATCGTTCAAGCTGAGCTTGAAGCTGTGATGGGTGAGTCTAACGAGGCTCTTGACCTAGCAGCACAGCCGCCAGCCGTTATTTTAATGGCAGGTCTACAAGGTGCGGGTAAAACCACATCGGTAGGTAAGCTATCTAAGCTCCTGACTGAGCGTGACAAGAAGAAAGTTTTGGTTGTGTCTGCCGACGTTTACCGTCCAGCGGCAATCAAACAGCTTGAAACGTTAGCAAGCGATGTTGGCGTCGACTTCTTCCCATCTTCAGCTGATCAAAAGCCTCTTGATATTGCAAACGCTGCAATCGACCATGCGAAGAAGAAATTCTACGACGTGTTAATTGTCGATACTGCTGGTCGTTTGGCTATCGATGAAGAGATGATGGGCGAGATCAAAGAGCTTCATACTGCCATTAAACCAGTAGAGACTCTGTTCGTTGTTGATGCAATGACTGGTCAAGATGCTGCGAACACTGCAAAAGCTTTTGGTGATACGCTACCACTAACCGGTGTTATCTTGACGAAAGTTGATGGTGATGCGCGAGGTGGTGCTGCACTGTCTGTTCGTCATATCACTGGCAAGCCGATTAAATTCTTAGGTGTTGGTGAAAAGACTGACGCACTAGAACCATTCCACCCAGATCGTGTTGCTTCTCGTATCTTAGGTATGGGCGACGTACTGTCTCTTATTGAAGACCTACAGAAAAACGTTGATACCGAGAAAGCAGAGAAACTGGCTAAGAAGTTCAAAGAGAAGAAAGGCTTTGACCTTGAAGACTTCCGTGAGCAGCTTGGTCAGATGAAAAACATGGGCGGCATGATGGGCATGATGGATAAGCTTCCAGGTATGTCTCAGCTACCAGACAACGTTAAAGATAAAGTTGATGACAAGATGTTCAAGCAAATGGAAGCGATCATCAACTCTATGACAATGAAAGAACGTCAGCGTCCAGACCTAATCAAAGGCTCACGTAAAAAGCGTATTGCTGCAGGTTCTGGTACGCAGGTACAAGATGTAAACCGTATGCTTAAACAGTTCACTCAAATGCAGAAGATGATGAAGAAAATGCAGAAAGGTGGAATGAAAGGCATGATGCGCAACATGCAAGGCATGATGGGCGGCGGTGGAGGTATGGGCGGAATGGGTGGTGGTTTTAACCCGTTTGGTCGATAATCTACAAATGTAAGCTTTAGCTACGTTACTTTTCATAGTGTTAGCCGTGTCACAGAAAGTGAACGGTTGCTATGTTGGTGAAAAAATAGCTAAAGCCCTTGCATTGCACCGGAATAAGAGTAAAATTCCGGGGCTTTAATTTGGCACGAGACCCCAAGCTATTTACTTATACTTGGGGTTAATTATTTTATTAAGAAAGCAAAGAGGACGACATGGTAACCATTCGTTTGGCACGTCACGGTGCAAAGAAGCGCCCATTTTATCAAATCGTAGTTGCGGATAGCCGTAACTCTGTAACTGGCCGTTTCATCGAGAAAGTAGGTTTCTTTAACCCTACTGCTCAAGGTCAAGAAGAAGGTCTACGTCTAGACCTAGATCGTGTTAACCACTGGGTTGGTCAAGGCGCATCTCTATCTGATCGTGTAGCTAAGCTAGTTAAAGACGCTCAAAAAGCGGCTTAATTCTTTTTTAAAGAGAAATAGCTTATGTCGATGAAGGGTAAAGAAACGATGAGCGAGCAAAATAATAGAATTGTCATGGGTAAACTTGGGTCTACCTATGGTATTCGTGGCTGGCTTAAAGTGTTCTCCTACACAGACAATGCTGAAAGCATATTTGATTACAGCCCTTGGTATTTAAACCAAAAGGGTAAGTGGGTTGAGTACAAAGTTGAGAGCTGGAAACGTCATGGCCAAGGTTATGTATGTAAGCTAGCGGGATTAGATGTTCGTGAAGACGCGCAACTGATGACTAACTTTGAAATTGCTATTGACCCTGCTTCGTTACCTGAATTGTCAGAAGATGAATTCTACTGGCGCGAATTGTTCGGTATGCAAGTTTTTACCACTAAAGGTTACGACCTTGGTGAGGTCACTGACCTATTAGAAACTGGTTCGAACGATGTTCTAGTAATTAAAGCAAATCTTAAAGATGCTTTTGGCCAAAAGGAACGGTTAGTACCGTACCTTGAAGAGCAAGTGATCAAGAAAGTTGATCGCGAAGCTCGCCGGATCGAAGTTGACTGGGATCCTGGATTCTAACTCCAAATTACAGAGCGAGAGAACACATGTGGGTTGGCATTATTAGCCTGTTTCCTGAAATGTTCCGTTCTGTTACTGATTTTGGAGTAACAGGTCAAGCGGTTAAAAAAGGTCTTTTATCTATTGAGACATGGAATCCTCGCGATTTCACTCATGATAAACATCGCACTGTTGATGATAGACCTTACGGTGGTGGTCCTGGCATGTTAATGATGGTTCAGCCTTTGCGCGATGCTATCCAAACTGCCAAGCAAGCAGCACCGGGAAAGACGAAAGTAATCTATCTTTCACCTCAAGGTCGTAAACTCGACCAGAAAGGTGTTGAAGAGTTGGCAACAAACGAGAACTTGCTTCTTATTTGTGGTCGCTATGAAGGGGTAGATGAGCGCATTATTCAATCTGAAGTCGACGAAGAATGGTCGATTGGCGATTTTGTGATGACGGGTGGCGAACTGCCAGCCATGACGTTGATTGATTCAGTCTCTCGGTTTGTTCCGGGTGTACTTGGAGATTTCGCATCAGCAGAAGAAGATTCTTTTGCAAATGGTTTGCTAGATTGTCCCCATTATACGCGCCCTGAGGTGCTAGACGATAAAGATGTGCCATCGGTACTCAAGTCTGGAAACCATAAGGACATTCGTCGCTGGCGATTGAAACAATCGTTGGGCCGAACTTGGCTAAGAAGACCAGAACTCCTGGAAAACCTAGCTCTGACTGACGAACAGGAACAATTACTGGCTGAATTCATTAAAGAGCAACGCTCTTAACGAAAAGCAAGCAGTAACCTATTAAATTTAGTATCAGTTTATTCTAGGAATTTATACAAATGAGCAACATCATCAAGGCTCTTGAAGAAGAGCAACTAAAATCAGACCTTCCTAAATTCGCACCAGGTGACACTGTTGTAGTTAAGGTTAAGGTAAAAGAAGGTGACCGTGAGCGTCTACAGGCTTTCGAAGGCGTTGTAATCGCTATTCGTAACCGTGGTCTACACTCTGCATTCACAGTTCGTAAGATCTCGAACGGTGAAGGCGTAGAGCGTGCGTTCCAAACTCACTCTCCAATGGTTGATAGCATCGAAGTTAAACGCCGTGGTGCAGTACGTCGTGCCAAGTTGTACTACCTACGTGAGCGTTCTGGTAAGTCAGCTCGTATTAAAGAGAAGCTTACTAAGAAGTAATTCTTTTTGCATTCTATCGATAAAAGCGGAGCCATTTGGCTCCGCTTTTTTGTGTCTGCTATTTAGAGTCTCACAGGTAAGAGATCCCCAACTTGCTCGTTCCTCACTCTGAGGATGACGAATGACAAGCCTTGATACCGTGATAGGCTGTCGAACCGCTGAGGGAGTTTTTGAATCAACCAGAGCTGTCATTCCCTAGACTGACGAAGGAAGGAGTAGGGAATCCCCATTAGTGCCGTGTTATAGGCAATAAAAAAGGATTGCCGTAAAACGCCAACCCTTCAAAATTTACTCGCTACTCGCTACTCGCTACTCGCGCCTAGTGTGGGTCTTCCGACCAACCATCGCTATCCGACATGTCTGGAGCACCAGCGATGCTGTTCTCTTCGTCAGCCCATTCCCCGAAATCAATCATCTGACATTGCTTGCTGCAAAACGGGCGGTGCGGGCTTTGTTCGCCCCATTCAACGTCAGTGTTACATTGAGGGCATTTAACGATGGTGATTTTCTTCGACATAGTGATTCTTAATTTGAAGGTGTAATAATAGTGAGTTTAGGCTCGAGTGAGGACTCAAGCCAAACAATAAAGGAAATGAATTAGCTGCAGATAGCCAACTCAAATTCAATATCTTGAGTACAGGCTTGCCCAGTTTCAAAGCTCATAAATTTAATAGCGAAACGGTTTTTATGTCCCGAGATCATCGGGTAGGCACCGTACTGCATTGGAATTGAAAGGCGAAGGATATTCGCTTCATCAGCATCGCTTTGGAAGAAACCTGTACGAGCGATCTGATCCTTAAAGTGACCAGTCTCTCTGGTGAGCTTCAACCATAGTGTTAGTGCTTCATACAGAGGCTGTAGGCTATCCATCCATGTCTCAGCATCTCTAACTCTCTTATCAAGAGGAAGATGAAGCCAATAATGTAGAGCCGGTAAATCAAAGCAACATGAGCCACCTGGCAAGTTAAAGCGTTGACGAATGGCGCTAAGGAAGCGGTCCTCTTTTAATGATTGCCCAAAACGTTCCGCCTGCATCAGTTCACGATAGATATGACTAATATCATTGAGCAATGATGTCAGCATCTCTTGATCGACACCTTCAACATCTAACCAACTTTTATAGGTTACACGCTGTTTCTCAATATCTTTTGCGAGTTCGCTCTTAAGTTGTATCTGTTCGAATATTTCAATCAGAGCAAAGATAGAACGGAAAAAGAGTTGATACTGTTGAGCATCGGAAAATGCAGAAGACAAGTGTAACTGCCTCAAGAGTGATTCAACTCTTAAGTAGATGCGTGTTTTCTCATTTAGAGGATGTTCAAATTTATGGGTGATCATCGAGCAAACCTTCATTCAACATTGTTCTATTCTGACCCATCTACTGCACTGATTGCCAGATACTTTTGATGTAAATCTGTGATTTGAGGCAAAAGTTCTTGGTTTTTAGTATGGTTTTTAATCACGTCATCTGCAACTGCTAAGCGCTGTTCTCTTGATGCCTGTGATTTTAAAATTGATTTAACTTGTTCCCTAGAAACATTATCGCGACTCATCGTACGTTCTATTTGCACTTCTACCGGCACATCAACGATTAATACGCGATCGGTCATGCCTTGCATTTGGTTTTCAACCAATAGCGGTGCGACTAATAAACCATATGGGGATGTGATTTTAGACAGGTCACTGTCAATTTTGTCGCGGATCATAGGGTGAAGCAGTTCATTGAGCCATTGTTTCTCTGTGGGATCAGAAAAGATCACTTCGCGCAGTTTAGCTCGGTTTAGCGCTCCATCTTCGAGCAATACCTCTTCACCAAAATGAGTCGCAATCTGTTTTAGACCTTCACTGCCCAACGCCACCACTTCACGTGCCACGATATCAGCATCGACAATATCAATGTGAAAATGTTCGCTGAAGAGATTAGCTACCGTCGTTTTACCACTGGCGATCCCACCGCTTAATCCGATAATGATTGCCATGATTAAACCCCTAGTACAGAAGTGAAATACCAGCCCATGATGTCGTTGCCCCACATCAAACTCACCCAACCCGCAATTGCAAGGTAAGGTCCAAAGGGAAAGGCTTTATCTATGCCTTGTTGTTTCAAGCGAAGTTGAATCAAGCCGAAAACTAAGCCGACAAGTGAGGATAGAAGAATGATCATTGGGAGGTGTTGCCAACCAAGCCAGGCGCCAAGCGCAGCTAGTAACTTGAAATCACCGTAACCCATGCCTTCTTTGCCTGTTAACAGCTTGAACAACCAATAAACAGACCACAAAGCTAGATAGCCAGCCATTGCGCCAACGACGGAATCTTGAAGCGATACAGGACTGATGTTAAACAGTGCCAAAGCGATACCAGACCAAACCAAAGGTAAGGTGATTTGATCAGGTAACAGCATGGTATCTAGGTCGATAAAGGTTGCGGCAATCAATGCAAAGGTGAAAAAAATCAAAGCAATGGCGTAGTAACTGAAACCAAAGTGGCTAGCCACTACGGTGCATAGTATTGCAGTCAGCAGTTCGACCAATGGATAGCGAGCACTGATTGGGTTAGCACAGCTATGACACTTACCTTTCAAGAACAACCAGCTTAATACTGGAACATTGTCGACGATTCTTAATTGGGTTTTACATTTCGGGCAAGCCGAACGAGGGATACTGAGATTGAACTTCCCCTCTGGCGCTGGAATTTTATATTGAGAGAAATACTCCGAGCACTCTTGTTGCCACTCTCGTTCCATCATAATCGGTAAACGGTGTATGACTACGTTGAGGAAACTGCCAATAAGAAGGCTAAAAATGAAAGCTAATACGGGGAATAGCCAAGGATAGTAGTGAAATACTTCCATAGTGTCCTTTACCACTTAATCAATACAAGCAGTGGTTCTCTGCTTGAGGGGTGTTTGGTTGCTTTTAGCTATCCTAACACACTCATAAGATTAAAGATCGGTAAGTACATCGCGACAACCAGTCCACCAATAGCGGTGCCTAAAAATACGATGATAAGAGGTTCTAAAATCTTACCTAAATTATCGACGGTGTTGTCGACTTCAAATTCATAAATAGATGCGATTTTATTGAGCATGTCATCAAGGTTGCCAGACTCTTCTCCTATCATGACCATCTGTAAAACCATCTCAGGAAAAGCATCGGTATTGCGCATCGCGATATACATCGGCATGCCAGCGGCAGTTTCACGGTGAACCTCGATGATGGCCGATTCATAATGCAGGTTACCTGCGGTTTTGGCTGTGGTCTTCAGGCTGGTTAAAATAGGAATCCCTGAACTAAAACTGGTTGATAAGGTTCGGCTGAATTTGGCGATTGAGGCTTTGGCCAATACTCCGCCAAGAATAGGGAATCGCAAACCTAGACGGCTGAATGATAAACGAATGGAATAAGACCGTTGACGCAGTTGGTAGGTAAATAATGTGACTAACCCTATGCCAACGGCAGCATAAAGACTGTAAGCCTGTACCCAATGTGAAAGGGAGAGTACTTGTTGAGTAAACCAAGGGAGGTCTGCCCCGAAGCTTGAAAACATCGATTCAAATTCAGGAATGACCATGGTGAGCATTAAGTAAGAGACAGTCAGCGCGACAGCGACCACCATTGTGGGGTAAATCAGTGCTTTTATGACCTTAGACTTTAGCTGCTCACTCTTTTCTCTATAGGTTGCCAAGCGTTCAAAGACTTGCGCTAGGTTTCCGGAAAGCTCGCCAGTAGCGACCAAATCGGTGTACAGGTCGTCAAAGTGAGTGCTTGCCGTCCGCATCGCTTTTGATATAGGGGTTCCCGCTTCGACACCTCGACAGATATGCAATAGAATTGATTTCATTTCAGCTTTACGGTGATTGTCTGATACTAGCTTAATGGCCTGAACGATAGGCACGCCAGTGGCAAGCATGGTCGCAAGTTGTCGAGTCAAAATGGTGATGTCTTTGGCTTTTACTCGGTGTGTTAAACGAGTGACTGCTGAGATGCTTTTCTTTTTGATTTTCTTAATCTGAATATGCTGCTCTTTGAGCTTTTCTCGTACTTCTAATTCGGCGAGTGCCAAGGTTTGACCGGACACCTTTTTGCCTGAGCTGTTTATGCCTTTCCAGTGGTAGTTTTTTAATTGTGACTGCAGTTTAGTGCTCATGAGTGCTCCGATGGATTATAGATACAGAACACGTTGCAGTTCTTGATAGCTGGTGGTGCCTTCAAGCAACTTATCGATACCGGATTCTTGCAGTGTTCTCATTCCTTCTCTACGCGCGAGATCTTCAATCTCTAACGCGTTAGGTTTATTGATCAGACTATTTTTTAGTTTGTCGGTGAACGGCATTACTTCGTAGATACCTACTCGACCGGAATAGCCCTGATTACACTCATTGCACCCTTGTGGGGTGGCTTTGTAGAGTGTTTGATTGTTAGGAATAGAGTGACGTAGAAATATGTCCGGCGAGTTGTCAGCTGCTTTACAGTGGTTACACAGCCGCCTTGCCAGTCGCTGCGCGATAATCAGGCTCAATGACGAAGCGAGGTTAAAGGGTTCTATCCCCATATGGGCGAGCCGAGTCACGGTTTCCGAAGCTGAGTTAGTATGGAGTGTCGAGAGGACTAAGTGACCCGTTTGCGACGCTTTGATCGCGATCTCTGCGGTTTCTAAATCACGGATCTCACCGACCATCACTACATCAGGATCTTGTCGCAAGAACGATCGTAGTGCTTCGGCAAACCCAAAACCGATCTTTGGCGTCACCTGTACCTGATTGATACCACACAGGTTGATCTCCACCGGATCTTCAGCTGTTGAGATATTACGCTCAGAGGTGTTAAGCATGCGAAGTCCAGTGTAAAGAGAGACCGTTTTGCCACTGCCTGTGGGCCCAGTCATTAAGATCATCCCTTGCGGGCGTTTTAGGGCATTGAGATAGAGCGCTTTTTGATCCTCGCTGTAACCTAATTTATCGATATCTAAATTGGCTGCGCTGCTGTCTAGAAGACGCAGTACGATCTTTTCTCCCCACAATGTCGGTAGAGTCGACACACGCATATCGATCGCCAGCTCGTCGTTCAAACGCAGCTTAATACGGCCGTCTTGAGGTAAGCGACGTTCAGCGATATCAAGTTTGGCGAGAATCTTTAAACGAGCGGATAACCGACGGCTTAAATGAGACGCGGGCTGTTGGACCTCAACAAGAATGCCATCGCAACGCAGACGCACTCGGTAGTTTTCTTCATAAGGTTCGAAGTGGATGTCTGATGCGCCTTTACGCACCGCATCAACCAGTATCTGATTGATAAATCGACTGACAGGGGAATCGTCTTGACTGAGATCTTCAATTGAACTCATTTCATCGTCAGAGACTTCAACAAGATTGGCGAGCTCATCTTGGGTGATCTCTTTGCGCTTAGAGTCTTGCCCGGAAATAGAGCGACCATACAGCTTTCGTATGGCGCCTTCTAATTCTGAATAGTTAGCGACAACGAGTTCTATCTGCAATCCAGTCGCGAATCTAAAATCGTCTTCAGCTTGCAAGTCGGTTGGATCGGCAGAGGCGAGCGTGAGAGTAGAGTTAGTGAGAACAACTGGGATAGCACGATACTTAGTGATCAATTCTCGAAGTCCCAATTGGTCACACAAGATTTCATAGTCAGTATTGGCCAGTTGCACTAACGGCAAACCGAAAATGGTTTTGATGTTATTAGCGAGGCTCTCGCCGGTGAATAAGCCCAGAGTGAGCAAAGCTTCAGGTGTAGAAATACCTGAAGCTTGTACATGTTCCGCAACGGCTTGTTCTTGAGTCAGGCTAAGTAAGTTAGCCTGACGGAGAACTGTTGGGAGGTTGGTTAGCACTACACACAGCCATCTAGAGGGATCGTTGCTTGTTTACTGTTAGTACAAACCCACCCAGAGTTACCTCTAGCAAATGTTAAGGTTGCTGCACTTATTGAGCTAGTTGCTCCAAAAGTGAATAACAGTGTGTCGTCAGCTGAAACTGTTATTTTACCAAGTGAATTTGCATCTGTAGCTGTTCCTAGATCGCCCAAAGCGGTAGCTTGAACGATCACGCCCTTTTCTTGATGGATTAATTCTGCTGGTGTAATTAGTGCTCTCATTGTGGCTAAACCAGAGGATAGTTCACTTTTAGATACATAATCTTTATAAGCCGGAATTGCAATTGCAGACAGCACACCAATGATCGCAACCACAATCATCAATTCAATCAGCGTAAAGCCTTTCTGGTTTTTTCTTTTGTTTTTCATAGTTCTATTCCATTCGTTAGTTTGTTTCAGTGCAAGCACCCGTTGATGGAAAGAATAGAAGTTGAGATTTAGAAGTGGAATGGTGTTCAGATGCAGGCGCGAGTGGTTTTGTATTTATTGGTGTGTTGTTTCATATGGAGCGCAAAATTATGCGATCAGCTTAGTTAACTGATTGATATACTGATAATAAAAGCAATAAAAAGGCATGGCTGATTGCCATGCCTTGAAGTTAAGTGATTGATAGAACGATGAGATTAAGCTTTGAATCGCATTGAAAGGTCCATTGCTTTTAGATGCTTAGTCAGTGCTCCCACAGAGATGTAATCGACACCCGTTTCAGCGAATTCTGCAATCGTATCTAAAGTCACGTTACCTGAGTTTTCTAGTGCTGCACGACCTGCGTTAATTTTAACGGCTTCACGCATCATGTCTGTGGTGAAGTTGTCTAGCATGATGATGTCTGCACCGGCGCTGATCGCTTGCTCAAGCTCTGCTAGGCTTTCTGTTTCCACTTCCACTGGCTTACCCGGGTTCAGCTCTTTTGCTGTCGAGATCGCTTTCTCAATGCCACCACATGCGATGATATGGTTTTCTTTGATTAGGTAGGCATCGAAAACACCAATACGGTGGTTGAAGCCACCACCACAAGCCACAGCGTATTTTAGTGCGCTGCGAAGGCCTGGAATTGTTTTACGCGTGTCTAATAGGCGGCATTCTGTGTGTTTGATTTTGTCAGCGTAGATTGCTGTCGCCGTCGCACAACCAGATAGTGTTTGAATGAAGTTCATTGCGTTACGCTCACCGGTTAAAAGTGCGCGAGCAGGTCCTGTTAGCGTGCAAAGTGTTTGGTTTGGTTCAACTTTGTCACCGTCTTCTACGTTCCACTCGACAGTGACTTCACCGCCCAATTGCTTAAACACTTCATCAGCCCAAGCTTTACCACAGAACACACCGCGCTCACGGGTAATGATGGTTGCGCTGTTGATTGCGTCTGCAGGGATTAGACTTGCCGTAATATCAGCCGCTGGATCTAACGTTCCACCTAGATCTTCTTTGATGGTCTCAGCGACTGCGCGAGTGATCTCTAGCGGCAGTTGCTCTTTTAAGTAATCAAGGCGTTGGTGGCTGTTATGTGTGTTTTTCATCGCAAATCTAATCTTGAAAGGGAGTGGGAATGGAATGATACTCTTGCTTAACTTCAAATTAAAGAGGCTAGCGCGACTGCTCTATGGGCAAAGTCACAATCTTATTGCGCTAGTAGAAAAGAAAGCGAGACTAAGATGACGATGAGCTCCAACGGATGGTACGACAATGCTCGGCATGTTCCTTCTCCGTATTTTGATGCTAGACCCAGCACCGACGATATCTCTCTGCTGGTGGTTCATAACATTAGTTTACCACCGGGCCAATTTGGCGGCCCTTACATTGAACAGTTTTTCACGGGCAAACTTGATCCGGCAGATCATCCATTTTTTAAAGTGATTCATCAAATGGGCGTTTCGGCACATTGCTTGATTCGCCGTGATGGTGAGGTGGTACAGTTTGTGTCATTTCTTGACCGAGCTTGGCACGCAGGCCAGTCGAGCTTTTCGGGGCGTAAAAGGTGTAATGATTACTCGATTGGTATTGAGCTGGAAGGAAGCGACTTTATCGCTTATACAGAGCAGCAGTACCAAGCGCTTTCTCGATTAACAGAAACGATCGTATCGACTTTCCCTCAAATAACCACCGAGCGTATCACTGGTCATCAATATATAGCCCCGCTACGCAAAACTGACCCTGGTTTGGTTTTCGACTGGCAGAAGTTTAAAGGCGAACTCAAGGTTTAAGCCTCATTATCGAAGATGCTCTTATTGTTGCTGGTGGTTGAATAGTCAACGCCTAGCATAATGACTTGTGAATTTTTGTTGTTGCGATGTAAATAAAGTGGTTAGGGGGAGGGCGTCAATAAATCGAGAGTGTGACGAGCTTATCAAACGATCTAATATTAAAACTTATGAACAGGATTTCTACCTCTAATGTGCGCTTGGTTTGATTTTTAATCAAGTGGCACTCATCTTTCTGAAACAATCCATTTTTATCCTGAAACTTTCTAGCACGGATACTCCCCAAAAGTATTACCCCTGTAAATGGTAAGACCAAATTGGTTGCTGTTTTAAATTTCATTTGTTAAATCAGGGTTAATTCGTGCTGTGTTCTATGATTCAGGTCAATTTTAGTCTGGACAGTGGCGTTTTAATTATGTTAATTTCTGCCCAACTTAAAATTGGTAATACCAATTGTCAGCGAAGAAAAAGAAGAACAACAAACTATGGCTTATCAAAGGATTCGTCAGCCAAAACTCTCGGACGTTATCGAACAAGAGTTAGAAAGGTTGATAGTGGAAGGAACACTGGCTCCAGGGCAGCAGCTGCCGCCTGAGCGTGAACTGGCGAAACAGTTCGATGTGTCTCGTCCTTCAATCCGAGAAGCGATACAACGTTTAGAAGCAAAACGCTTGCTTACTCGCCGTCAAGGTGGAGGTACGTTTGTTAGCGAAAATATCTGGAAAAGCTTTTCAGATCCTTTGCTTAATTTGTTGTCCTCCCATTCTGAAACCCAACTAGACTTGTTGGAATCGCGTCATGCGATGGAAGGGATTTCGGCTTACTTCGCGGCATTACGTGGTACTGATGAAGACTTTGCTCGAATTCAAGCATGCCAAGAAAAAATTCGCGGTGCGCAAGATAAGGGTGATATTGAAGCCGAGTCTGCAGCTGTGATGGCTTTTCTTATTGCTTTAACAGAGGCAGCGCACAATGTGGTGTTATTGCACATTGTTCGTAGTTTGGCTCCGTTACTCGAACAAAACGTCTTAGAAAATTTAAAACTGTTGCATCGTCGTAAAGACGTTGTGGAGAAAGTGAGTATACATCGAGCTAACATTGTAGATGCGATCGTTTCAGGACAGCCAGAACAGGCGCGTGAAATGTCACACTCTCATTTAGCTTACATCGAAGAAACATTGATGGATTTGACTAAAGAAGAGTCGCGCCGCGAACGTTCTTTACGTCGAATCCAACAGGGTAAATAGTCGTAATACTTCGGCTTTTTACGTGTTTAGTAGAATCCAACTAACAAAAAGGATAGATCGCCATGTCTGACATGAAGCATGACGTTGATGCTCTGGAAACTCAAGATTGGTTAGAAGCTCTTGAGTCAGTAGTACGTGAAGAAGGTGTAGAACGTGCACAGTTTTTACTAGAACAAGTTCTAGATAAAGCGCGTTTAGATGGTGTTGATATGGCTACAGGCATCAACACGAACTACATCAACACAATTCCAGCAGCACAAGAGCCAGCTTACCCTGGTGACGTAACTCTTGAGCGTCGTATTCGTTCGATTATTCGCTGGAACGCAATCATGATTGTATTGCGTGCTTCTAAGAAAGACCTAGACCTTGGTGGTCACATGGCTTCTTACCAGTCAGCTGCTGCGTTCTACGAAGTATGTTTTAACCACTTCTTCCGTGCTCCAAACGAGACCGACGGTGGCGATCTAGTTTACTACCAAGGTCACATCTCTCCTGGTATCTACTCTCGTGCATTCGTTGAAGGTCGTCTAACTGAAGAACAGCTAGATAACTTCCGTCAAGAAGTTGATGGTAAAGGTATCCCTTCATACCCGCACCCTAAACTAATGCCTGAATTCTGGCAGTTCCCAACAGTATCTATGGGTCTAGGCCCTATCTCTGCTATCTACCAAGCGCGCTTCCTTAAGTACCTTGAAGGTCGTGGCATGAAAGATACTTCAGGTCAGCGTGTATACGCGTTCCTAGGTGACGGTGAGATGGATGAGCCAGAATCACGTGGTGCTATCTCTTTCGCTGCGCGTGAGAAGCTAGACAACCTATGTTTCCTAATCAACTGTAACCTACAGCGTCTAGACGGCCCTGTAATGGGTAACGGTAGCATCATCCAAGAACTTGAAGGCCTATTTAAAGGCGCAGGTTGGAACGTTGTTAAAGTTATCTGGGGTAGCAACTGGGATTCTCTACTAGCTAAAGACACGACTGGTAAGCTTCTTCAACTAATGAATGAAACTATCGATGGTGACTACCAAACATTCAAATCTAAAGATGGCGCATACGTACGTGAGCACTTCTTTGGTAAGTACCCAGAAACAGCTGCACTAGTTGCAGACATGACTGACGACCAAATCTTCGAACTGAAACGTGGTGGTCACGATTCTTCTAAACTGTTCGCTGCATTCAACAATGCAAAAGAGACAGGTGGTAAACCAACAGTAATCCTAGCTAAGACAGTTAAAGGTTACGGTATGGGTGAAGCTGCAGAAGGTAAGAACATCGCTCACGGTGTTAAGAAGATGGACATGACTCACGTACAATACCTACGTGACCGTCTAGGCCTACAAGACATCCTTTCTGATGAGAAAGTATCTGAGCTTCCTTACCTAACACTGAAAGAAGGTTCAGCTGAGTACGAATACCTACATGCTCGTCGTAAAGCACTACAAGGTTACACTCCTCAGCGTCTGCCAAAATTCACTCAAGAGTTCAAAGTTCCTGAGCTAGACGCATTCGCACCTCTACTGGGTGAACAGAAGCGTGATATCTCTACAACGATGGCTTATGTACGTACGCTTAACATCCTTCTTAAAGATAAGAACATTGGTAAGAACATTGTTCCTATCATCTGTGATGAAGCTCGTACATTCGGTATGGAAGGTCTATTCCGTCAGGTTGGTATCTACAACCCACACGGTCAAGACTACACGCCTGAAGATAAAGGCATCGTTTCTTACTACAAAGAAGCAACGTCTGGTCAAGTTCTTCAAGAAGGTATCAACGAACTAGGTTCTATGGCTTCATGGGTTGCAGCTGCAACTTCATACAGCACAAACGATCTACCGATGATTCCGTTCTACATCTACTACTCAATGTTCGGTTTCCAACGTATTGGTGACATGGCTTGGTTAGCAGGTGACCAACAAGCTCGTGGTTTCCTACTAGGTGCAACTGCAGGCCGTACAACGCTAAACGGCGAAGGTCTACAGCACGAAGATGGCCACTCGCACATCATGGCGAACACTGTACCTAACTGTATCTCTTACGACCCAACGTTTGCTTACGAGCTAGCGGTAATCATGCAAGACGGTATCCGTCGCATGTACGGTGAGAACCAAGAGAACGTTTACTACTACCTAACAGTAATGAACGAGAACTACGCAATGCCAGCAATGCCAGAAGGCGCTGAAGAAGGCATCCGTAAGGGTATTTACAAGCTTGAGTCTTACGCAGGTTCTAAGTCTAAGGTTCAATTAATGAGCTCTGGTACTATCATGAACGAAGCGCGTAAAGCAGCTAAGATCCTGAGCGAAGAGTACGGCGTAGCATCTGATGTATTCTCTGTAACGTCGTTCAACGAACTGACTCGTGACGGTCAAGCGGTAGAGCGTGACAACATGCTTCACCCAGAAGCTGAAGAGAAAGTACCGTACATCACAACTGTTCTTGGTAACGAACCTGCAATCGCAGTTACGGATTACATGAAGAACTACGCTGAGCAAGTACGTGCATTCATGCCTTCTGAGTCTTACAAAGTACTTGGTACTGACGGTTTCGGTCGTTCAGACAGCCGTGAAAATCTACGTCGTCACTTCGAAGTAAATGCAGGCTACGTTGTAGTTGCTGCGCTTACTGAACTGGCTAAACGTGGTGATGTTGAGAAATCAGTAGTTGCTGAAGCAATTGCTAAATTCGGCATCGACGCAGACAAAATTAACCCGCAATACGCATAAGACTGGCATTAAGGTAGGTAAATACAATGACAATCGAAATTAATGTACCAGACATCGGTGCTGACGAGGTTGAAGTAACTGAGATTCTTGTAAACGTTGGCGACAAGGTTGAAGAAGAGCAGTCACTGATCACTGTTGAAGGCGACAAAGCTTCAATGGAAGTTCCTGCGTCTCAAGCGGGTATCGTTAAAGAAATCAAAATAGCAGAAGGTGATTCTGTTTCTACTGGTTCTCTTATCATGATCTTTGAAGCGGAAGGTGCAGCAACACCGGCTGCTCCAGCAGTTGAAGCGGCTCCTGTAGCTGCTCCTGCTGCGGCATCAGTTGCTGAGCTTAAAGAAGTTCACGTTCCTGATATCGGCGGTGATGAAGTTGAAGTAACAGAAATCATGGTTGCTATCGGTGACGCAGTAGAAGAAGAGCAATCTCTTCTTACTGTTGAAGGTGACAAGGCTTCAATGGAAGTTCCTGCACCATTCGCTGGTATCGTTAAAGAAATCAAGATCGCTTCTGGTGATTCAGTATCTACTGGTTCTCTAGTGATGGTATTTGAAGTAGCGGGTTCTGGTGCTCCAGTTGCAGCAGCTCCTGCTCCAGCGGCGGCACCAGTTGCAGCGGCTCCAGCAGCATCTGCTGAGAAAGAAGTGAACGTTCCTGATATCGGTGGTGACGAAGTAGAAGTTACTGAGATCATGGTAGCGGTTGGCGATACAGTAGAAGAAGAGCAATCTCTAATTACTGTTGAAGGCGACAAAGCTTCAATGGAAGTGCCTGCACCATTCGCTGGTACAGTAAAAGAAATCAAGATTGCAGCTGGCGACAAAGTGTCAACAGGCTCTTCAATCATGACTTTCGTTGTTGAAGGCGCAGCTCCAGTAGCAGTAGCGGCTCCAGCTCCAGCACAAGCAGCAGCTCCGGCAGCAGCACCTGCACCTAAAGCTGAAGCAGTAGCTCCAGCAGCTGGCGACTTCCAAGAGAACGGCGAGTACGCTCACGCATCTCCAGTTGTTCGTCGTCTAGCTCGTGAATTCGGTGTGAACCTAGCGAAAGTTAAAGGTACTGGTCGTAAGAGTCGCGTACTTAAAGAAGACGTTCAGTCTTACGTTAAAGATGCACTTAAGCGTCTTGAGTCTGGTGCAGCAGCATCTGGCAAAGGCGGCGATGGTTCTGCTCTTGGTCTACTACCATGGCCAAAAGTTGACTTCAGCAAGTTCGGCGAAACGGAAGTTCAGAAGCTTTCTAAGATTAAGAAGATCTCTGGCGCTAACCTGCACCGTAACTGGGTAATGATCCCTCACGTTACACAGTGGGACAACGCAGACATCACTGAGCTAGAAGCATTCCGTAAAGAACAGAACGCAATCGAAGCGAAGAAAGACACTGGCATGAAGATCACTCCACTTGTGTTCATCATGAAAGCTGTTGCTAAAGCGCTAGAAGCATTCCCAGCGTTTAACTCTTCTCTTTCTGAAGATGGCGAAAGCATCATTCTTAAGAAGTACGTAAACGTGGGTATCGCTGTTGATACACCAAACGGTCTAGTTGTTCCTGTCTTCAAAGACGTGAACAAGAAAGGCATTTACGAGCTATCTGAAGAGCTAATGGCTGTTTCTAAGAAAGCACGTTCTGGTAAGCTAACAGCGGCAGACATGCAAGGCGGTTGTTTCACAATCTCTAGCCTTGGTGGTATTGGCGGTACTGCATTTACTCCAATCGTAAATGCTCCAGAAGTAGGTATCCTAGGTGTATCTAAGTCTGAAATTAAGCCAGTTTGGAATGGTAAAGAGTTCCAACCACGTCTACAGCTTCCACTGTCTCTATCATACGATCACCGTGTGATCGATGGTGCTGAAGGTGCACGCTTCATTACTTTCCTAAACAGCGCACTATCTGACATTCGTCGTCTAGTACTGTAATTGAGAAAGTAATTATTAAGGTGACTTTCGGGTCACCTTAATTCTTTATATAAAGACTATTTTTAGAGAACAGTTTCCGGCATTTCTCATAAACTGCGGGGGAATTGTTGTCTAGCTCACAGGCTAACTTAAAGCTACTTTCACACTGTTAACATCTCTGTAAAATGTTTCCTGTTTGAAAGCCCAATAATTTTAAGAACATCTACTCAGCCTGTTAGGGATAATGACTACAAGAGGTCACAATGAGCAAAGAAATTAAAGCCCAAGTTGTTGTACTTGGTTCAGGTCCTGCTGGTTACTCAGCGGCATTCCGTTGTGCGGATTTAGGTCTAGAAACAGTACTAGTTGAACGTTACAGCACTCTTGGTGGTGTATGTCTAAACGTTGGTTGTATTCCATCAAAAGCACTTCTTCACGTATCTAAAGTAATTGAAGAAGCAAAAGCGATGGCAGAGCACGGCGTTGTATTCGGCGAGCCACAGACGGACATCAACAAGATCCGTATCTGGAAAGAAAAAGTAGTTGATCAACTGACTGGCGGTCTTGGCGGTATGGCTAAGATGCGTAACGTTACAGTTGTTAACGGTTTTGGTAAGTTTACTGGTCCTAACAGCATTCTTGTTGAAGGCGAAGGCGAAGCAACGACAGTTAACTTCGACAACGCAATCATTGCTGCGGGTTCTCGCCCAATCAAACTTCCTTTCATCCCACATGAAGACCCACGTATTTGGGATTCTACGGATGCACTAGAACTAAACGAAGTACCAGAAAAACTGCTTATCATGGGCGGTGGTATCATCGGTCTTGAGA
This sequence comes from Vibrio sp. FF266, assembly GCF_041439695.1. NCBI lineage: Bacteria > Pseudomonadati > Pseudomonadota > Gammaproteobacteria > Vibrionales > Vibrionaceae > Vibrio > Vibrio sp. FF266. The sequence goes on from NZ_JBGOOO010000002.1 coordinate 32,135, forward strand.
TGGGTACGGTTTACCACTCTCTAGGTTCTAAAGTTGAAGTTGTTGAGATGTTCGATCAAGTTATCCCTGCTGCGGATAAAGACATCGTTAAAGTCTTCACTAAGCGCATTAAAGATAAGTTCAAGCTAATGCTTGAAACTAAAGTGACAGCGGTTGAAGCGAAAGAAGACGGTATCTACGTTTCAATGGAAGGCAAGAAAGCACCAGCAGAAGCTGAGCGCTACGATGCAGTTCTTGTTGCTATCGGTCGTGTTCCAAACGGTGCACTTATCGATGCTGAAAAAGCAGGTATCGAAGTTGATGAGCGCGGTTTCATCAATGTTGATAAGCAAATGCGTACTAACGTTCCTCACATCCACGCGATCGGTGATGTTGTTGGTCAACCAATGCTTGCTCACAAAGGTGTGCATGAAGGTCACGTAGCTGCTGAAGTTATCTCTGGTAAGAAGCACTACTTCGATCCTAAAGTAATCCCATCAATTGCGTACACTGAGCCAGAAGTAGCTTGGGTAGGTAAGACTGAGAAAGAAGCGAAAGCGGAAGGCCTGAACTACGAAGTTGCTACTTTCCCTTGGGCTGCTTCTGGTCGTGCAATCGCTTCAGACTGTGCTGACGGTATGACTAAGATGATCTTCGATAAAGAGACTCATCGCGTAATCGGTGGTGCTGTTGTTGGTACTAACGGTGGTGAACTTCTTGGCGAAATCGGCCTAGCAATCGAAATGGGTTGTGATGCAGAAGATATCGCACTGACTATCCACGCTCACCCAACTCTACACGAGTCTGTTGGTCTTGCTGCGGAAGTATTCGAAGGTTCAATCACTGACCTTCCAAATAAGAAAGCAGTGAAAAAGAAGAAGTAATTCTTTTTTAGCCACTCGCTAATGTTTTTAAAAGCCGCTGATTCGTCAGCGGCTTTTTTATGTCTGAAGAAAAGATGGTCGTCATGCTTGTAAGAGATCCCCAACTCGCTCGTCCCTCGCTCTTTAGGATGACGAAGGAAGGAATAGGGAATCTGATTAGGTGAGAGGAAATAAAAAAGGGTTAGCGTAAAAGCCAACCCTTTAGTTTTGTTCGAAGATCGAATCTACTTATAAATGCACAGCATGTTCAAGTAGCTATCCGTCAAGGTCGAAAGTTCTTCTTGCGTATCTACACGTTTCGCTTGGATGAATAGCGAGTAGCAAATGCCGTGGAATAGATTTGCTAGATGTTTAGGATCGTGATCGTCACAGACTTCGCCGCGTTCAATCGCCTTGCTAAACATGTTTTGTACTAACATCTGGTTAGTGCGGTTAGTGGTTACAAACAGAGGCCACACTTCATCGCGAGTTGATGCACTCCATTCGAACCATACATTTAACCAATTGCTATCTTGAGCCACTAACGTCACCATTTCAGTCGCAATATTATGTAGATTTTCTTTTGCGTGAATATCTAGGTCAATGTTGTCTGAAAGGAAGTTCGAGAATTGACGAACAACGTGGTTAAGTACTTCATCAACCAGATCTTCACGGGTAGGGAAGTAGTTAAATACTGTTGCTACTGACACCTGAGCGATGTCGGCAATATCAGCGTGTCCACCGCGGCCAATGCCACGGCGAGAGAATACTTCAAGTGCGATTTCCATCAATTGAAGTTTTCTTTTTAAGGGTGAAAGCCTAGTTCTAGGTCTCTTCGTTATTGAGTCCATATTGTTTTTCCTTGCCAACGAATTTTTATATTAATGATTTTATTATTATTTAAGCCAAGATGAGTGTAATGGTGCATATGTGAATGGTCAATCCCTTGTGCTTGTTTTATAGACAGTTACATCAAACTTGATACATAAAGCGTGATCAGTGTTGATGTGAAAGGATGCGAGTATTGGATAACGCACCAATGCACATTTCATTGAGAATCTAACAGTAAATTCGAACCATAAGGTGGTGTGGGTATTTGAGCAGTGCTAGACTTACGCACAAAATTGAGCGACACAACTGACGAAAGTGTCAACATTCGTCGCAATCACCAAATAAAATGAGAGCAGTATGAAGCATACAGTTGAAGTCATGATCTCTGAGCAAGAAGTTCAGGATCGAGTGAACGAACTAGGCAAGCAGATCACGGAGCACTACCAAGGTAGCGAAGATCTAGTTTTAGTTGGCTTATTGCGCGGATCTTTTGTCTTTATGGCGGATCTTGCTCGTGCTATCGATTTAACTCACCAAGTGGATTTCATGACAGCCTCTAGCTACGGCAACGGCATGGAAAGCTCACGTGATGTTCGTATTTTGAAAGACCTTGATGATGACATCCAAGGTAAAGATGTTCTACTTGTAGAAGACATTATCGATACTGGTAACACGCTGACTAAAGTAAAAGAAATTCTGAGCCTGCGTGGTCCTAAATCTATCGAAATTTGTACGTTATTAGACAAGCCTTCTCGTCGTGAAGTTATTGTAGACACAAAGTGGATTGGTTTTGAAATCCCAGATGAATTCGTTGTTGGTGTGGGTATCGACTACGCACAAAAATATCGTCACCTACCGTATATCGGTAAAGTTGTACCTCAAGAGTAATAACGACTCTGTTGAACACAAACAAAAAAGGCTCGCAAAACGCGAGCCTTTCTTATATCTATTCTTTCTTATATCTATTGGTTAGACGTTAAGAATTAACCTAGGATTGGAGACGATAGGATTTTATCAAGTGCCGCTAAGTGGCTGTTTTCTAAAGTATCATTACTTGAGCAACGAACACCAAGATCTTGCAGCTTGCCATTACCAATACCATAAACCACACCGTGGATTTCAATATCTTGTCCACGTTCCCATGCGCTTTGCATGATGGTCGAGTTACCAAGATTGTAGACTTGTTCTGCAACGTTAATTTCGCATAACTTGTCACCCCATTGTTCACGAGGCAGAGATTCAATTTGCTTACGGTACTTAAGATAGTTATCGCGTATGTGGAGTAGCCAGTTGTTGATAAGACCCAGTTTAGGGTTATCTATCGCTGCGTTAACACCGCCACAGCCGTAGTGACCACAAACAATAACGTGTTTCACTTTGAGTACATCGACAGCGTATTGCACTACTGATAAGCAGTTTAGGTCGGTATGAACTACTTGATTAGCGACATTTCGGTGAACAAACAGTTCGCCAGAATACAAACCAGTGAGACGCTCGGCCGGAACGCGGCTATCTGAGCAGCCTATCCATAGAAAACCAGGGCTTTGACCCTCTTCAAGCGTTGTAAAATACTCTGGTCGTTGAGAGCGAATTTCTTCTGACCATTTAGAGTTGTTTTCAAAAAGCTGTTTAATCTCTGGCATTTTGCGTCTTACATCCCTTAATTAAGAACTCTAACTATACACAATGTTACAAATTCAATCTTGTAAAAACTGTGTCAAATAGTACTCATCTGACGTGTACTAGTCGTTAAAATCATTAACTTAGCGTAAAAGGCATAATCCGAATATAAGAGACGAATAGTGTGATTAAATTAACACTTTCTGAACCGTTGATACATTTGTTAAAGTGATAAGGTTTGTCATTTCATCATCAGGAAGGTGTGTTTTGTTTGGAAGTCGTTTTACGGATATCAATCTCAAAGGAGATATGTTTGGCGGTGTAACTACAGCCATCATCTCATTGCCTTTAGCGTTGGCATTTGGTGTCGCTTCTGGTGCGGGCGCGGAAGCTGGCCTTTGGGGCGCCATCATGGTGGGCCTATTTGCGGCATTGTTTGGTGGCTCAAGCAGCTTGATATCAGAGCCTACCGGGCCGATGACAGTGATCATGACGGCAGTAATGACCAGCATGGTGGCCAAGTACCCTGAAACCGGGATGGCAATGACCTTTACCGTGGTAATGATGGCGGGTGCTTTTCAGATATTACTCGGTACATTAAAGCTAGGAAAGTACGTCACTTTGATGCCATATAGCGTGATATCTGGCTTTATGTCCGGTATCGGCGTGATTCTTGTCATTCTGCAGCTTTCTCCTTTGCTAGGGCACGCAGCCCCTTCTGGCGGAGTGATGGGCACACTTTCGGCACTTCCTGATACGCTAGCAAATCTGAAAGTCAGTGAGCTGTTTTTGGGGGTGTTAACGCTTGGTATCCTTTTCGGTTTTCCTGCTAAATATCGTAAGTATGTGCCCGCTCAATTGGTCGCTTTAGTGGCTGTAACGCTCTTATCCGTTATTATCTTTGATACCGATTCTATTCGCCGTATTGGTGAAATTCCCGCAGGCTTACCTTCTCTTGTTATTCCGACTATCAGCTCTGAGCAATTCACCACAATGGTTATCGATGCTTTGGTGCTAGGTACTCTTGGTTGTATTGATACGCTTTTGACTGCGGTTATCGGAGATTCATTGACTCGTAAAGAGCATGATTCAGACAAAGAACTTCGTGGCCAAGGCATTGCGAATATGATTTCTGGTCTGTTTGGTGCGCTACCCGGTGCGGGCGCAACCATGGGCACCGTGACCAACATTCAGGTAGGGGCTCGTTCTCCGCTTTCTGGTGTTATTCGTGCTTTGGTGCTTGCGCTAGTGGTATTGGTTGCGGGAGGCTTAACAGAACCGATCCCTATGGCTGTGTTGGCTGGTATCGCGATGTATGTCGGTTTCAACATCCTTGATTGGAGTTTTATTCAGCGCGCACACAAGGTGAGTTATGCCGGCATGGGTGTCATGTACGGTGTGATGTTATTAACCGTATTCGTTGATCTAATTATTGCGGTCGGGCTGGGCGTTTTTATCTCAAACATTCTGATCATTGAAAGGCTAAGTCGAGAGCAAGCTAGACAAGTTAAGGCGATCAGTGATGGCGATGATGAAGACGATATCCCATTGACTGACAGTGAACGTCAGTTACTGGATAGTGCCAATGGTAAAGTGCTGTTCTTCTACCTTTCTGGGCCGATGATATTCAGTGTTTCAAAAGCGATTTCACGTCAACACTCGAGCATTTCTGATTATGAAGCGATGATCTTAGACCTAACTGATGTGCCTATGATTGATGTTACCGTTGGCTTAGCGCTAGAAAATGCGATTAAAGATGCCCTAGATGCGCAGTGTGAAGTGTACTTATTGTGTCCTAATGAGAATACTCGTCAGCAATTAGAAAAATTCCATGTGATTGACCTTGTACCTGAATCCAATACTTATCGATTCAGATATGAAGCCCTGACAGCTGCAACAAGCTATGTTGATAGAGATGAACATCAATTTGACTCGGTTTAATCTTCAGCAATAATTTCACATGAATCAGTTATAGACGCCAAATATAGTATTGGTGATTAATGCCGTTAAGTTAATAACTTAACGGCATTTTTTATGTTTACTGAACACTGAATTGCTCTTTACGTACCTAATATTCTTGTTCGCTTTCGAAAGAAAGCCTCACTCGGTATTTGTATTAATCGTTAATCAACGATAAACTTGTTTGCAAAATGGCCGAGTAAACAAGTTTGAGTTAGTTTTCTGCTAGCTCGTATTAAGCATTACTCTCTTCCTCAAATTCGGCCATCAACATCTTATCTATAGCAAATGGCAGTCTATCTCTATGTATGCATTAGAAATTGAGCAACTAAGAAAAACTTATGCAGGGGGCTTTGAGGCTCTTAAGGGCGTGAGTTTACAAGTAGAAAAAGGCGACTTTTACGCACTACTTGGCCCAAATGGTGCGGGTAAATCCACCACCATTGGTGTTATCTCTTCACTGGTTAATAAAACGTCAGGCAAGGTGAAAGTGTTTGGCTACGACATTGATACCGATCTGGAGCTAGCGAAGTTGAACTTAGGTTTAGTCCCGCAAGAGTTTAACTTTAACCCGTTCGAAACGGTTGAGCAGATCGTGCTACAACAAGCCGGTTACTACGGTGTACCGAAAGCTCTTGCTAAAGAACGCGCTAAAAAGTACTTATCTCAGCTCGATTTGTGGGAAAAGCGTGGCGAACGTGCGCGTAACTTATCTGGCGGTATGAAGCGTCGTTTGATGATCGCGCGTGCACTGATGCATGAGCCTCATTTGTTGATTCTTGATGAACCAACGGCGGGTGTTGATATTGAATTGCGTCGTTCAATGTGGGAATTCCTCAAGGAGATCAACGAGAAGCAGGGCATCACCATTATTTTAACTACGCACTATCTAGAAGAAGCGGAAATGCTGTGTCGTAACATTGGTATCATCAATCGTGGTGAGTTGATTGAGAACACCACAATGAAGTCGCTGTTGGGTAAGTTGAGTGCCGAGACCTTTATTCTTGATCTTGAAGAGGGTGCGACTGAACCTAAACTTGAAGGTGTGAATAGCCAAGTGATGGTTAATGGCTCGCTAGAAATCGAAATCGACAAGAATCGAGGTTTGAATACCATCTTTGATCAATTGAGTGAGCAGCAGGTAAAAGTTCTCTCTATGCGTAACAAAGCAAACCGCCTAGAAGAGCTATTTGTGAGTATCGTCCGTGAGGGGAATAAATAATATGTACAGCCTATATTGGACCGCTTTCTGCAGCTTGTTGACCAAAGAGATCAATCGCTTCACGCGTATCTGGGTGCAAACTCTGGTACCGCCAGCGATTACCATGACGCTTTACTTCATCATCTTCGGTAACCTGATTGGTGCGCGTATTGGTGAAATGAACGGCTTTAGCTACATGGAATACATTGTGCCCGGTCTGATCATGATGTCGGTGATCACCAACTCATATTCCAACGTTGCTTCATCGTTCTTTAGTGCCAAATTCCAGAAGAACATTGAAGAGCTGCTTGTAGCACCTGTTCCTAACTACGTGATTATCGCCGGCTTCGTAATGGGCGGCGTGGTGCGTGGCTTGTTAGTGGGCACTATCGTCACCTTTGTATCGCTGTTCTTTGTTGACCTTCAAGTCGACCACTGGGGCGTGATCATTGCGACGGTATTTCTCACGTCGGTTGTGTTTGCTCTGGGTGGTTTGATCAACGCGGTATTCGCACGTACGTTTGATGATATTTCTATTATCCCAACCTTCATTTTAACGCCGCTGACGTATCTCGGTGGTGTTTTCTACTCGATCAGTCTATTGCCTGAATTCTGGCAAGGTGTATCGAAGTTGAACCCTATCGTGTATATGGTAAACGCGTTCAGATATGGCTTTTTGGGTGTGTCTGATGTGGGTATTGTGACGTCGTTTGGCGTACTAGGTGTGTTTATTGTCGTGCTGTATGGCATTGCACATTACTTAGTTACAAAGGGGATCGGCTTACGTAGTTAACTTTTAGTTATCCAAGAGCTATTAGTTATCCAGGATCTATTAGTTATCCAAGAGCTATTAGTTATCCAGGATCTATTAGTTATCCAGGATCTATTAGTTATCTAGGAGCTATTAATTATCCTGAATCGCAGGCAAAGAAAAAGGTCGATATTACATCGACCTTTTTTATGTTTTTCATTTGTGCTTTGCGGTATAACCTGGTTTACGTAAAGAGAAGAAAGCGATTACTCAGCAGTTTCTTCTTTCACTTCTTCTTTCGTTTCCGTGACCAAATCTAAAACTTGGTTGTCGATAAGACGAGTCTTACCTAGGAAAGCCGACATTAGAATCACTGCTTGAGTCGATTCTGAAGTGATCGCTTGTAACGTTTTTACATCACAAATGAATATTTCATCCGGTTGTAGGTCTGCTGCGCGTAGTTGGTCTGTTGCATCTTCAATGACAGACGCGTAATCATCACGACCACCACGAATAGCACTGCTGATCCAACGCATAGTGCGCGCTAGAACTGGAGCTCGCTGACGTTCATCAATCGTTAGGTTGCTATTGCGAGAGCTCATGGCTAAACCATCCATTTCACGAACAGTCGCTACGCCCACAACTTCAATGTCTAGCGCTAAGTCAGTTGTCATCTGGCGAATCACAGCAAGTTGTTGGAAATCTTTCTCACCGAAGCATGCAAAGTCTGGCTGAACGATATTAAACAGTTTCGTGACAATTGTTGATACACCGCGGAAATGACCTGGGCGAGAGGCACCTTCAAGCATATGAGATATACCAGGGACTTCAACAAACGTCTGTTTGTCCAATCCATCTGGGTACATAACCTCTGGTGTTGGCGTAAAGACTAACTCAACACCTTCGCCTGTTAGTTTGTTTAAATCGGCTTCTAACGTACGAGGGTAGTTATTTAGGTCGTCGGCGCGATCAAACTGCATTGGGTTAACAAAAATGCTTACAACAACAATGTCAGCCAGTTCACGAGCTTTCTTGACCAGAGTTAGGTGACCTTCATGTAGGTTTCCCATTGTTGGGACAAAAGCAACCGTACGTCCATCACGCTTAAACTGTTTAATCTGCTCACGAAGAGCCGCTATTTCAGCAAAAGTTTGCATAGTTACTCCTAAGCGATTGTATGAGCATCATCAGGGAAACGTGCGCTCTCTACTTCTTCTTTGTATAGAGCGACGGCTTTACGCATATCACCTGTTTCAGCTAGGAAATTCTTAGAGAATTTCGGCATGTAGTTCGCAGAAATACCGAACATGTCATGCATAACCAAGATCTGACCATCGGTAACATTACCTGCGCCGATGCCGATAACCGGTACGTCACAAGCTTCTGTAATTCTTTTTGCTAATGAAGCTGGTACACATTCAAGAAGAACGATTTGAGCACCTGCATTTTGTAGTGCTAGCGCATCAGCAACCATTTTATCGGCTTGCTCGTTGTCACGACCTTGAACTTTGTAACCACCAAAAATGTTTACCGATTGAGGCGTTAAGCCTAAGTGTGCACATACTGGTACAGCACGTTCTGTTAGCATCTTCACAGTTTCAATCAACCAGCTTCCGCCTTCGATTTTCACCATATTCGCACCAGCGCGCATTAAGGTTGCTGCGTTCTCACAGGCTTGCTCTGGTGTGGCGTAACTCATGAATGGCATGTCAGCCATAAGAAGACAGTTTGGGCTACCGGCACGCACTGAGCGAGTATGGTAAGCAATATCTTCAACGGTTACTGGTAATGTATCGTTACGACCTTGTAGAACCATGCCAAGTGAGTCACCGACAAGTAGAACTGGCATATCTTGGCTTTCGAATAATTGAGCAAAACTCGCATCATAAGCTGTCGACGTCGCGAATTTACGGCCTTCTTGTTTGCACTTGATTAGGTCGTTAATGGTTACTTTTTTCATTGATTTTCCTTAATGCGCTTGGCTATTGCTGCCAAACATTGAGCCCGTTCTTATCTACTATTTTTAGTAGTTCTGTCAGCTCAGTCCCATCAGGGAGTTGTAAACTTGGTGCGATTTCAGCAAGCGGGTAGAGCACAAACTCTCTTTCTTTCATTCCGTAATGAGGAACGGTTAAGCGCTCTGAATCGATCACCTCATTGCCGTATAACACGATATCGAGATCCAAGGTTCTTGGACCCCAACGCTCGTCTTTACGGACGCGCCCTTGCTCTTGCTCGATCTTTTGAGTGCAATCAAGCAGTTCAATTGGCGTTAATTCTGTTTTAATTGCTACTACCGCGTTGATGTAGTCGGGTTGGTTTTGCGGCCCCATTGGAGTGCTACTATATAGCTGTGAGGTCGCAACAAACGTTGTTCGCGGAAGATTCTTTAGCGTTTCGATAGCCAAGTTTGCTTGGCTAACAGGGTCGGCAAGATTACTGCCGACCGCAATGTAAGCCGTTATCATTCTGATTGCTTACTCTTTTTGTTCCTGTAAGTCTTACGGCGGCGATGACCCGACTTTGATGGTGCTGCTACGTCATTAGCCATCGCTTGACGCATATTGCGTCCTGCTGTCTGATAACGCTCCCACCATTTTGCTAGTTCTTTGGTTTCGCCACCTTCAATTTCGCCACGCATTTCTAGGAAATCGTAGCCAGCACGGAACTTATTGAGTTCCATCAGGCGAACGGCACGTTTACCGTTGCGGCGAGGCAGTCGTAGTTGCAGTTGCCAAACTTCGCGAATGGTTGCGGTATGGCGACGAGGAATCGCAATTGATTTTACTTGTCGATCAAGAATGATGTTACTTGCTTCCATGATCGCATCGTAGTGCGCCATACCCTGTTCAGCGACAAGCTTGTCTGCCAACTTGTTCATTGGGTACCAAAGCATTGCAGCAAACATAAACGCGGGGTTTACTCGCTTGCCATCTTCGATGCGAAGGTCAGTCGAGTCGAGTACCAAATCAAGCATCTGCTCGGTATGTGAGTCGTAGCCTTCTGTGAAGTGTTCCGCTACTGAAGGGAACATCTGCTGGAACAGGTTGTACTCACGCATCAAGTGGTAGGTTTCTAAACCGTGACCTGATTGCAGTAATTTTAGAGACTCTTCGTAAAGGCGCGCTGCTGGGATATCTTTTAGAAGGTGTGCTAACTCTTCAATTGGGTCGGCTGTATCTTCCTCAATATCAAAATCCAGTTTAGCGGCGAAGCGCATTGCACGTAGCATGCGTACTGGGTCTTCGCGGTAACGCGTTTCTGGATCGCCAATCAGGCGGATCAGCTTATCTTCTAAATCTTCTACACCACCCGCGTAATCGTGGATGCTATAGTCTGCAATGTTGTAGTACATCGCATTGATTGTGAAGTCACGACGTTCTGCATCTTCATCAACATTGCCGTACACGTTATCGCGTAGCAACATACCTTCTTCAGATTGCGCAGAAACGTTTTTCGATGGCTCTTGGTGGTGGCCACGGAAAGTTGCTACTTCAATGATGTCACGACCAAACATGATATGTGCCAAGCGAAAACGTCGACCGATAAGGCGACAGTTTCTGAATAGGTGCTTGATTTGCTCTGGCGTTGCGTTGGTCGCGATATCAAAATCTTTTGGCTGAGAGCCCAATAAGATGTCGCGTACACCACCACCGACTAGAAATGCGTCAAAACCCGCACCATTCAGGCGATATAACACTTTAAGTGCATTGTCGCTGATCTGCTTGCGTGAAATATTGTGCTCTTGACGAGTATAAATATTCAGAGCTAATTCGTGGAATCCGCGTTGTTCGCTTGGGGTATTGTCGTTTGTATTCATTAGTTTATAACAAAGTAGGTATCGCCAGCTTTGTTTTTCTCTTAGTCCAAAGTGGTAGTGCAGAGTTTAATTGCGGCTAATAATAGCTTAGCGCGAGCCATTTGAGAACATCGTCTGCTTAGTCACAGGTATTTGTTACGGTATTTTTATGTATCGTTATTGCGATTTGCCGTTAGTTTCGAACTCATTGCTGTGCTCTTTTTGTAAACTATCAGGTAACTGATAGACGTTCCATTGCTGGCAGCCCCACAATAAAATTTCATCTATTGACGCCTCGAAAAGAGCATTCGGGATATTAAAACCTAAGAATCGCATCGCATTGATTAACGTCGGTTTTGGGTTGTCGAGATCTATCGCGGTGGCATGATTTTGTTTTGACAGTTTATTCCCCAAGCCATCGGTTGCCAATGGTAAGTGCAAGTAGCTCACGTTTTTTTGCTTGAGCGTCTTATACAAACTGATTTGTCGACCTGTTGGTTCTATCAGATCTGCACCTCTAACGACTTCTGTTACCCCTTGTTCGATGTCATCAAGGACAACTGCCAAGTTATAGGCAAACAACCCATCTCTGCGCTTGATAATAAAATCTTCTTCAGCCAATGCTTTGGGAATTTGAATCGTGCCGTGACGAACATCGTCAAAGGACTCGATGGGAAAGTCCATACACAAGCGCACCGCCTGTTCGCCTGAATCAACCAAACCTTTGTCTCGGCAGTGGCCACTATAAAACCCACCCAAGGACTTTATTTGCTTACGGGTACATTGACAGTAGTAGGCCTGATTGTCAGTGACCCATTGATCAATTTGAGCTTGATATAGGTCATGACGCTGGCTTTGATAAACGACTTCACCGTCCCAATACAGGTGGTAAGCCTCAAGCGTCTTAAGAATGAGGTCTGCAGCGCCAGCCATTTCTCTTGGCGGATCGAGGTCTTCCATACGAACTAACCATTGTCCTTGGTTAGATTTCGCTTGAAAGTAGCTACCAAGAGCAGCAACCAGTGAGCCAAAATGAAGAGGACCTGACGGTGATGGTGCAAAGCGTCCGATATAATTCATGAGTGAGAAACCTAATCTTGATGGTACCGCAGTAGCCGATTCTTAAGACGTTTGGTGATTAGTTTATCGCTATCAACAACGATATAAACCACTTTTTAAAACAAACAAAAAAGGGAGCCAAAGCTCCCTTTCTTTACATCCGCAAGAATTAACCTTGCATCTGTTTCTCTTTGATCTCTGCAAGTGTTTTACAGTCAATACAAAGGTCAGCAGTTGGACGAGCTTCAAGACGACGAATACCAATCTCGACACCGCAAGAGTCGCAGAAGCCGAAATCGTCTTCTTCGATCTTATCTAGTGTCTTCTCAATTTTCTTGATAAGACGGCGCTCACGGTCACGGTTACGTAACTCTAGGCTGAATTCTTCTTCTTGAGAAGCTCGGTCAACAGGATCTGGAAAATTCGCTGCTTCGTCCTGCATGTGGTGCACAGTACGATCAACTTCTTCCCTGAGCTGGTTGCGCCAAGCTGATAAAATTTTTGTAAAATGTTCCGTTTGCTCAGGTGACATGTACTCTTCACCTGTCTTTGCTTGGTACGGTTCAACACCTGCGATGGCTAGGATGCCTAGCGCTTTTTTCTTAGATTCTGGCATACAGCATCTCCTATTTACACCTAGTCAACTGCAAAGCAGCTAATTTTAAGGCGGGTATCTATAGCAGAAAGAACGAATGGTGGCAAATACTCTTGTTAAAACTTGCAATCAATGTGAATAGTTCAGCATTTTTGCTTAGCTATTGATAAATTCAACGGCTTGTTTTAGTTGTATTTGAGTACTGCTGAGCTCTGCTTTATAGCAAAGCACTTCAACTCCAGCGTCTTGTGCTTGTTTTAGTAATAACGAATATTTGGCGTCTATATGGTGTGCCGCAGACACTTTTTCAATGCCTGAATGTAAAACAGTGAATAAAAGTACGGCTCTACTTCCAGATTCGACCATTTCTGTGAGTTCTCGCAGATGTTTTTGGCCTCTAGTTGTCACTGCATCAGGGAAAAAACCTTGTCCTTCGGTCGACGCTTGTTGTTTAGTTGATATTTGTCGCTTAGTTGACACTTGTTCGTCGAGCAAAGTGACGCTTTTTACTTCGATATAGCAAGGCGGCTTTTCGTTATCTTCAAGCAGAATATCAATGCGACTATTCTCACTGCCATATTTCACTTCGGTTCGTAACGCGTTATAACCTAAGAGTTCAACTATAGTCCCATTTTCAATTGCTTCCACCGCTAGCTGGTTTGCCCGCGCAGTATTTACACAAATACGGTGACCTTTGTCTGTTTCTGAGATCTCCCAGCTGTTTGGGTACTTTCTTTTTGCATTGTCTGACGTTGAGTACCACACCGTATTGCCAGGAGTCGCACATCCTGTCATCGCTCCGGTGTTAGCGCAGTGGATAGTACGCTCGCTGCCGTCTGGAAGTTGGATGTCAGTGAGAAAGCGTTTATAGCGTTTAATAAGAGTCGCTGGCTCTAATGGAGGATTGAAGTGCATATTACTTATTTAGAGAGGTAGGTTTTTATGTACAATGTTGCCAACATTACACCACAAGGTTCACCCATTGCCACAACTGCCCATAGAAGCTGTGATGCCAGATCTGCTCGCTGGCGTACAAACACACACTCAACTTATTCTAAAGGCCGCTCCCGGTGCCGGTAAGTCAACATTCTTCCCTTTACAGTTGGTTAAAACTAATGCCGTTCAAGGCAAAATCATTATGCTTGAACCAAGGCGTTTGGCTGCAAGGAATATTGCTACTTACTTAGCGAGCCAACTAGGAGAGAAAGTGGGAGAGAGCATAGGTTTTAGGGTTCGTGGTGAATCTAAAACCAGTAGTGCGACTCGCTTGGAAATCGTGACTGAAGGGATCATGACGAGAATGATCCAAACCGACCCTGAATTGACTGGGGTTGATATGGTGATCTTTGATGAATTTCATGAACGCAGCATTCACGCAGATACTGCATTGGCGTTTAGCTTGGAGATCCAAGATGCGCTGCGTGACGATCTAAAAGTGGTGGTGATGTCGGCAACCTTAGATCAACACGCTCTGCAATCTTTGTTACCTGATGCCAAGTATGTTGAATCGCAAGGCCGAACTTTCCCTGTCGACTTCCGCTATCAGCCATTAGGCTCGAATGAATATTTAGCACCTAAGATGGCCAACGTGATTCGTTCTCTGATGGAGAAAGAATCGGGTTCACTTTTGGCTTTCTTACCGGGTGTCTCGGCGATAAAACAAGTGGAATCACAACTTGGGCAACTTGTCAGTGATATTGACGTGTGTCCGTTGTATGGCCAATTGAGTTTTGAACAGCAGCAGAGAGCGATCGCGCCATCGGTGAAAGGGCGTCGAAAAGTGGTATTGGCCACTAACATTGCGGAAACCTCTTTGACGATTGAGGGGATTCGTTTAGTGGTTGATTCGGGGTTAGAACGAGTTGCAAAGTTTGATTTGAAAACCGGTATTACCAAGCTTGAACAAGTGAAAATTTCGCAGTCTTCTGCTGAGCAAAGAGCGGGTCGAGCAGGGCGAATCGAAGAGGGCTTGTGTGTTCGCTTGTACAGCGAAACACAGCTTATGCAGCAACCTGCTGTACCAGAACCTGAAATTCTTCATTCTGATTTGTCTTCGTTGGTGTCTGAATTGACGCAATGGGGCGCTGCGAGTGCTGAGGAACTGCAATGGTTAGACGTTCCACCAAAAGCTTCAACAGAACAAGGTAAGCAACTCTTACAAAATCTGGAACTGTTAGACGCTAATGGGCAGTTCACTTCGATCGGTAAGCAAGCCCAGCGCCTAGGCATTGAGCCGCGTATCGCTAGTATGCTGATCAAAGCTCAGCAAAACAGTCCAGCCTTGTTGAATGTCGCGATTGTCGCTGCCGCTTTACTCGAAGATCCGGAACGCAATGTGACGGATATCCAACACTCGCTACATCGACTTAAGCAAAGAAAGCACTCGAAAAACAGTGTTGTGATGCAGCGAGCGAAAAGTCTCGCCAGCAAACTCAATCATCACTTAGATTTGTCACAAGTTGACGAATCATTGCTACCATTAGTGCTTTGTTTTGCATTCCCAGACCGAATTGCACAAGCGAGAAGTGCAACCAGCAGTGCTTTCCTTCTGGCGAATGGCCACGGCGCTGAGGTTCGTGACGATGACCCATTGGCGAACAATGACTATATCGTAGTGATTGATTTGATGCGCAGCACAGGGCGAGCCAGTCAAATTTTCTTAGCCACTGCGGTTGATATCGCGCAGCTAGAAGCTGAATTTCCAAAACTGTTTGTGCGTTCCGATTACGCCGATTGGGATGAGAAACGTGGCCGTTTAGTTGCAGAGCAGCGAGTGTCTCTGGGCAAGTTGATTATCAGCACCAAAGCTTTAGCTGATCCCGATGCGAATCAGGCGAGCCAAGCGCTGTTCAATTATGTCGCTCGGTGCGGGTTGGATCGCTTAAATTGGACAGCTTCGGCTAAGCAGTTGGTTGAGCGTGTACGCTGTGCACAGCTTTGGATGCCTGAGCATGATTGGCCAGCAATGGACGATGTGAGTTTGATTGAACACCTTGATGAGTGGCTATCTCCGTATTTGAATGGCATTAAGTCGGCAAAAGGGCTGGCTAGTGTTTCGATTGAGCAAGCATTGTCGACTTATCTTGGCTGGCCTTTGAATCAAGAAATCGACCAATGGCTGCCAACACACTATCTGATGCCAACAGGCAGCAAGAAGGCCATTCGTTATCAATATCAATCTGAACCCGTGATCTCAGTGCGAATGCAGGAAGTCTTTGGCGAACAAGACTCGCCATTGATCGCGCAAGGGCGTAAAAAAGTAGTGCTTGAGCTCCTTTCTCCAGCACAGCGACCACTACAAATTACTCAAGATTTAGCCGGCTTTTGGGCTGGCGCGTACAAAGAAGTACAAAAAGAGATGAAAGGCCGTTACCCAAAACATCCTTGGCCGGATGACCCTGCTAACCATGTAGCAACCACTAAAACCAAACGACAGTTGAATCGATGATGACCAAAATGTTAACGCCCAAAAAGGCACCACCTAAAAAAGCGCCAGCAAAGAAGTCACCAGCGACCAAAGCCAAGCCAAGAAAACCTAGAGCGGCTGCGAAAAAGACCAAATCTAAGGCTAAGAAATCTGGCAAAAGAGGTTGGTTGAAGATCTTATGGGGCATTTCTTGGAAAGCAGGCTTAGCGCTTGCGGCATTACTGTTGTTCGTCGGTATTTATCTCGATTCTGTGGTTAAGCAACGCTTTGAAGGTCAGCTGTTTGATTTGCCAACCGTGGTTTATGCGCGAGTGCTAGACCTGTCTCCGGGAACTCCGGTGAGTTTAGTTCAGGTTAAGAATGAGCTCGATGTACTTAATTATCGTAAGGTGAACGCGCCTCGTCACCCGGGCGAATACTCCTCTTCTTCAACCAAGATTGAAATGATTCGTCGTCCGTTCGAGTTTGTCGATGGACCGGAAGCGGATCGTCATGTGATGCTGCATTTCAACGGTAACGAGTTAACTCGTATTCAGTCGCTAGAGAAGAAAGGCGACATGGGTTATCTGCGTGTTGAACCGAAAATGCTTGGCATGCTTGAGAAAAGTAACGATGAGCAGCGCCTGTTCTTAAAACGTAATCAATTCCCAGAAGTGATGGTTGATGCCTTATTAGCAACCGAAGACCGAAATTTCTATCAACACGATGGAGTGTCGCCACTGGCCATCGCTCGTGCAATGGTCGTTAACGTCAAAGCTGGGCGAACGGTACAAGGTGGTAGTACGCTGACACAACAGTTGGCAAAAAACCTGTTCTTGTCCAGTGAACGTACATTGTGGCGTAAGGTTCGTGAAGCCTACATTGCACTTATTTTGGACCATCGTTACAGCAAAGACCGAATCCTAGAGGCTTACTTAAACGAGGTTTACCTTGGGCAAAATGGTGGACAAGCGATTCATGGCTTCGGCTTAGCGTCTCGCTTGTACTTCGGTCAGCCAATTCAAGAGCTCCGTATCGATCAGCTAGCACTGCTGGTGGGTATGGTGAAAGGACCGTCGTATTACAATCCGGTTCGTTATCCTGAGCGTGCTAAGACTCGACGCGATTTGGTTCTTCGCTTATTGATGCAACAAGACATCTTAACTCCGCGACAATACGAAGAGGCGGCGAGTCGTGATTTGGATATTCAAGACAACCCACGCATTGCTAGCCGTCAGCCCGCTTATTTCCAACAAGTAAACATTGAGCTTAAGAAGTATGTCGGCGATCGATTTGAGGCGAAAAAAGGGATTCGAGTCTTTACCTCTCTGGATCCGGTATCTCAAGACAAGTTAGAGAAGTCGATTGCTCGTAAGGTGCCTGATTTATCGAAAACCGCAGGTAACAAGCTGGAAGCAGCAGCTATTGCCGTGGATAGAAATACCGGTGAAATCCGGGCGATGGTCGGTGGTAAGCGTACTGGCTACGATGGCTTTAACCGTGCCTTGAACGCGAGTCGCCCAATTGGTTCTTTGGTCAAGCCTGCAATTTACTTAACCGCACTAGAGCAGCCTCAGAAGTACACGTTGGCGACAACATTGAAAGACACGCCACTGAGCTTGAAAGGCAGTAAAGGTAGCGTGTGGAGCCCGAGAAACTTCGATCGTAAGTTCCGTGGCGATGTGCCTTTGTATGTGGCGCTTTCTAAGTCTTACAACGTACCTACTGTTCGTTTAGGCATGCAATTAGGCATTGATAGTGTCTCGGATACGATTGGAAAACTGGGGGTTGATAAAAATGAAATTCGCCCAGTACCGTCGATGTTTTTGGGGTCGTTCTCACTGACTCCATTCCAAGTCGCGCAGATGTATCAAACTATCACCAACTCTGGCCGTATCGCACCTTTGTCTGCACTTCGCTCTGTGGTTGATAACGATGGCGAGGTTCTGTATCAGTCGATCCCTCGTGCATCACAAAGCGTTGACCAGCAAGCCGCTTGGCTAACAACCTATGCAATGAAACGTGGCGTATCGGAAGGTACGGGGCGTTTCCTACAAGGTCAGTTTGCATGGGCGGGATTAGCCGGTAAAACGGGTACCAGTAATGACAGCCGTGACAGTTGGTTCGTGGGTGTTGATGGTCGTGAAGTCACGACGATTTGGTTAGGCCGAGATGATAATAAACCGACTAAACTAACCGGTTCTAGCGGTGCGTTGCGTGTCTATGCTGATTATCTGAAGCAAAGAATGCCTGAACAACTATTACTGCCTTGGCCAACAGGAATTGCGACCGCGAGCTTTACTCGAACTTCTGAAGGGGCGTTAGAGTTTGACTGTGGTGGTACAGTCAAATTGCCGGTCTGGGATGAAAGTGGCAGCATTAAAAAGGGCTGTGAAAGTCAACCAAAACAGTGGCTAAAGAAGCTTTTTCAGTGGTAAAGTCATAACAGAAAAGAATGACAAGGATAGTTTAGATAATGATTTATCGTTGGTTAGTGAGTAGCTTGGGTATTGTCGGTACTGTGATCAGTTTTCAACTGTTTGCCGCTACTGCAGCACAGGTTGATTCATCAGAACATGTTGAACTTAAACAAGCTCATAAAAGGCCAACCGTTGCTGTCGTTCTTGCTGGTGGTGGGGCAAAAGGTGCGGCTCACATCGGTGTGCTTAAAGCCCTAGAAGAGATGCAAATTCCGGTTGATTACATTACCGGTACCAGCATGGGCGCATACGTTGGTGGTCTTTATGCGACAGGGATGAGCGCTGATGAGATCGAGAGCTTTATTTATACGGTTGATTGGAATCGTGGTTATCGCGATCGCGTTAACCGTAGTGATCGCCGTGTGCGAGACAAAGAATATGAAGACCGTTATCAACTGAATACCGATCTCGGTTTAGGTTGGGGCGAAATCAAAGCCAGAAAAGGTGTGGTTCAAGGTCAGAATATGTTGCGTATTCTGCGCGAGACCACTGGTAATTTATCTCCCCTCGATTCTTTCGACAGCCTCGCTATTCCATATCGCTCTGTCGCAACCGATATTATCGACCTTGAAGAAGTCGTCATCGATCATGGTCACCTTGTTGATGCGATGATGGCGAGTATGTCAGTACCTGGAGCACTTCCTCCTTATGAAGTTGATGGGCGAATGTTGGTCGATGGTGGTGTCACCAATAACATGCCTGTTGATGTTGCTAGAGCGATGGGGGCTGACATAGTTATTGCGATTGATATCAGTACTAACTACAAAAGCAAAGAAGACTTCACTAACTTTTTAGCCGCAGCAGACCAACTCTCTAATTACCTTGTTCAACGCAGCACTCAAGAGCAAGCCGCGACGTTAACAGACGATGATTTTTTCCTACGTCCTGATGTTGGGCAAATGGAGACCACCGAGTTCGATAAAATGCCGACGGCTTATCATGCTGGATACGAAGCAACAAGGCAGTATACGGATCAGCTTTCTAAGTTGGCGCTCTCTAACGCAGACTATCAAAAGTATATCGATCAGAAACAGCAAGCTCGAAAGCAGCTAAAACATGGTGACCAGACTGTCGTTGATAGAGTTGTTATTAACAACAACACCCACTATTCAGATAAGTTGATCGAAAATCGTTTAAACCTCGATTCTGGTCAGGTTATTAAAACCAGTGAAATCGAATCTAAAGTGAAAGATCTTTATGCCTTAGATCGGTTCGAGTTGGTTACTTATGAATTTGAAAATGTTGATGGTGAGGATCAACTGCTGGTCGATGTGAACGAAAAATTTTGGGGTCCAAACTACCTCAATTTTCGATTCTTTCTTGAAGATGATTTCTCTACAACCAGCCAGTACTCGCTCGGTGTCTCTGCCAACTTTACCGATATTAATAAGCATGGTGCAGAGCTAAGAACTAATATCGAGATGGGAACGGACAAACGCATTGAGGCGGAACTCTTCTCACCATTCTTTTCGAGTCAAAAGTTGTTCACATCTGTGTCTATTGCTTACAGCAACCAGAATCGAAACCTGCCAGCAGGAATCGGCGAGATTGGAGAACCTACACTGGATGCAACCAAAGACTACTTACCAATGTCTTATCAAGAGTATCTGAGTGAATTTGCATTGGGCTATCAACCGACATTGTGGCAAGAGCTGAAATTTGGTGCACGTTATACCGATGGCAGTATTGAGGTGGCATCATTACCTTCACTAGGAAGTGGTGGCTATAAACGTATTGGTGCCTTTGCCAGTTATAGATTGGATACTTTGGATAACTTCAGTCTTCCTACCGAAGGTTATTTTGTCGATTTAGAGTACCTTATCTCTCATGACGATTTTGAGAATGAGAGCTCTAATGGTGGTTCAGATTTCTCTTCTGAGAGTGATACAGTCTTTGAACTTTCGGCCAATTTTATGGCAGCACAAAGCATTGAAAAGCACACTTTAGTCGCAAAGGTTGATTACGGCATCGTAGAAAGTAAAAACTCAGTCTTTCCGATTGATCCGAAAGAGCTAGGAGGGTTCCTTAATCTATCCGGTATTCCAAGAAATAGTTTGATCGGTCAGAACTTAGCTTACACCAGTTTGATCTACCGTTATAAGTGGTTTGAAAATGACTTCGGCCTCTTTGAATCACCGTTCTACGTGGGCGCCTCTATTGAACATGGTGGTGTTTGGTCGAACAATGACTTAAAACTGGATGAAGCTCCAATGTATACTGCAGGCTCTGTTTTTGCGGGTGTCGACTCACCCATCGGGCCGATCATATTAGCTTATGGTCGAACCGAAGATAACTTTGATTCGGTGTACCTGATTGTCGGTACTTCCTACAAATAATCATGCGTAGAGTCACCGTTTAACTGCGTAAATAGGCAAAAATAGTGGGACTTTCGTCTTAACTTGCTATGTTGGTCAAAATGATAAGATTTTAATTTAACGTTAAATTTGCTATTCTACCGCCCACAGTTTGGCCTCTATGATGCCGCTCATCAATACAAATTGAATGACAAAAATGGCAATGGAGAGCCAAGTTTCCAAGGATGTTCGCTTCTTTATTTTACTAATAATTATGAAGGTAAGAAGTGAACCGCAATGAGAGGAAAAAAGTCGTGCTTGAAGCCTACCGTAAACACGTCGAAGAACGTGCTGCCGAGGGAGTTGTCCCAAGACCACTAGATGCTGAGCAAGTCGCTGGCCTAGTTGAACTTCTAAAGAATCCACCTCAAGGTGAAGAAGAAATCATTCTTGACCTACTAGAAAATCGCATTCCACCGGGTGTAGATGAAGCTGCTTATGTAAAAGCTGGCTTCCTTACGGCTATCACTAAAGGTGAAGTAGCTTCTCCACTAGTAAGCAAAGCAAAAGCTGCACAACTGCTTGGTACTATGCAAGGTGGTTACAACATCGAGTCTCTAGTGTCTCTGTTAGACGATGCTGAGCTTGCTCCAATCGCAGTTAAAGCCCTGTCTCATACTCTACTGATGTTCGATGCGTTTTACGATGTAGAAGATAAAGCGAAAGCAGGTAATGCTTCAGCACAACAAGTACTTCAATCTTGGGCTGATGCTGAATGGTTTACAGCGAAAAACAAAGTAGCGGAAAAGATCACCGTTAAAGTATTTAAAGTTACCGGTGAAACTAACACTGATGACTTATCACCAGCGCCTGATGCATGGTCACGTCCTGATATCCCAGTGCACGCGAAAGCGATGCTGAAGATGGAACGTGATGGCATTACTCCTGATGAACAGGGTAGCGTTGGTCCAATCAATCAAATTGAAGAAATGCAAAAAGACGGCATTCCACTGGCTTACGTTGGTGATGTTGTTGGTACAGGTTCTTCACGTAAATCGGCAACAAACTCAGTACTTTGGTTCATGGGTGAAGATATCCCATTCGTACCAAACAAGCGTACTGGCGGTGTTTGTCTGGGTGGTAAAATTGCACCAATCTTCTACAACACAATGGAAGATTCAGGCGCACTACCCATTGAACTGAACGTACAAGACATGAACATGGGCGATGTCATTGATATCTACCCGTACGAAGGTGTTGTTCACAAGAACGGTTCTGTGATTTCAAACTTTGAGCTAAGCAAAGTACTTCTTGATGAAGTGCGTGCTGGTGGCCGTATTCCACTGATCATTGGTCGTGGCCTAACGGGTCGTGCTCGTGATGCTCTAGGCCTAGCTGAAACCGATCTGTTTGCTAAACCAATCGATCCTTCTGCTTCTGATAAAGGCTACACATTAGCTCAGAAGATGGTAGGTAAAGCGTGTGGCGTTGAAGGTGTGCGTGCGGGTCAGTACTGCGAACCTAAAATGACAACGGTAGGTTCTCAAGATACTACCGGTCCTATGACGCGTGATGAGCTGAAAGATCTGGCTTGTCTTGGCTTCTCTGCGGATCTTGTGATGCAGTCTTTCTGTCACACATCAGCATACCCGAAACCAGTTGATGTAAACACTCACCATACACTGCCTGATTTCATCATGAACCGTGCAGGTGTTTCACTTCGTCCGGGTGATGGTGTTATCCACTCATGGTTAAACCGTATGCTTCTTCCTGATACTGTAGGTACAGGTGGTGACTCGCATACTCGTTTCCCTCTAGGTATTTCATTCCCTGCTGGTTCTGGTTTGGTAGCATTTGCTGCGGCAACAGGCGTTATGCCTCTTGATATGCCTGAATCTATCTTGGTTCGCTTTAAAGGCGAAATGCAACCGGGTATCACACTACGTGACCTAGTACATGCAATTCCGCTTTACGGTATCAAGCAAGGTTTACTAACGGTAGAGAAAGCAGGAAAGATCAATGAGTTCTCTGGTCGTGTACTAGAAATTGAAGGTGTTGAGCACCTATCTGTTGAGCAAGCATTTGAACTTTCAGATGCATCAGCTGAGCGTTCTGCGGCAGGTTGTACGGTTAAGCTATCTCAAGAGTCTATCGATGAGTACCTGAACTCGAATATCGTCATGCTTAAGTGGATGATCGCTGAAGGTTACGGTGATGTTCGTACGATTGAGCGTCGTATTACCGCAATGGAAGAGTGGTTAGTGAACCCTGAGTTGCTATCTGCTGATTCAGATGCGGAATACGCACACGTTATCGAGATTGATCTTGCTGACATCGATCAACCAATCCTATGTGCACCAAACGATCCAGATGATGCTCGTCTTCTTTCTGACGTTCAAGGCACTGAGATTCAAGAAGTGTTCATCGGTTCTTGTATGACCAACATCGGTCACTTCCGTGCTGCAGGTAAGATGCTAGAAGAGTTTAATGGCTCTTTAAATACTCGCCTATGGGTTGCTCCGCCAACTAAGATGGATAAAGACCAACTGACAGAAGAAGGCTACTACGGCATCTTCGGTCGTGCTGGGGTTCGTATTGAAACTCCGGGTTGTTCATTATGTATGGGTAACCAAGCTCGTGTTGCTGATGCTTCGACGGTTATGTCTACGTCTACTCGTAACTTCCCGAACCGTTTAGGTAATGGCGCGAACGTTTATCTGGCTTCTGCTGAGCTTTCTGCTGTTGGCGCGATTCTAGGTCGTATCCCAACGAAAGAAGAGTACTTAGCGTACGCTGAGAAGATTAATGCAACGGCTGCTGATACATACCGTTACCTGAACTTCCATAAAATGGGTCAGTACACGGAAAAAGCAGACACGGTTATCTTCCAAGAACCAGCTTAGTTCCTCGTTATATTTGTAGCTGCAGCGTTGTTGACTGCGTACGTTCACCCTAATCACATAGAGCTTCTATGCTCATAGGGATGAACGTACTTGTCGCCTAGCTGCAACTCCAACTATTTAGAGGAACCCAAATGATAGAGCGTCTACTTCGGTAGGCGTTTTTTTATGTCTGAATGTTAGTTTACGAGCGACTCGATCTCTTGATGACTTCGCTATATACTCTCGCCTCATTTTTTACCCTATCTGTCATTAGTGCGCGGAGCCTTTATGGAATTTGAATTTACACGAAACACTTTAATGGGCGAGTACTATGTAAAGTGCAGCATGGGTCATGAAATTGTTGGCCGCTGGCTTCAAGAAGAGATCGGGAAAGATAAGCAGAAACTGGATCATGTGATGGCGTTGATTGAGCAATCTCGACAAGATCTGAGCAATGAAGTGACGCTACTAGGCAAAGAGATCAGCCTAGCGATCAATGAAGACGACGTAACGATTCAAGAAAATGTGCTAGGGCACGAACAAGAGATGGAAGAGGGCAGTGAGTTCGATTTCTATAATTGTGAAAGCGAAGCAAGCTGCGGAATTGACGATTTCGAGTTGCTCATCGAACGTTGGATTGATTTTTTAGGTTACTAGTTGCTAATGATTTTGCATCGTGAAAGTTTCGTTGCCCAAAACTAGAGCAACGACAGTGCAACGCATTAAGATAGTGAAAAGGCCGCACCACATTGGTGCGGCCTTTTTCGTTTCCAAAACGGTATTGTTTCTATTTTATTTAAAATCAACAACTTAAATTTCTGGCACGCTACTTGGATTGTAATAAGAGTATTAACGGATTAAGTGAAGAATTTAAGGAAAGAATATGAAATTAATAAATGCCATTGTAAAGCCGTTCAAATTAGACGATGTACGCGAAGCGCTCTCTGATGTGGGTATTGAAGGTATGACGGTTTCTGAAGTGAAAGGCTTTGGTCGTCAGAAGGGGCACACTGAATTGTATCGTGGTGCAGAGTACCAGGTGGACTTCCTACCCAAGGTAAAGCTAGAGATTGCAACCCAAGCTGAAAATGTTGACCGAGTTGTTGAAGCGATTAGCCAAGCGGCGCACACCGGAAAAATCGGCGATGGCAAAATTTTTGTGTATGACCTAAGCCAAGCCGTACGAATTCGTACTGGTGAAATGGATGCTGAAGCACTTTAAAGAATTACAAGGACTGGAGACTTTAATATGGAACTTACAACAACAGTAACGGAACTACGTTACGCATTAGACACTTTTTTCTTCCTCATCTCAGGTGCGTTGGTCATGTGGATGGCTGCAGGCTTCGCAATGCTTGAAGCTGGTCTAGTTCGTTCAAAGAACACCACAGAAATTTTAACTAAGAACATTTGTTTGTACGCGATTGCTTGTACGACTTTCTTAGTCGTTGGTTACAACATTATGTATGTCGATAACGGCGAAGGTGGCTGGTTACCGTCATTTGGTACTCTGATTGGTACTCAAGGTGAAGGTGCAGACCACTCATTAGAATCAGACTTCTTCTTCCAAGTCGTTTTCGTTGCAACAGCAATGTCTGTGGTATCTGGCGCGGTTGCTGAGCGAATGAAACTTTGGTCATTCCTTATCTTCTCTGTCGTGCTAACAGCATTCATCTACCCAATGGAAGGTTACTGGACTTGGGGCGGTGGTTTCCTATCAGAAGCCGGCTTCAGTGACTTTGCTGGTTCAGGTATCGTACATATGGCTGGTGCTTCAGCAGCGTTAGCGGGTGTTCTTCTGCTGGGTGCTCGTAAAGGTAAATATGGTAAGAACGGTGAGATCTACCCGATTCCAGGTTCAAACATGCCACTGGCAACGCTAGGTACATTTATCCTTTGGTTTGGTTGGTTCGGTTTCAACGGTGGTTCTCAACTTATGGTTTCTGACTTTGAGAACGCGACAGCGGTTGGCCAAATCTTCCTTAACACCAACGCAGCAGCAGCAGCAGGTGCTATCGCAGCACTACTAGTATGTAAAACGACTTGGGGTAAAGCTGACCTAACAATGATTCTTAACGGCGCGTTAGCTGGCCTAGTAGCAATCACTGCCGATCCTTTATCACCATCACCTTTATTTGCTGTAGCGATTGGTTCGGTATCTGGTGCATTGGTTGTATTCAGCATCATCGCTCTAGACAAAGCTAAGATTGATGATCCAGTAGGTGCTATATCGGTACACGGTGTGTGTGGTTTCTTCGGTCTAATGGCTGTGCCACTAAGCAATGCTGATGCAACGTTTGGTGCTCAACTATTGGGTGCAGCAGTAAT
This sequence comes from Vibrio sp. FF266, assembly GCF_041439695.1. Classification (NCBI taxonomy): domain Bacteria; kingdom Pseudomonadati; phylum Pseudomonadota; class Gammaproteobacteria; order Vibrionales; family Vibrionaceae; genus Vibrio; species Vibrio sp. FF266. The sequence continues at coordinate 58,182 of NZ_JBGOOO010000002.1, forward strand.
CTTTGCATGGGTATTCGGTGCTAGCCTAGCGGTATGGGCAGTGCTTAAAGCAACAATCGGTATCCGAGTAACTGAAGATGAAGAACTTGAAGGTATGGACATGCACGATTGTGGTGTCGGCGCCTATCCAGAGTTTGTGTCTGTAAAATAGAACATTATGTATTAATCCATAATTTACAAATATTTACATATTACCCACTTGAAACCTGCTCTCATGAGCAGGTTTTTTTGTGCTCTATCATTGAAATTAATATTTTAATAAATATAATAACGCAACTGATATAGATTATCATTTCGATATAAAGGACTTTACCAATGAAAAAATTGCTAACTCTTTCAGCTCTAGCATGTAGCGCAATCGCACCAACGGCTGCAATCGCTGCTGAAGAAGTAAACGTATACTCTTACCGTCAACCTTTCCTTGTTGAACCTATGTTTGATGAGTTCACAAAAGAGACAGGCATCGAGGTGAATGTTAAGTTTGCTAAGAAAGGTTTAGCAGAGAAGCTAGCTCAAGAGGGCGAATACAGCCCAGCAGATGTGGTATTAACTGTTGATATCAGCCGTCTATCTGAGCTAACTGAAAAAGGTTTAGTTCAAGCTGTAGAAAGTGATGTTCTAGAAAAGAATATCCCAGCTCAGTACCAAGACACAGCTAACGAGTGGTTCGCTCTAACAACTCGTACACGTAGCGTTTACTCTTCTCGTGACCGTGTTGGTCGTCTAGGTGAAGATTTCACTTACGCTGATCTAGCTAAGCCAGAATTCAAAGGTAAAATCTGTACACGTAGTGGTAAGCACCCATACAACGTTTCTCTAGTATCTTCGATGATTGCTCACAAAGGTGAAGCTGAAACGAAAGAATGGCTAGAAGGCGTAAAAGCAAACCTAGCACGTAAGCCTCAAGGTAATGACCGTGCACAAGTTAAAGCGATCAAAGAAGGTCTATGTGACGTTTCTCTTGGTAACAGCTACTACCTAGGTAAGATGGTTAACGATAAAGAGCAAAAAGCTTGGGCTGACGCTGTTTACCTTAACTTCCCTAACCAAGAGACAACAGGTACTCACGTAAATATCTCTGGTATGGCAATGGCTAAATTCTCTCCAAATAAAGAGAACGCAGTTAAGCTAATGGAATTCCTATCTGGTGACGTGGCGCAAGGCATGTACGCAGAAGTGAACTACGAATACCCAGTTAAAGCTGATGTTAAACCTTCAGAGCTTGTTGCTTCTTGGGGGGAATTCAAAGCTGATACAATTTCTCTAGACCAGATTGCTGACCACCACGCAGCTGCAATCAAGCTACTAGACGAAGTCAAGTTCGATCTATAATTTTTTACTGTAGGCTTCGGCCCAAGTAAAATGACAGCCTCAAGTCGCCATTCCGGTAACTTGGGGTTGTTTTGTTTTGGAAAATCACTTTTTGATACAAAGCTCCCCGTTAATCCCCAGAGTTATGAGCATCTCACCTTGAAGTCATTACAGTATATGGGTATAAATAACCCCCCATTAAAAGGATATGAGATGTATTTGCAAATGCATTTGTGTTTCATTAAGCCTCGTTGTAGTTAGGCGATGAAAGAAAAGAATTATTTATGGAACACCAGTAGCTGCATCATTGCTGTATTGCTGGTTTTACCGATTTTAGCGATTTTTACGACTGCTGTTGGAGAAACTGATGAGCTATTTTCTCATCTTATGTCCACAGTAATGCCCACCTATACTTATAATACGGTGGTTTTAGTCATAGGAACCTTATTCCTGTCTTTGGCTTTTGGTATTCCGTCAGCTTGGATTATGGCAATGTGCCGTGTTCCAGGAGAGCGCGTTTTACAGTGGGCGTTAGTGCTGCCATTAGCAATGCCAGGCTATATTGTCGGGTATATCTTTACCGATTGGTTCGACTTTGCAGGTCCTGTTCAAATTCTGCTACGAGATTTAACAGGTTGGGGGCCCGGAGAGTACTGGTTCCCAGACATTAGAACCTTGTTCGGAGCTATTTTTGTTCTGTCACTTGTTCTCTACCCCTATGTTTATTTGCTATGCCGCGCGGCTTTTATGGAGCAAAACGTCTCCTTATTACAATCCGCTCGGTTGTTAAAGTGTTCACCTTGGGAAAGCTTTCGTCGTATTTCCTTGCCGCTTGTTCGTCCATCAATGGCGGTCGGTCTATCACTGGTTGCAATGGAAACCATTGGTGATTTTGGTACCGTAAGTTACTTTGCAGTCAATACCTTAACGACTGCGGTTTACGATACTTGGTTAGGTTACTCAAGCTTAACGGCTGCTGCGAAAATATCGGCGATCATGCTGGTTATTGTGATCCTACTATTGAGTTCAGAGCGATACAGCCGTCGCAAACAGAAATTATTCCAGAATCAATTCAGTAGTCGTGAAGATTTTCGTTACGACCTTTCCGGTTGGAAGAAGTGGTTAGCATTGTTTTGGTGCTGGGGATTGGTGTGTGTCGCATTCTTGTTCCCTCTTGCCCAGTTAATGATTTATGCCTACAAATATTTTGCTCAAAGCTGGACCCCGGAATTTAGAGAGTATGCCGTTAATAGCCTTTATGTTTCGGTAGTTGCTGCAATTATTGGTGTCGTTATTGCTTTGATTGTGAACTTCAATCAACGTGTTAGCCCAAGTAAGAAAAATCAGGCTTATATGCGTATTGCTTCCATGGGCTATGCCGTTCCAGGCACCGTGTTAGCCATTGGTGTGATGGTCCCAGTTTTGTTTATGGATCACTTAGTCAACGACATTGCAAAAGTGATGGAATGGACAGGACCAGGTTTGATCTTCTCTGGTTCTATGTTTGCACTTATCTTTGCCATGGTCGTGCGTTTTTCAGCGGTTGCAATTGGCAGCATTGAAAGTAGCTTGAGTAAAGTTTCTCCTTCATTGGATATGGCATCTAAAACAATCGGCTGCAATACCAACCAGATGTTACGTCGTGTTCATTTACCTTTGATTAAACGAGGCGCATTGATCGCCGGGTTATTGGTGTTTATCGAATCAATGAAAGAGTTAAATGCGGCATTACTGCTACGCCCTTTCAATTTCGAAACATTGGCGACTTATGTTTATAACTATGCCTCAGATGAGCACCTAGAGTTGGCGGCGATGCCTGCTGTATTATTGGTGTTAGTGGGTTTAATTCCTCTGATTATCGTAAACCGTTCCTTGGAGCAGAAACACTAATGAGTTGTGCATTATCAATTAAAGATCTGACTTGTAAGTACGAGTCCCAAACTATTTTGGAATCTCTTTCTTTAGAAGTTGAGCATGGTGAAATTGTTTGTCTGCTTGGTGCCAGTGGTTGTGGTAAGACTACGCTGCTTAAAGCGATTGCCGGCTTGCTTCCATTGAGTAGTGGCGTCATGAGCTTGAACTGTCAAACCATCGACGATGGAGACAACTGGTTACCACCTGAGCAGAGAAACATCGGAATGATCTTTCAAGATTACGCCCTGTTTCCGCACTTGACGGTAAACCAGAATATCTGCTTTGGCCTCAAAGGCCTCTCTGAGCAGCAAAAGAAAGAGAAAGTTCAAGAGATGTTGGAGCTAGTTCACTTAGATGAATTCGGTGACCGATACCCACATCAACTTTCTGGTGGTCAACAGCAGCGCGTAGCGATTGCTCGTTCTTTAGCGTACAAGCCAGACTTATTGTTATTGGATGAACCCTTCTCAAATATTGATACTCAAGTTCGCCATGAGTTGATCTCTCAGATTCGTAAAATATTTAAAAAGCAGGGTGTTACTGCTATTTTTGTAACGCACAGCCGTGAAGAAGCATTCGCTTTTTCAGATAAAATGGCGGTAATGAACCATGGTGTGATTGAGCAATATGGTTCAGCATCTGAGTTGTACTTCCACCCATCGAGTAAGTTTGTTGCTGATTTCTTAGGTGGTGGTAGCTACTTGAATGCACAGCGTATTTCAGATAATGAATTTGAAACGAGTTTGGGCCTGATAGAAGCGAAAGCACAAACTCAGATCGAAGTGGGAGCGGAATGTGCGTTGTTGCTAAGACCACAGCATATCGTGGCGAGTCATGATGTCGACAGTAACCTGTCTGTGTTGGAACAACAATTTATGGGCGACCACTGTCGCTATGTGATTGAAGCTAACGGTCAGAAACTGTTAGCAACGTCTTCTGAGGCTCTAGGTGTTGGTATGCCAGTCACCGTCAAAGTAGATACCAAAGGTGTGTTGGCGTTTTAATGATACGCAGTAAGTATCGTTCTGCCGAAAAGTAAAATGCATTCGTAAAAAAGCCCAGCACTTTGATACAGAGTACTGGGCAAGAGTTCTTCACCTATAGGCTTTAACAAGGCAGTGGTTTGTTAAGTCCCATTCAAAACTGCTGCACTCTATAAATCTATAGAGAGAGGAAGTCTTTCACTTTTTGAAGAACACGTTCTGCAGTGTCTTTATCTTCCATTTCTGCGAAGATTCGCAGTAACGGCTCTGTTCCGGAGAAGCGAGCAATGACCCACCCGCCATTCTTGAAGTACACTTTGGCACCATCTTCATAGCTAACTTTTTCAATTTCGTATTCAAATTCAGGCAGTTGCTTCTCTACGTAAATCTTGGTGTAGAGCGCTTCTTTCTCTGAAGGCTTAAACTGGCAATCTCCTTCTGCCGTGTAGGCATAGCCATACTTAGAGTAGATTTCATCAAGTAACTCAGATAACTTTTTACCTGTTACACTGATCATCTCAACCAGTAAGCTTGAAGCAAATACGCCATCCTTACCTTTGATATGACCTCGAATGGTTAAACCTCCCGAGCTTTCACCACCAATCAGTGAATCATCTGCTTCCATTTGAGAGCTGATATGCTTAAAGCCTACAGGAACCTCAAAGCTCTTCTCACCATGATCTGCCGCTACTTTGTCGAGTAGATGCGTGGTGGCGATGTTACGAACGACAGAGCCCTTCCAGCCTTTGTATTCCAGTAAGTAGTAGTAAAGTAGGAGTAGCACTTCGTTAGGATGAATAAAGTGACCTTTCTCATCAATGATGCCTAAACGGTCGGCATCGCCATCAGTACCAATACCAATGTCATAGCCTTCAGCTGCCACTAAATGTTTTAGGCGGTATAGCGTTGCTGCATTTGGGGACGGCATAAGACCGCCGAAATCTGGGTTCTTACCATCGTTGATTACGTCGACATCACAGCGACCGTTGATCAGTACGGTTTGCAGAGCATTTTTCGCAACACCAAACATTGGGTCAATCAGTACGCGCAGGTTGGCTTTCTTTATCGAGTCGATATCAATGAAGTTGATGATTGAATCAACAAAGTCGTTCATCGGGTTGATGATCTCGATTTCTTTGTCGTTTAACGCTTGTTCGAAATCGACTCGTATAACATCTTCGTTGGTCAGTGTTGCGATTTGCTGTTCGATCTTCTCTGTGATGATCTCGTCAGCATCGCGTCCACCTTCAATGAAGATCTTTATGCCGTTATAGTCCGCTGGGTTGTGAGAAGCGGTAATACACGCAGAGTAAATACATCCCATCTCTTTTGCTTGGAACATCACGATAGGTGTTGGAACGAACTTATCAATGAAGCTTACTTTGATGTTGTTCGCCGCAAGTACTTCTGCAAACCAGCATGCCGCTTTATCTGAAAGGAAGCGACGGTCATAGCCAATAACGAAGCCATTCTTGGCTGCATCTTCATTATTAATGATGTTAGCGAGCGCTTGCGCTACAAGGCGAACATTGTCTCTGGTGAATTCTTCACCAATGAAAGCGCGCCAGCCACCTGTACCAAATTTAATCATTAGAAAATCCTTTTAGTCTCATTGCCTCAAGTCGATAAAGACTTGAGGCAAGAGCTGTTCGTTAAATTAAGTGACTAGCCTAGAACAACGACAACATCGTTCACGCTGCCTTCTGCTTGTACTGGGATTGCACCTTCAACTGACTCACCGTTGATAGTGATAGAGGTAACCCCTTTGCTTACTGCATTCGGGTTTTGCACTGTGATGTTGTAAGTCGCGCCACGCCATTGACGAGTAACCTCGAATTCCGGCCAATCAGTCGGGATACAAGGATCAATCGTTAAGCCTTCAAAGCCTGTGCGAACACCAAGAATGAAGTTGGTTACCGCAAAGTAAGCCCAACCCGACGTACCTGTTAACCAAGGGTGGTTTGCACGACCGTGGTCTTGGTGGTCTTTACCCATGATGAACTGCACGTACGAGTATGGTTCTGCGTAGCGTGTTTCAATCATGTCATTTTGGTTGTACGGGTTCAGTGCGTCGTAGAATTTCATCGCACGGTCACCACGACCTAGCTTCGCTTCTGCTACCCAAGCCCATGGGTTCGGGTGAGAGAAGATTGCGCCATTCTCTTTTACGCCTTGATAAACGCGAGTCACAAAGCCGATATCATCGTTTGGTGTTGCGAATGAAGGAGAATTTAGGTGCAAGCCGTATTCAGAGAATAGGTTCTCATCAACAGCGTCCATCGCTTTCTCGCCACGCTCTTGAGAAACCGCGCCAGATAGAACCGCTAGCGTGTTTGACTCAAGGTGTACACGACCTTCAGCTTGTTGAGCGGTACCGATCTTGTCGCCATTTTTTGTTAGACCACGGATGTACCAGCCACCTTCGTCATCCCATAGGTGTGTTTCACAGGCTTCACGTACGTTCGCGGCCATTTCTGTGTATTTAGCAACGTCAGCATCGTTATTGCGGAACTTAGCTAGGTCTAGGAATTCTTGTAGAGCCCAGAAGTGCAGGAATGAAACCATTGAAGATTCACCGCCACCAAGGTTCAAACAGTCATTCCAGTCTGCACGAAGGCCCTTACAGATACCTGTTTGCCCCACGTATTCTGCAGAAAAGTTCAGTGCCGCTTTCATGTGTTCGTAAACGGTCGCTTCGCCACCGTCTGCGTATGGAATTACTTCATCAAAGAAGTCGTGTTCACCTGTTTCCATTACATATTTGATGATGGTCGGAACGATCCATAAGTGATCATCAGAACAGGTGTCTTCAATGCCGTGGATCTTATCGTCATCTGAAGGCGTTGGAACAACCGTTGGTGATTTCGATGGCTCAACGTCTGCTTTCTCTGGATCGAACCAGTCTGGATCGAATAGGTGTAGACCGTAGCCGGCTTTCACTTGGCCACGAAGCAGGTCGATAATACGTTTCTTAGTCATTTGTGGGTTGGCATGAGGTACTGAAATCGCATCTTGCGCAGTATCACGGTAACCAAGGCCAGTACGACCACCCACTTCAATGAAGGATGCAAAGCGAGACCAAACAACACAGGTTTCCGCTTGGTATAGCGTCCATGTGTTGATCATTGTGTCTAAGCCTTCGTTTGGAGACTTAACTTGGAATTTGTTGCAACGCTCGTCCCAGTGATCTTTGATACCTTGGAAAGCGGCATCGACGTTGGCTGTGTCTTGGTACTTTTCACGTAGGCGCTCGCCGTTTCCTTTACCGATACCGAGTACATAAGCAAAGCGAACTTCTTCACCCGGCTGAATAGTAAATTGCTTGTGCAGAGAACCACAGTGGTTGTAACAGGTTTGAGCGCTGTTAGAACATTTACCGTTCTCAACGGCAATTGGGTTCGCTTCATCACGGTACATGCCAAGGAAGTTATCACGTTGGCCGTCGTAGCTGTCTGGTGAGAAAGTTGAAGCTAGGTAGTAGAAACCTTCAAAGTCGTTAGTGTTGTAGTACAGGTCGTATTCAAGAACACCTTCTTGGTAAGACGTCCCCGCAGAGTACAAAGACATCTGATGGTTCTGATTATCCGATTGGATGTGGCTGAACGAGAACTCAACAAATGAGAAAGTGCTGATGGTTCTTGGCTTGTCAGTGTTGTTCTTCAGCACGACGTCCCAAACTTCCGCATCTTCACCTTTAGGAACGAATAGCGTTTTAGTTGCTGTAATACCGCTGTATTCACATTTGAACTTTGAGTATGACAGGCCGTGACGAACTTCGTAGTTCGCTTCATCTAGGCTCTTTGCCACTGGTTGCCAAGAGATAGACCAGTAATCACCCGTCTCATCATCACGTAGGTAAACATAGTGTCCTGGACGGTCGAAGGTGCCGTTTGGACGGAATTTAGTAACACGGTTGTATTCCGGAGAATTGTAGAACGAGTAGCCGCCAGCATTGTGCGAAATCACGGTACAAAACTTTTCAGTACCTAGGTAGTTGGTCCAAGGTGCTGGTACATCAGGGCGAGTGATGACGTATTCGCGATTATCGTTATCGAAATAGCCGTATTTCATTGTCATTTCCTTTTTAACAAACTGCATCTATGCAGCTAATTTTTAAATAATGATGCTGAGTCGAATCTGACTGAGCACCTTAATCAGGGGAAGCAAGCACTCGACTTGAGTGTGCTTTGGTTTCGTTTTATTCAGCTTTCCAAGGGTTGCGATAATCAACATTGAGTCTGTCGAGTAATAGCAGGTGGCCCTTTAGGCGAGATAGGTAATCTAGCCAGTTTCGGTTGTTTTTATGTGTCCAACATCCTTCAGCTAAAGCGCTAATTCTTGGAAATACCATGTAATCCATGCGCTTTTGATTGGTAACGATCTCACACCATAGAGCACACTGAATTCCGCGGATCCGCTTACGAATTGGATCGGTGTCGGATATCTCAGCGAGGGCTTCGTAGGTATAAGCTTGTTCTAAGGGGATAACGGCAGCCCAATCTACGCCCGGTTCTTCCGGTGCATAATCTTGGGTCATGTCGAGATAGGTAAACTGTGCTGGTTGCAGCACCACATCAAAGCCTTGGCGAGCACAATTGATAGCGGCTTCTTCACTGAGCCATGAATAGATGATGGTCTCTTTGCTCACCTTGTCGCCGTGCTGTGCTTCTTCCCAGCCCACCATGCGCTTGCCGAGTTGCTTGAGTTTGTTTTCGGCATAGCGGAATAGGTGACCTTGTAGATCTTTGCTGTCTTGGTACTGGTGCTCTTTCATCAGTGCTTGAGCGGCAGGGCTATTGGTCCACACACCGGGTGGTACTTCGTCTGCGCCCATGTGGATCAATTCGCTAGGGAAAAGCTCTGCAACTTCTTCAATCACAGCATCTAGGAATTGGTAAGTACCCGGTAAACCTGGATTTAGCACGTTGTCGTTGTAGTGCTGAATACTCTTGTATTGTGTGGTGTCTGCTTGCTCAACTAGCATGTCTGGTAGTGATTTTATCGCGGCGCGGCAGTGGCCTGGGATGTCAATCTCAGGGATCACCGTGATGCTGCGTTGCTCTGCGTATTCAATGACTTCGCGAATCTGTTGCTGCGTGTAGAAGCCGCCATAGTTATCCGCAAGGTGCGTGTATTGTGGCTCTAATGCATGATCAGGACCTCGCCAAGCGCCGATTTCAGTCAGCTGAGGCAGGCTCTTAATCTCAATTCTCCAACCTTCATCGTCAGTTAGGTGCCAATGAAATACGTTGAACTTGTAGTGCGCCAGTTGATTGATTAAACGCTTCACTTGCTCTACCGAGTGGAAGTGACGCGCGCAGTCCAACATCATGCCTCGGTACTTAAAGCGAGGGTGATCGGCGATTTTGCAGCATGGAATAGAAAAATTTTCGGCATCCAGTTGTTGAATCAATTGAATCAGACTTGCCACGGCGTGTGTAAACCCAGACTGGCTACCTGATTCAACAATTATTTGTTGTTCAGTAATGCGGAGTTTGTATTCTGCTTCGTCTAATGTTGGATTGCTGCGAAATAGAATGTCGCCGCTTTCGTCTTTTGAAAGTTCAGTTGAAAGCTCATTCGAAATCGACAGTTCAAAGGTAGAAAGTAACTCTTGCTGCAACCAAGAGACGGCTTTATCTGCAAGGTGAGATTGAACCTCAATCTTGCATTCACAGCTTAGCGCGAAACTACCTTGCTTGAGTTCGATCTGATTTGGTTGAGGAATCAATGCTATCTCAGAAGCGTTGACTTCAGGTATTTGATTGCGTTCACGGTATGGCGAAGTCAGTACTATGGGTGATATAGCGACAGGCAGTACCGATGTTTCTCCATCATGATGTGATTGGATAAATGCATCATTAAGGCCATCAGAATAGAAGCGGAATGGGGCGCTTTGAATACTGAATTCAAGGTAGTAATGGTTATTGGCCTTTAACACGGGCGAACTTGGTTTGAACGAGCAATAGCTTCCAACTTGAGTCAGTTCACCTTGCGATAGACTCTCAGGAAGGATGAATCGGTCAAATGCAAAATGCAGAGACCAATCTTTTACGTCGAGGTCACTTAAATTATGTACCGTAAGGCCAAATCGGCAGTTATTTTTTTGTTCAGAAAGAACAGCTAAGTCGATGCGATAATTCATATAACTTCCCTGCTAAGCCTGTTGATACAAGTTGTGTTGTGACTTGCCGGCAAACATCAATGCGCCTTCGATAGCGTCAAATTGAGGTTTAACGATCCATTGTTGTACTGGTGGTGATAGCCAGTTGAGAATACGCTCAGCGATACTTCCCATTAAGCACACCTTGTCAGCGCCTTTTCGATGCAGCGCTAATACAAACATTTCGATATCGGCTGCAGTCTGCTTAAGCATCTCTATAGCCAGTTCATCGCCTTCATTTGCCAGTTGAAAAATGACGGGAGAGAATTGACCGTAATCTTTTGGAATCGCGCCTTTTGACCATGCCACGATCGCATCAACATCATTATTGAAATGATTCATAACATGTTGAGTCAGTGGGGTTTTGTTACGAATACCATCTTCAGCGAGTAGAACTTGCTGAATTAAACGAAGGCCCATCACTGCGCCGCCGCCTTGGTCAGAAATTGGAAATTCACGACCACCAACCACGTGTTGTTCGCCGTTGTTTAGGTAGATACCACATGAACCTGTACCACCAATCATGATCGCGCCGTCTTGGCTATTATGTGCACCAATACATGCACCATAGGCGTCTGTATTGAGTGTCATACTTGCGAAAGGGTGTGCTTGTGCCATGAAGTCGAGCCATGCTGACTTCTGTTCAGCACCAGCTAGCGCCAAACCAACATGCATATTAGAAAAATCGTTAGAGTTGAGTTGCCCTTGTTGTGCGGCTTTAGTAATCGCATCAACAATTGAACTCATTGCAACATCGACACCCAAAAGGATGTTGGCACTTCCACTTTTCGCTTCACCAATGAGTTTGCCTTGGTCATCACGAATGCGAGCACGGCAAGATGTGCCGCCACCATCAATACCTACGTAGTAAAGCGTCATGATTATTGCTCCTTACTTTGTGCTAGGAAGTTGAATTGCGCAGCCGTTGCTAGCAAATACCACGCCCCATGAGGGATCCATTGTTCACCCCAGCGCCAGTTTTGAAGCATGTCGTCTTTCTGTGCTGGTGGGTTGAATGCGATGTCTTGTTCGTCTTCGAACCCTGCCGTTATGCCATTGCAGATCCCGCCCTTGGCATTGAAGAAACCAAGCTGTGGTAGGTAGTCTGGGTTGTTATGACCGTGGCCATCAAGCATGCACATGTGGTAAGGATTCAATCCTAAAATCCAATCAAGGCTGTTTTGTGAAAGTTGGATTAAGCGCTTTTGAAGATCGGCATTTTGAATGTGTGGTTGAACTAAGTACGCCATGGTCGCAATTGAGCCAAGACGCGCGTTTTCGCCTTGCCACCAGTAGCCAGTTTCGTTTTGTTGAGCGACGAAGAAGGCATCACGTTTATCACCATCGACAGATTTAACGTATTGTCTTGGGTAGCCAAATGGGTTGATGACTTTGTCGGTAATGTTGATTTCGAACTGACAAGCTTGCTCAACAACCACACGTGCTTGTTCTTGCAACTCAGTGTCAGTTTCATTATCGATGTACTCGCACAGAGCAATTACAGGAAGGCCAGCTTCAGCAGCATGGAAATAGGGGCGAGAGCCATCAGAGTTTGCCGACCAGAAGTGCGTAACTGAATCATCGGATTGCTGACGAGAGATCAAGCGGCTAGCCCAAGTTCTTGCTTCTGATAGGTATTGCTCGTCCTCTGTTACTCGGTACAGTTCATTGGCAGCGAGTAGGGCACAATATTCATCGATGATGTTTTCTTCGCCATCGTTTAGGTACTGCAGGTTATGTTCTTTTAGGTGCCAATAACCGCTAACGGCAGTTTCAAGATAAGTTTGGCTCGAGTAACTGCCCGAGGTTTCAAGTTCAGATGCAGCAGCTAATGCGGCGATAGCAACGCCCGCACCTTGTCGGTAGCCCGCTTGCAAGTCCGTTGATTTGTTACCTTCTTGAGTGGCGTATGCGCAGATGTCACGTTGATTGATGTCTTTACTCCACTTGTCGAATACCGTCATGTAAAAGTATCCGTCAGCGTCTTGCATACGCACTAAGAAATCGGCACCGAATAGGGCTTCTTCCACTAAACGAGTCATAGAGAATTTAGGAAAGTCTGAGTTATTGCTAGTCAAGCGCACGCTTTTTAGCATGTTCCAAACGACCATTGGAATTTGTTGTGGGTTAAGGTAGTTGCCATAAGATAGGTGGCTAAAGTACTTACTTACATCACCCGATGCGTCGTACCAACCGCCATGAACATCGACGTATCTGTCAGTGCCCATAATTTGTGCTTGTCGATCTTTTTTGTCGAAACTACCGCCACAGCGTTGTGACTTAAAGTAATGAAGCACATCAGAAAACGTGTGGTTCATTAATAGGTTGCTACCAATCTCAAATACTTCAGAGCGTAGGTTGTCAAAACGTAGGTAGTAGCGACCTGATTCAGTGAATGAACTGAAATCGATAGTGAAGAATTGCCCTTGATGCCAATTTGCTACGCGGCCTTGTTTAACCACATCAAAACTTCCGACAGTGATATGGTTGTCGGCACACACCAAAAGTGCAGTCGTACTTGATAAGCGAGCTTTCTTCGTTTGCAGAATAGCCTGCTTTGGAGCCGTGGATTCGTAGCCAATATGGTTGGTCAATAACAGCATCAATATTCTCCGACAGTCCTAGTTTCTACTGGCTAGGTACTTGAATGTTTTGGATATAAAATGTTTTGGATATAAATAGTTAGGGCCCGCAGACCCTAACTTGGTTTTATTGCTTAGCTTTCGTGTAGGTAACAACGCACAAAGTGGTTATCAGCTAACTGCGTAACCCCTGGTAACTGCTCTTTACACTTGTCCATTGCATGAGTGCAACGGCCTGCAAATGGGCAACCTGCAGAGACTGGTGTCCAAAGAGGGATCTCACCTTTGTTGCCTGCGAGTTGTTCGTGGATCGATTTTTTAGGATCTGGAACCGCAGAAACAAGCAGTTGGGTGTAAGGATGCTGAGGGTTAGCAATCACATCATCGGTATCGCCCCATTCCACCATGTGTCCTACGTACATCACTGAAAGATCTTCAGCAATGTAACGAGCGGTTGCGATATCGTGGGTGATGTAAAGTAGAGACATTTGTTTCTCAAACTTCATTTCTTCCATCAGGTTCAAAACACCAGCACGAATCGATACATCAAGCATCGATGTTGGTTCATCGGCTAATACAACTTCTGCACCAACTGCAATGTTACGGGCTAGGTTGACACGTTGACGCTGACCACCAGAGAGTTGATGAGGGTACTTTTCTGCCGTTGCTTGTGGTGGCACTAAGCCAACTTGCTCTAGAAGATCGTACACACGTTCCTGTAACTCTTTCTTGTTGCCCGGAGATACTTTTTTGTGGATCAACAATGGTCGAGCTATGTGGTGAAAGATGTTATGTGTTGGGTTCAGGGAACCAAACGGGTCTTGCCATACCATCTGCACGCCTTCACGGTAGTGCATAAGATCTTTTCTGCTTGAGATCTCTTGGATATCACGACCTTTGTATTCGATCGTACCGCCCGAAGGTGCGTACATTTTTGCGATCATTTTTGCTGTTGTTGATTTGCCTGAACCTGACTCACCAACCACAGCTAGGCCACGACTTTTATACATCTTGAATGATACGTCGTTAATCGCACGCATCATTGGGGTTTGAATTGTGGTACTGCTTATTGGGAAGTCTTTTACGACATTCTTGCCTTCTACCAATAATTGACCGAAATCTTTGCTCATAATTGTCTCCAGAATCCTTATTCGCTTTGCTTGCATTTCGGCGGTCGAGCCGCCTTATTCGTTATTCACGCTGAATCAGCGTGCAAGCTATAGCTTCCTTTGTACTATTGGGTCACCGTACAGGTGGCAGTTAGACAAATGTCCCGGGTCGATAGAACGCAGCTTGGTTGGCACCTTGGTACACGTTTCATGTACACGATCACAACGAGCTTGGAAACGACACCCTTCAGGGATCTCTAACAGGTTCAGAGGGTTGCCCGGAATGCCTGCTAGTTTTGTCTTTGGCCCTGTTAGTGGAGGGAAAGAACTTCCCAGCCCTTTGGTATAAGGGTGGTAAGGGTTTTCTAGAATATCTTGAGCATTGGCAACCTCAATGAGCTCACCTGAGTACATGATGCCGATACGGTCAGAGAACTCGACCATCAATGACAAGTCATGGGTGATGAACAGAATCGAGAAGCCAAACTCTTCTTTTAGTGCATAGATCTTTTGCAGGATTTCGCGTTGAACAACCACATCAAGTGCGGTCGTTGGCTCATCCATAATGATAAGCTTTGGATTCAATGCTAAAGCGATAGCAATAACCAAGCGCTGACGCATGCCGCCAGAGAATTGGTGAGGGTAGTCACTCAATCGGCTCGGGTGAATATCTACGATTTCAAGTAGACCTTCAGCGCGTTGCTTAGCTTGCTCACGAGTCATGTTGGTGTGACGCATAATTACGTCACAGAACTGCTCTTCCATTGGTAATACAGGATTGAGTGCGTTCATCGCACTCTGGAATACCATCGACATCTCGCTCCAACGGAACGCTTGCATACGGTCATCACTGTATTCAAGGATGTTCTCACCATTGAAGATAACCTCACCACCACTGATGTAAGCGGGCGGCTTATGCAGACGCATAAGAGAGAAAGCAACAGTTGATTTACCACAGCCAGATTCACCAGCTAGGCCGAATACTTCACCTGGAGCAATGTCGAAACTTACGTTGTTACACGCACGTACATCGCCAGACTCTGTGATGTAATCCACGCATAAATTGCGGATAGAAATTAGTGGTTCAGACATGATTATTTATCTCCGCTCCAAAGTGCATTTTGTGGTGGTAGTTCAGGTTCACGTTCTTCTTTGTCTTGTGCTGCTAATTTCTTCCAACGCTTCATGCCTTTGTGAGAACGCAGTTGCGGGTTGGCAATTTCATCGACAGCGAAGTTAAGTAGAGCAAGACCAGTTACAAGTAGTGTCAATGCGATACAAGGAGCCAACAGTTCCCACCAAGCGCCAATCAGCATTGATGAAGAGGTTTGAACGTTGTAAAGCATGATGCCCCAGCTGATTGTGTTCGGGTCACCAAGACCTAGGAACGAAATCGTTGCTTCCATCATGATTGCGTACATCACCGAGCCGATGAAGCTCGCGCCAACGATAGAGATAAGGTTTGGAAGAATCTCTACGAAGATAATACGGAATGAAGATTCACCCAGAACTTCAGCGGCTTTTACAAACTCTTTTTCACGCAGTGCTAAGGTCTGGGAACGAACAACACGCGCGCCCCAAGCCCAGGACATAAAGCCGATAACCAAGGTTATGGTGAGTGGCCCTGCCTCACCGATAAAGGCTGCAACTACGAACAGTAATGGGTATTGAGGAATAACCAGCATGATGTTCATTGCGGCTGTCAGAACATCATCGACACGGCCGCCAAAGTAGCCAGCGGAAACACCGATAACCGTTGCTAGTAAACATACGGTAAGACCCGCACCAAAACCTACAGCAAGAGATACGCGTGCGCCGTATACCACTTGTGACCAAACGTCACGACCCATACGAGTTGTGCCCAGTACGTGGTCTGCCTTCTTAGATATTATCAACGTACGACGATCGTCTGCTAGGTTTTGAGCAACCCAGCCATCCGGGTTAGTTTGTGCAGACTTAACCACGAAGCCAGGGTATTCGTGTGGATTACCTGTACGTTTGTCTGGCACATGTTTTGTGATCAATGGAGCCGCAATAGCACCAAGAATAAAAATACTTAGGATGATGACGCCGGTTAAGGCCATCGGGTTACGCCAAATGAGTTTTAGAATATCTTTCATGATTATTTACCACCCTTACGAAGACGAGGGTCAAGAACAACGTAAAGCATGTCTGCAACTAGGTTAAAGAACAGCATGAATAGCGTCATGATAAGCAGTTGGCCTTGCAGTACTTGGTAATCACGAGCGTTAATTGCGTTGAAAAGTACGCTGCCAAGACCTGGGTAGTTAAAGATGATTTCGATAATTAACTGACCACCGATTGCCATACCTAACGACATAGAAAGTGCTGTCACACTTGGTAGCATCGCGTTACGAGCTGCGTAATTGAATACCACTCGGTTTTCGCTCAGGCCTTTGCCTTTCGCCATGGTGATGTAATCTTCAGCTAGCAGGTTGATCATGTTGTTACGCATGTTTACTAGGAAGCCACCAATTTGAACAATAGATGCACATAGCAAAGGTAAGAAGGCGTGGTAAGCGACATCTTTAATGAATGCCCAGCTTGTCCAATCTGGAATCGTACCTGCGGTATAGGCGTAACCTGTTGGGAACCATTTCAAGCCGATTGCGAAGGTAAACAGCGCAATCATGGCAATAACAACTTGAGGAACGGCTTGTAGAATAAGCATCCCTGGAGTAACAAAAGCATCGTATTTGCTGCCACGTTTCCACGCTGCAAAAATACCTAGGATTGAACCAATAGAGAAAGAAAGAATAACGGCAGTGCCTGCTAAGAATAGCGACCAACCGAATGCGCCACCTAACAGTGTATTTACTGAAAGTGGGTAGAATTGAATTGATGTACCAAGCTCCCAGCTTAGAATGTTCTTCATGTATGCGCCGTATTGAACCAGTAAGCCGCCATCAACGAAGCCTAATAGTTCTTTCATTGCCGCAATACGCTCAGGAGTAACTTGAACAGAAGCGTTCGCAAACATCATGGTAACTGGGTCACCAGGCATTGCTCTTGGAATAATAAAGTTTAACGTCGCTGCAACTAATAGCGCGACAAAATAAAATGACAAACGTCTTAAAAAATAACCCATAACTCACACCTTACTCACCCAGATTGTTTCCCTGTTTCTGGATTCAGGTCGCTCCTAGCGAAATTTGGAACGAAAAATCCCCTGACGACTAGCGCCATACTTTCAATTGATAGTGTGGGGATTTTTATAAGCGGCGTAAGAAGTTACGCCGCAAAGATTGAACGATTACTTATTTAACTGGTTTTAGGTCCAGTACATGAAGTAGACGCTCTGGAATACCAGCCCAAATGTTTGGACGGCCTTTTGGATTTTCTTCGTTCCACCAACCAGTGAATCGAGTTGTGTTGTATTGGTACATGTAAGCACCAGACATCACAGGGATAGTCACTTGGTCTGCAGCGATAATTTGCTGGATACCATGTGCAATATCTAGCTGTTCGTTCTTGTCAGCTGTTTTGTAGAAGCTGTTTAGAAGACCATCTAGCTTGTCATTTTTGTAGAAGTGCATAGCGAAACGAGGCATACCATCACCAGATTGTAGTGATGAGTTGTAAGCACTGTTCCAGTACGTGTATGGATCCGCACCGTGGAAGTAGTTTGTGTATGCTACGTCGTATGTACCTTCAAGCATTGCTTGGTTGTAAACAGAGAAGTCAGGTGTACGAGCTTTCGCTTTAATACCGATTTCGTTTAGTTGCTCTACCGCAAGTTGAACTGTGTTGTTGAAGTCAGTCCAGCCGTTTGGCGATTGAATCATTAGTTCGAAAGATTTGCCTGATGGAGTGTCAACAAAACCATCTTTGTTTACATCTTTGAAGCCTGCGTCAGCAAGAAGCTTCTTCGCGCCTTCAGCGTTGTAAGTGTTGAAGCCTTTGTATTTGTCGTGAGTTTTTTCATCAGACCAAGCTTCAAACGCGTAGCCAAGACCCGATGCGAAATCGTTCACAGTACCGCCACCGTAGAATGCGATGTCGATGATAGTTTGGCGGTCAAGAGCCATAGAGAAAGCACGACGGAATTCAACGTTGCTCAATGCTTCATGCTTCGCAGCATCAGGGTGCTTGAAGTTAACGATGAATGCTTGTGTACCTGCTGGCGGGTACCAGTAGTGGTGTTTAGGGCTTGCTGCAGCGTATGTACGATCGATATCTGGAACGAAAGAAGACGTCCAGTCCATTTCACTGTTTACAACTTTACCTAAGAACTGGTCGTTGTTCGCAATTTGTGGAACACGTAGACAGTCAACATCTAGGTTATCTGCATCCCAGTAGTTCGGGTTTGCACACTGGATGTACAGTTGCGCTGTAAACGTATCGATTTCTGTAAACGGACCAGAACCTACCGGGTTCTCATTGGTAAACGTTGATGGATCTTTAACGTCTTTCCAGATGTGCTTAGGTACTACAGGTACTTTAGCAATCTCGTAAGGTACGTTTGAGTTTGCTTCTGTTAGTGTGAACTTAACTTGGTTGTCGTTCAGTTTTTCTACAGAAGTTACCCAAGAGTTGATACCAGATTGGTCAAGCTCTGGCTTCTCTTTTACAAGGTTGAAAGAAAAAACAACATCATCAGCAGAGAAAGTTTCTCCATCAGACCATTTAACACCCTTACGAATGTCGAAAACAACGCTCATCAGATCATCTGACATTTTGAAGTTTTCAGCTAGACGGAACACCGGAGTGTTACCGTGCATTTCGTTAAATACTACTAAAGGCTCGTACATGAAGTCAGTTGTAGTATGTAGGTTAGTAGCACCAAGGTACGGGTTAAAGTTACGTACGAATGTAGTGTACTCTTTCGGGTGAACGGTCAGTTCGCTGCGCTCTGCAGCTGTTGCTACTGATGCAAAACCTGTTGTAGCAGTTGCAATAATTGCTGTTGCTATTGCTGTTTTTTTTATATTGGCAAGCATAGCTGTTCCTTACTATTTGCTTTCATTTCACTAATGGATTGAATGTTATCTGTCGCTAATTATTTAGTAGATACACACTCTAGTTAAAGGCCTACCTCTTCTTCGTTGCTCCAGATTCATCTTTGATTCTGAGAAGTGGTAAGAGTGGCCTGTAGGCCTTTGGCAGGAGTAAGAAAACACCTTATCGATGAATTAATCAAACTCGTTTCCCGTCAAAAACGTTAAAAACACACAGCACCACGTCATTAACGTCAAAATAGCTTGCTTTGGTGGTTTTTTGTGCGCAATTGTTAAGGTGATGTGACTCGCATTTGGTTTTGTGGTGGCGGTCTCTTGTAAGTGATTACTAACCTTTTTGACTTTTAATTATAGGGGCTTATCTTACTGTGATGTAATTGTAGATCTCGGTCACTTACCTATTTTACGTTAAATTTTTCTAGAAAATTAAATCTGCCGTTCTGTTGTGACTCGCTTCTCAAACTGCAACAAATAGCCGGAGGAATGTGAAATTCAGCCAAGAATAAGGCTCAAAATAGTAACTGAACTGGTGATTGTTTAAGATTGAGTAACGTGTCATTTTGCTTGTTTAATGCCGTAAAAGAAGTGTGTTTGAATCGACGTCATTGTCCTTTGGTCGCGTACGATATTCACAAAAAAGCCCACGCTAGGTGGGCTTCATTATTTACAGTAGCTTGAGCTTACTTCAGAGCTAACTGGTCAGTAGTTTTTGTAGCTTATCCCTTAGGGTCTCAATATGAGTTCTTTCAGGTGTCTGTTCTTTACAGTGCTCAAGTATAAACTCGATAGAGCTCAGTACCGTTCGCCAGCGAGGCGTTTTCGGTAGAGTTTCTACACGTAGATATTTGTCTAGCGTTCTAGTTTGCAGGGTACTGCGGTCTAGGTAGACGCGCCACAAGCCACTCTTCTCTGCGAAGGCAAACTTGGTTTCCCCTGTAACAGACTCCCAGTAGATGATGGCACTAGTCATGACATCGACCAGTACTTCACGCATCAGCTCTTGTTTGTTTTTACCTTCACCGGTTGCTTTATCTGCAAGGCGAGTAAATTCACCGCCAAGCTCTTTCAGTTGTTGAAGTTTATCTTTGTCACCCTCAAAGGCGTAGCTTGAAAGTGCCTCAACCGCCGTTTCAAGGTTATTGACTCGGTTTGAGTTAACCCCACCACCAACATTAAAGATATACATGGTGTCGAGCCCTGAGCCTTCAGGTAGCTTAAGGATATCACTTGGTATTCGCTGACGAGTGTCGTCTATATAGATGTCAATATCACCACAGTAGTGAGCTTGTTCCACCTTAAGGTATTTAGGCGCAATGATCTCATCGGCCATAGAGCGTTTAAGCTGCTCTTGCCCGCGCCTAAATAGTTTTGCTGCAGCTTCGTTGGCAAATCGAATTCGTTGGTCATCACGAATACAGATGATGGCCTCAGGGGCTGATTCTAGCTGCTCTAGCAAGCGCCCTTGAGTTTCTAGCAGGTTCGCTTCAACCATGGCTCTGTGTTTAAGCTCCAGTTGCAATTGATCATTCTCAAGACGCCTTTGCTCAGCTTTACTTGCTGATAAGTGAGCCGTAATTCGCGCCGCCAGCTCTTGTTTGTTGAACGGTTTAGACAAGTAATCGTTGGCACCAGCTTCAAAGCCACGAACACGGTCTTCTGCTTGATTAAGAGCTGTGAGCATGATGATTGGCAACTGTGCATGATCGTATTGCTTACGCAGAGCTTCACACACCTGATAGCCACTCATACCTGGCATCATAATATCGAGCAGAAGTAACTCTGGCTTCTCTTTCTCAATCAGTTCAATGGTTTCTGGGCCGTCACATGCGGTGCGCACTCGATAACCTTCCAATTTCAAGAAACTGTCTAGCACGCGTAAATTTACTGGTTCATCGTCGGCGATAACCAGTAACGGACCGTCTGGATCTTCACTGATAACACTATTTTCTTGTTGGCTGTTATCAATTAAATCTGGCGCTTGGAAGTGTGAATAGCTTCCTGAATCACTGTAGTTATCCAATTCTTCTTGGGTGGCTAAAGGCAGGGTAAAGCTGAACGTCGTGCCAAGCATTGGTTGGCTACTTACGTACAGTGAACCGCCCATCAGTTCAATCAGTTGACGACTTATCGACAACCCAAGCCCTGCACCTTGGCGATAGTTACTTGAGTCTTGTCCTGCTTGAATCAGTGGTTCAAAGATGTGTTCTAAGTATTCAGCAGGTATGCCTTGGCCTGTATCAACAACTTGTACACGAATGTTCTCGTCGATAACGCTTGCTGAGATAACAATTTTACCTTCTGATGTGTACTTGATGGCATTGCCGACCAAGTTATACATCACTTGTTCTAATCGTTGAGGATCGGACGAAACCAACCCTAAGTCACTGGGTACTTGGTTAATAATTCGGATTGGCTTATTGCCCAACAGATGATGAGACAATTCTAGTACCAAGCTGGTAGCAGCAGATAAATCAACAGCAGATTTATTTATGTCTAAACTGCCGTAGCGCATTTTGTGGTAATCAAGTAGATCATCGACCAGTGTTGCCAATCTCTGGCCACTATTGATGATGATATCCAACTGGTACTTCTGGTTGGCAGGAATAGGACCGTTTGCACCAGATATTAGCGCTTCAGCGATACCTACCATGCCATGTAATGGCGTTCTCAATTCGTGTGATGTTGTTGCTAAGAATTCATCTTTAAGTTTGTTGGCCAGTTGCAACTCTTCATTTTGTTTTTGAATGGTCTTAAGGTTGTCCTCAAGCTCATCATTTTGGCTCTTAATGAGCAGCATCTTTTCACGAATCGAACGTTGCATTCTTTCGAAGCTTACTGCGAGGCGGCCTATCTCATCTTTTCGTTCGGTATTAATCATGGTTTCATCAAGGTCACCCGCAGAGACTTTCTCTGCTGCCCATGTGAGCTTGAGTAACGGTGATGTGATGAAGTTAGACAGATAATGGGATGCGACAAATACAAGAATAATCGCCGTCAACATCACGATCACAAAGATCTTTTCTAACTGATGAATACGGGCAAACGCTTCTTTCTCTGGAAGCTCGACGACCAGTGCCCAAGTCGCATATTTGAGCTCAATTGGAGTATATGCAGCGATGATCGCTTGATCCTGAGCGTTGTCGAAGGTGCCAACGGCCGTTTCTCCGGCCAGAGCTTTATCAACAACATCTAAACTCAGATTAATCGACTCTTGTGAATGGGCAAGGCTACGTGGCAGATGATCATCGCCGACAAGCAAGGTTTGAATATTCGAACTCTTGTTGAGATCGGCAATAAGCTTAGTAATACCATTGATGGGTAGTCTAAACATGGCGTAACTGTGTAGGTAGCCCTGTTGAACGATAGGTGCGCCTAACCATGCGGTCTGTTTACCATTTTCGTCTTTAAAGTCAGAAACGATAACCGGCGTGTAGTCTTCGTTGGATTTGCGTTTGTCTTTTACGTCCTTTTCCAGGCGTTGAAAGGTTTTGCCGAGGTTTGCATCTTTGTACTTACCAGTCAGCAAGTTGGTGCCGTAGTCATCGCGCTTAAAAACTGAATAAGCGATGTTACCGTTAATGTCGACTAATAAAATGTCGTCAAAATCTGAACGCTTAAGCAGCTCTAAATAAGAGTTGTGGTAGCGCTTGTGCAATAGGCGATAACGCTCACTTCCTATGTAGCTGCTGGATTCAGGAAGAATCGATGTTTTGATTTGATCGCCCGATCCTTGAATGTAGCGTTGCTGCGCATTAGCGCGTGCTTCGTCAATGTCTAAGCCGAGGCGTTGGAATGCATTGATCAAACCATAGAATCGTCCGCCACTGGCATTGGCAAGCTCTGAGCGAACAAAACCCATCACTTGGGATTCTTGAGCTTGTAGGTAATCGACAATTTGCTGCTGTTTAGTATCACGGACGGAAACAAGGTGCGAAGTACTTTGTTCCTGAAGATCCTGACTGTGCGATTGGAGGAAAAATATCGCGATAAGTGTTACTGGGGTAATACTAAGGACAAGAAATGCCAGCATTAGGGTATTTTGAAGGCGCTTAAACTTCTGCTTACGATAGAATCTAAACATAAATTGGGTACTACTTTCCTTTGATGTACTGCTTGAAAGGGATGAAAACAAGTACAGAGAATAGAATTAACGGGTTCCAATTTAACGAAATTAACGAGTTTTTTTACTTTGACAAGTAAGTGGTATTTAAAGCGTGTGCAAAAGCTCATTTTTATGGGCTTTTGATAGAAATATGAACAGACAGCGCAGATATTGACCCTGCGCTGTGTTAGATAGGCTATTTGCTTGCGTGATAGATCGCGAATTTGGTGGTCTTATTTAGAGTCGCGCATTTTCCAAAAGCTTGCTCAATAATTGGAATGTATTTTAAAAAACTGTTCGCAACAATAATCATCTCACCAGAACGCTTCATGTGGTTAGGAGCCTGAGCAAGTAAGGTTTCAGTCGCACTGTAGCTTGTATCCAAACCAGAATGGAATGGTGGGTTACTGATGATGAATTGGTAATCTTTTGATGTGTCAGAGTAGACATCTGAGGCGAAGACATTACCTGTTAAACCATTCGCTTCTAGCGTTGCTTGGCTAGACGCCACGGCAAATGCACTGATGTCGCACATTTCCAGTTCGATATCAGGGTGACGAGATGCCATTACCGCGCCCAATACGCCTGCACCACAACCGAAATCCAGTACTTTACCTTTCAGTTTTGGCAGGGTATCAAGTAATAGTTGGCTACCAACATCAAATTGACCATGACTGAAGACGCCTGGAAGACTTTTCACGGTTAGTGATTGCTCACCAATGTTAACCGTGTAGGTTTTAAACCACTCTTGCAGGTTGAAGGCTGGTGGTTGCTCGAAGCATTGACCCCAGTAGAAAGAACAACGACGCGCTGAATCGTATTTCACGACTTTGCCGTAAGGAGTGAACATCTTCTCGATACTTTTAACACCTGAACGATTTTCGCCAACTACGACAATCTCGGTATCTTTACCTAGCTTGGCAAATAACATCGCCAGCAGAAATTCCGCTTCCGCTTTGGCCTTTGGCCAGTACAGCATCACTAAATCGGCTTTGGTCTCTTCGGTAAATTCCGCACCATAAAAACGTTGGATGGTGTTGCTGCCTTCTAATTGACGGTAGTAGCTGTAATTAGAAGTAAACACGGTGACTGATTCACAATGTTTCGCTAATTCAACAGGGAATAAGTCTTCAGCCTCACCGGCAACTAAAACATGTTTGCCTTCAAAGTAGGCAAGTTGGCGCTCAGCAATTTGGCTTGGGGCAATATAAGCTGACATAGGACACTCTATTGAATCGTTAGCAAAAAATGAGGGCGGATTTTCGCATAATCCGCCCAAAGCTTGAAGTGTTTAATACGGGTTCGGCAACCAAGTTGCTGAACAGTTGATCAACTCTTGTCTTGCTGGTTTAAAAAGTCTTTAAACTCTTCATCGTAAATATTGAAAAGAACGATAGTAATAGCAAAGATCAGTGGGCCGTAGATAAGACCAATTAGGCCAAAAAGTTGAATACCACCCAACAGTGAGAAGAAGATCATTAGGGTATTCATGCCTGCACTACCTTGCATCAGCAGCGGGCGCAGTAGGTTGTCTATTGAGCCCACAATCGCGATACAGTAAACCGTTAGGAAAATTGCCCACGTGGTATCACCGGTTAGGAATAAGTAGGTTGCGGCTGGGATCCAGATTAGAGCAGTACCGACCACTGGGATGAAAGAGGCAAAGCCCATCATGGTGCCCCAGAACAACCCAGGGAAACCAGCAATCCACATACCTAAACCACCCGCAAAACCTTGCGCTATTGCGGTTAAGAATGAGCCCATAACGGCAGACTTAGAAACTTGCTCAATCTCAGTGAGGAGCTTGTCTTCTTGGCTACGAGATAGCGGAAGAATATGACGAACCACACTGATGATTTTGTCGTGATCTCTTAATAAGAAGAACAGAACAAACAGCATCAAGAAGAAATCCATTAAGAAGTTGGTCGCATCACCAAGGATTTTCGCACTGATACCAACCAGTTTAGAACCAAAACTTGTCGCGAATTCTCCGACTTTCTGTGCGATGGCTTGGGGCTCAATGTTGTCGAAAGGCAGGTAGTTATTCACAAACGACAGCGCTTTGACCACAAGTGGGTGTGCAAACAGAGTCTGAATACCGCCGTGTGTTACCCATTGGTAGGTGTTCTGAGAGAACAGAGAGCCTTGCTGAACAATTGCTGCAAATACTGCCAATAAAGGGATAACAATAATGAAAGTCAGGATCACACAAGACAGCAGAGAGACTACGTTCTCTTTATTCGGTATCTTTTTTTCAAGCCATTCGTGAATTGGAAACATCAGCAACGAGATGATGAATGCCATTACTATGGAATTTACATAAGGCTCGATAAGCAAGTAACAAGCATAAGCCGCCGCAAGTAGGGCAATGATGATCACCCAGTGGCTGGTGTTGATTTTGAGTTTTTCTGACACGTTAATGGTCTCTATATTTGCGTTCTGAGTTTATAATGGCTGCAAAACAGAGAGTTAGCAATGAGGAGTTTTGATAATGGGATGCTGTAATAAAGATAAGAAATGCCAAGACGAAGAACAGCAAATAAAAAAAGAGCTCCCTTGGTTCAGAATGTTCCTAGGTACGCTGATGTTGTTGGTTTTTCTTTTCTGGGAACGTTAGACGTTTTTAGTTCAGTTTTAGCCTTAATCGAAGGGTAAATAATCTGTCATATTTGTGGTTAACGAGCGTGATGTATTAAAAAGGGCTGCATCTAATGCAGCCCTAAATTCAATCGGTTAGCGACTTATAAAGTGCTTTCGATTATTTGCTTTCAGCAGCAATGATCGCAAGAGAGCGGTCAGCAGCTTCTAGTGTTGCATCCAGTTCTTTTGAACCATGAGCAAGAGAAGTAAAGCTTGCTTCGAATGCTGAAGGTGCAAGGTAAACACCGTGATCTAACATTAGATGGAAGAAGCGCTTGAAGCGTTCTACATCACACTTAGTTACATCTTCGTAGCACGTTACCGTTTCTTGGTCTGTGAAGAAGAAACCAAACATACCGCCAACTTGGTGAACTAGCATAGGGATGCCGTGCTTGTCAGCAAGTTGCTTGAAGCCATTTGCCAACTGCTTAGTTTTAGACGCTAGACGCTTTTCGTTGCCTTCTTCTCTTAGAAGATTCAAACATGCGTAGCCAGCAGCCATTGCAACAGGGTTACCTGAAAGCGTACCTGCTTGGTAAACAGGCCCCGTTGGTGCGATGTATTGCATCACGTCTTTACGACCACCAAAAGCACCCACTGGCATGCCGCCGCCAATCACTTTACCAAGACACGTTAAGTCTGGCTTGATGTTGTAGTAAGCCTGAGCACAACCTTCAGCAACGCGGAAACCTGTCATTACTTCATCAAAGATTAGCAATGCACCTTCTTGATCACAGATCTCACGTAGACCTTCGTGGAAGCCTTCTACTGGTGGGATACAGTTCATGTTGCCCGCGACAGGCTCAACGATGATACACGCGATCTCACCTTTGTTTGCTGCGAAGATTTCACGTACTGAATCTAGATTATTGAAAGTTGCAGTTAGCGTTAGTTTCGCAAAATCAGCCGGTACGCCTGGAGAGCTTGGTTGACCTAAAGTCAGTGCGCCAGAACCTGCTTTTACAAGTAGGCTGTCTGCGTGACCGTGGTAACAACCTTCAAACTTAAGGATTTTGTCACGACCAGTAAAGCCACGAGCGAGACGAATCGCACTCATTGTTGCTTCTGTACCTGAGCTCACCATACGCAGCTGTTCCATTGATGGAACCATCTCAGATACAAGTTCAGCCATCTTGATTTCAGTTTCGGTTGGAGCACCAAAGCTAAGGCCGCGTTGAGCTGCTGCAATAACAGCGTCACGAATAACAACGTGGTTGTGACCAAGGATCATTGGACCCCAAGAGCCAACGTAATCGATATATGCTTTACCATCAGCATCAAAAATAAGTGGGCCATCAGCGCGTTCAACGAAGATAGGAGAACCACCTACGCCATTGAATGCACGAACTGGAGAGTTTACGCCACCAGGAATAGTTTGCTGTGCTTTTTCGTACAGCTCTGCTGATTTGGTCATTGATATATCCTCTTTTGACTGTCGGACCAATTGGCACGCATTGTACCTATCCGGAATCCAACTAGGAATGCCTTCGCTGATATAATCACCCGAATCTGGTTGTTTTGTGTGGTTACGCGTTTTAATTGTCAGATATTAGCGAGTTTACAGCAGTAAAAGGAACGATCCTGTGGTGAATACTTGAACGTTTCAGTCAGGTATTAGATAATCACCAGAATATAAGAAAATACTCAACAACTATGGTCTCGATTTAGATTTGTATCATGTTGTTTTTGACACAGGTAAGAGAGGTTGTCGTGAGCGAAGTAAATATCCCATTGTCCTTTTCTGATGCAGCAGCTACCCGCGTACAAACGCTAATTGCTGAAGAAGAAAACCCAGAGCTAAAACTGCGTGTATACATTACAGGCGGCGGTTGTAGTGGCTTCCAGTACGGCTTCACATTTGATGAAAAAGTAAATGATGGCGACACTACCATTGTAAATAGCGGTGTGACGCTGGTTGTTGACCCAATGAGCCTACAGTACTTAATGGGCGGCATGGTTGATTACACTGAAGGCCTAGAAGGCGCACGTTTCTTTGTGAACAACCCGAACGCGACAACAACATGTGGTTGTGGCGCATCATTTAGCGTTTAGCGTGCACGAAAGGTAGCTTGAACGGAAAGCTACATTAGAAATATTTTAAACGCCGAGCCAATGCTCGGTGTTTTTGTTTGTAAAAAATACACCATACAAAACAGACAGTAAGTCGACTTATTCTAGGCATGTACGCCAAGGTTATTTTGGGTGGTTATGCTTAAGCTCCACTTTATTCATTTGCTTTATAGTAAACGCCATATTTTTTAAACTGTCGATAGCGTCCAACTTCGTTGGCTGTGGGTCTGTTAAAGTTACCTCTGTGCATCAGGATGTTGCATATGACGGTGTTAAGCTAATTAACGCGCCTTAATCACATCGGACAAAAGGATTTGCTATGCCCACTCTATTTTCTAACTCTCCATTTTTTCAGAAACTGAAGCAGCCGTGGTTGGTTTCTCTGGTTCTAGTTGTACTGTTGTCGATTTGGCTTGGTTTAGGAGTGGGGCAAGCGGAAGAGTCGCCAGAAAAAAAAGCGACAGAAATTCCGTTGGCTAAGGTTTCCTTTCAAACATTCACTTCATCCCCCACCTTTAAAACCATAGATCTTTATGGTCGCACAGCACCCGATAGGCATGCTCGATTGGGAGCGGAAGTCGCGGGCAAGATTGTTAGGTTGAACGTTGTGAAAGGCGATACCGTTAAAGTAGGGCAAGCCATTGCTCAGATAGATAAAGGTGACTTAGAGATTCAGCTAGAGCGAGCTTCTGCTTTATATCGCTTGAAGCAGAAGGAATTCAAAGCGGCGCAGTCGCTGAAAAAAAGAGGGCTGCAAGGCGAGATAGCCTACACCACAGCTGAGGCTTCGTTAACTGAAGCGAAGGCTATGAAGCGTAATGCTGAACTGGCTCTAAAAAATACAGTCATCACATCGCCTTTCTCCGGTGTGGTTCAAGACTTGATGGTTGAGCTTGGCGATTTCGTAGGCGTCGGCGATCCGGTTGCGGGTGTGATTGATCTTGACCCTCTGGTCATCGAAGCCGATGTCAGTGAACGTCATATCCAGCATTTGTTAGTCAATCAATCCGCTTTGGTTCGCCTGTTAGGGAGAGAAGAAGCGGAAGGTCGTCTGCGTTATGTTTCTCGAATCTCTTCAGCCTCAACCAATACCTTCCCAATTGAGATTGAAATCGATAACTCCGATGGCCTGTTACCTGCCGGTGTCAGTGCTGAAGTAACACTCAACCTAGAAACAAGTGATGCTATCAAGATAACACCTGCGATGCTGGCTCTGGATGAGGCCGGTAATCTTGGGGTCAAAACTTTGGTTTCAGTCGATGACTCACCAACCGTGAAATTTGTAGGTATTCAGCTAGTAAAGGCAGAACAAGATGGAGTTTGGCTCACAGGGTTAGGTCAGCGAGTTGATATTATAACTGTAGGCCAAGGGTTTGTGCGTGATGGTGATTCTGTGATTGCTGTTGAACAAGGCGCTGAACTCTCTAACGTAACCGCAGAGTAGGAGATAACCAATGTATTCAATTATTGATGCAGCCTTGTCTCGAGCTCGAACAATGCTCTCTCTTTTGGCACTCATATTGGTCGCAGGTGTCGTTACCTATATTACGATCCCCAAAGAATCGAGCCCCGACATTACCATCCCGATTATCTACGTTTCTGTTGGGCACCAAGGTATTTCGCCAACCGATGCAGAACGCTTATTGGTTAGACCGATAGAACAAGAGCTGAGGTCGATTGAAGGCGTAAAAGAGATGACCGCAACCGCAGCAGAAGGCCACGCCTCAGTTGTGTTGGAGTTTAATGTTGGCGTTGATCTCACCAAAGCGATGGCTGATGTGCGTGATGCCGTCGATTTAGCCAAACCAAAATTGCCAGAAGACAGTGATGAGCCGACCGTAAATGAAGTAACACTCGCGTCTGAGCAACCTGTTCTGTCTGTTGTGCTTTTCGGTACTGTTCCTGAACGCACCATAGTGCAAATTGCTCGAGAGCTCGGAGATAAGCTCGAAAGCTATCGCCAAATTCTAGAGGTCGATATTGCAGGCGATCGCGATGACATTGTTGAGATCATTGTCGATCCGCTGTTGATGGAGAGCTACAGCCTAGATCAAGCGGATATCTATAACTTGATCGCTTTAAATAACCGAGTGGTTGCGGCAGGTTTTGTAGATACGGGTTATGGGCGTTTCTCTGTCAAAGTTCCTTCGGTGTTTAACTCTCTAAAAGACGTGCTTGAGCTACCAATTAAAGTGGATGGTAAACAGGTTGTAACCTTTGGTGATGTGGCCACGGTTCGTCGAGCGTTTCGAGATCCTGAAAGCTTTGCCCGTTTAGATGGTAAATCTGCGGTGGTCTTGGATATCAAGAAGCGTGCGGGTGAAAATATCATCGAAACCGTAGAGTTAGTTAAAGCGGTTATGGCTGGTGCTCAACAACAAGCGGAATGGCCCAATAACTTATTGGTTAAATACACCTGGGATGAATCTAAAGATGTGAAGATCATGCTCAACGATCTTCAAAACAATATCTTGTCCGCCATCATTTTAGTGGTGATCGTTATCATCGCCATTCTTGGTGTTCGAACCGCGTTATTGGTGGGAATTTCAATTCCAGGATCATTCCTCACGGGATTATTGGTGTTGTCTGTGTTCGGCTTAACTGTCAACATAGTGGTGTTGTTCTCTTTGATCATGGCCGTTGGTATGTTGGTCGACGGCGCGATTGTTGTTACCGAGTTTGCCGATAGACGAATGCAAGAAGGCGAAGATAGAAAAGAAGCTTACCGAGACGCAGCGAAACGGATGGCGTGGCCGATAACCGCATCGACAGCGACAACCTTGGCTGCATTTGCTCCGTTACTGTTTTGGCCGGATGTAACGGGCGAATTCATGAAGTTCCTGCCATTAACATTGATTGCAACCTTAACCGCTTCATTGATTATGGCGTTGTTGTTTGTACCGGTATTAGGTGGCTTGATTGGCAAACCTCAATACGTATCGCCTAAAAGCCAAGCTCGAATGGTGGCACTGCATAATGGTGATTTTTCACAAGCAACGGGCTTAACCAAGGCGTATTACCACACGCTTTCGATTGCGATTAAGCATCCCTTTAAGATTCTGTTCAGTGCGATATTGCTCGCGGTTGCAGTTGGTTTTACTTATTCAAAAGCGGGCCTAGGTGCAGAGTTCTTCCCTGAGGTTGATCCGCCGTTCTTTAACGTTAAAGTTCGTTCTCATGGTGATCTTTCTATTCAAGAAAAAGATGACATCATGCGCGATATTGAGCAAATGATGCTTAATCATGATGAGTTCGATACTGTTTACACACGCACGGGTGGGGACGACCAGATTGGCTTGATCTCGATTACTCCTGTTGATTGGCAATATCGTCGTAGTGTTAAAGCGATTATTGATGAATTAAAGGTGCAAACCGATCAATACGCTGGTGTTGAGATTGAATATAAGTTTCCAGATGCAGGGCCTCCGGTTGAAAATGATTTAGTGATTGAGCTGTCAGCAACAACACCAGAACAGCTGAATCAGGCTGCAAAAATTGTAAGAAACTGGGCGGATGGTAATCAAGCTCTGACTAACATCAGTGATACAGCAAGCAAAGATGGCATTGATTGGAAAGTGGATATTCGCCGAGACGATGCCGCGCGCTTTTCCGCTGATGCGACCTTGGTGGGTAATACCGTTCAATTCGTTACCAATGGTCTCAAGATTGGTGATTACCTGCCTGATGACTCATCAGAAGAGGTCGATATCTTGGTGCGTTACCCTAATGATAAAAGAGATATCGGACGCTTTGACCAGTTGAGAGTCAAAACACCTGCTGGCTTGGTACCGATCACCAACTTTGCTCAGATTGTTCCCGACCACAAGCAAGATACGATTAAACGCCTCGATGGTAAGCGCGTAGTGAACATCATGGCGGATATGGAAGAGGGCTATAACCTTGCCCTCGAACTGCCAAAGATTGAGCAAGCGTTAAGTGAATTGGGGCTACCTAGTAGCGTAGAATTTCGTATCCGTGGTCAAAATGAAGAGCAAGAAAACTCTTCTGCCTTCTTACAAAGTGCATTCATGGTTGCACTGGCGGTAATGGCGTTGATTTTGATTACTCAGTTTAATAGTTTCTATCAAGCATTCCTGATTCTGAGTGCGGTGCTGTTCTCTACGGTTGGTGTGTTTGTTGGTCTGCTTATCTTCCAACGTCCGTTTGGTATCGTGATGTCCGGTATTGGGGTGATTGCACTGGCAGGTATAGTCGTGAACAACAATATCGTGCTGATTGATACCTATAATCAACTAATCAAAAGAGGCTTAGATAAGCGCGACGCAATTCTAAGAACTGGTGTCCAGCGTTTAAGGCCAGTGATGCTGACGACCGTGACTACGATCTTAGGCTTGATGCCGATGGTATTAGAGATGAACATTGACCTGATTAACCAAAAAATAGAGTTTGGCGCGCCGAGTACCCAATGGTGGTCGCAACTCGCTACGGCGATTGCGGGAGGGTTGGCATTTGCAACGGTACTAACCTTGGTGCTGACGCCTTGTCTATTAATGCTAGGGCGAGATAAGAAGCCTGAAAAATAGTAGATACAGTGGTTCGATGAACATAAAAAAGAGCGCCTTGGTGGGCGCTCTTTTCGTTGGTTTATAGGGCTCTTAACCTAATTGGTATCTAGTTGCCTAATTAGTCGCTAGTAACTGGCCGTATCGCTCAAGGTTATTCAGTCGAATCTCTGAGTTGGCAATAAAGGTTGCTTTTGCTTTACCGGTTAACGACTTAGATTGCGGTAATTTCACGGTTCGCGCATTTTTATGTACGCCATTGACCAAGAATTCATAGTGTAAGTGCGGGCCAGTCACACGGCCTGTACCGCCCAAAGTACCAATGGTTTGGCCTTGTTTTACGCGCTGACCTGTTTTCACCATACGTCGCTTCATATGCAAGTATTTAGTGATATAGGTGTTGCTGTGGCGAATGAACACGTAGTTACCATTGAATTGGTTGTAACCCGATTTCTGAACAATACCGTCACCGGCTGCCCAGATAGGTGTGCCAACAGGGGCTGCGTAGTCGGTGCCTCGGTGAGCTCGAACCTTACCGGTTACTGGGTGTTTTCTACGAGGGTTAAAGTTCGATGTTACACGGCGAAAATCAATCGGTGAGCGCAAGAAGGCTTTCTTCATGGCACGACCATTTTCATCGAAGTAGTTGCCGCTTCTATCATCTAATACCGCGGTAAATGAATCACCTTGGTTTTTGAATACTGCCGCCATGATCTTGCCGCGACCAATCACTTCGCCTTCAACGACTTTCTCTTGGTACAAAATCTTAAAGCTGTCGTTGTTGCGAATATCCAACGCAAAGTCGATATCCCAACCGAAGATGCCCGCCAGTTCCATAATTTGGTTTGCAGTTAGGCCTGCATTGACGCCGGCGTTCCAGAAGTTAGACGTGATGTTGGCTTCGGCATAGTTGTATTGGTAGGCCACTTCCTTTTTGTCGAAGCTAGAGGAGAATGAATCGCCAGACTTAGTGATCTTGAAGCTTTCAAACGCACTAAGTTGTCGCTTCAACTGAATAAGGTCGTTGTTTTCATCAAAGCCGAATTGTAATACGTCGCCAGGTCTTAGATTGGACAGTTGCTTCTTAATATCATTATTGGTATTGAGTAGAGTGATCAGTAAACGGTATGAAAGGCCAATACGTTCAAATAAAACAGAGGTGCTTTCGCCAGAGCGAACGGTGTATTTCTCCCATTTGAGTACTGTCGTCGGTGGTGCGTCACTTGAGCTAACAAGTGCTGATGCACTGATCGTCAGTGGGTAGTGTTTTCCAACGACTAAAGCTCCCGTATCGTCACGTAAGCTGTTGACGTCGGGGAGTAAGAAAATAGCGATAAAAATTACGGCACTAAAAAATGCGATAAATGCCCGGTGCAAAATGGGAAGGCGTGCAAAAATAGACAACATGTTCCGGTTCGTTCTGTAAATATTATGAAAATAGACGACGGAATAGTGTAACTGGTTTCAAAATACATCGCTATTCAAGTAAGATGTCTAATTATTATATTTTTGCCAAATCTGTGGGAGTGAACAAGAATGGCGAGTATTGAAGCTGCACTAGCCGAGATCAAACGTGGCGTAGAAGAACTGATTCCAGAAGACGAACTGATTGCGAAACTAAAAGAAGGTCGTCCTTTACGCATTAAACTGGGTGCCGATCCAACCGCTCCAGATATCCACCTAGGCCATACGGTTATCTTTAACAAGCTTCGTGCTTTCCAAGAGCTTGGTCATGAAGTGACGTTCCTTATCGGTGATTTCACAGCAATGGTTGGTGATCCATCAGGTAAGAACTCAACACGTCCACCGCTAAGCCGTGAAGACGTATTGAAGAATGCTGAAACTTACAAAGAGCAAGTATTCAAGATTCTAGATCCTGCGAAAACGCAAATTCGTTTCAACTCTGAGTGGTTATCTGAGCTTGGTGCAGAAGGCATGATTCGTCTTGCTTCTAACCAAACTGTTGCTCGTATGCTTGAGCGTGATGACTTTAAAAAGCGTTACGCTGGTGGTCAACCGATCGCAATCCACGAATTCATGTACCCACTTCTTCAAGGTCACGACTCTGTTGCACTAGAGAGCGATGTTGAGCTTGGCGGTACTGACCAGAAGTTTAACCTTCTTATGGGTCGTGAACTGCAAAAAGCAGCAGGTCAAAAACCACAAGCGGTACTGATGATGCCACTACTTGTTGGTCTAGACGGCGTTAAGAAGATGTCTAAGTCTGCGCACAACTACATCGGTATCAGCGAAGCACCAAGCGAGATGTTTGGTAAGATCATGTCTATCTCTGACGATCTAATGTGGAGCTACTACGAGCTACTGTCTTTCCGTCCTCTTGAAGAAGTTGCGGAACTGAAAGCTGGCGTTGAGGCGGGCAAAAACCCTCGTGACGTGAAAGTACTTCTTGCTAAAGAGATCATTGCTCGTTTCCACAGCGAAGCAGATGCTGAAGCGGCTGAGCAAGAGTTCGTTAACCGTTTTGCTAAGAACCAAGTTCCTGATGAAATGCCTGAATTTGAATTCGAAGCCGGCCTACCGATTGCGAACGTTCTAAAAGAAGCGGGTCTTGTAAACTCGACTTCTGATGCGATGCGTATGATCAAGCAAGGCGCTGCTAAGCTTGAAGGCGAGAAGATTGAAGACAGCAAGTTTGTACCTGAAGCAGGTACTGCAGTTTACCAAGTAGGTAAGCGTAAGTTTGCTCGTATTACTATTAAGTAATAACACACATCAATAATTGAACAAAAGGCATCCACGGATGCCTTTTTTATTGACACAAAGTTGACGAAGTTTTTGAACGTGCATTGCTACACTATGCGCGCTGTCATATTGACAGTAATTCTGGAGATTTTTATGAACAATACCGACCATCCTCCTAGTTTGAATGGAGAAGAATAACCCGTCTCGGTATTGATCTATTGTCCTGCCGTTCGGGTAGGGTATCTTTGTTTTTCCCCCTCATTCTTTTCCACACACTAGATTCTAACAAGTAGACACATCAGTGCTTTAAGCTCTTGGTGCGCTTAGTTGTATATTCTTGATGTATATAGCTATACGCTCCTGGTGTACACCGCTTTATACTCTCGCGGTACTCTCTATAGGCTACTTGTTTTGATGGTCGTTACCTTTGCCAATCGGGAGATTCGCCATGACGGTAATGAACAACACTTTTTTATCTATTGAAGCTCTGTACTCAGAGCAAGACATCCAAGCTGTATCGAATGCCTTTCAACAGTATGGGCGTGAGCAACAAATTAACCTTTTAAACCGAATGCCACTTGAAGATGCGGTGTTAGTGCTTGGGCAATGCTCTCTTAGTACGATTCAGACTTTACTTAGTGAGCTAGAAGAGCAGGGCTTTGAGAAGCGCTCTCGACATCTAGCTCACCAACTAGGGCTGATCTACTCAGAGGTTGAACCTCAACAAGGTTACCTTTCAACTGGAGTGCTTAGCCATGTTAGGCAGCGTATCGGTTGGATTATTGCCTTAGCACTGCTGGGCATTGTCTCTGGGCTTATCATTGCTCAGTATGAAGACATTCTTAGCCAGCTAGTACTTCTGGCGATCTATATGCCGGTAATCGCTGCCGCGGGTGGCAACACAGGAACACAAGCTGCGACTTTGGTCATTAGGGCCTTAGCCACAGGGGAATTGAAGAAACGCCAGTGGGCCAACGTTCTATGGAAAGAGCTTAGAGTTGCTATCTGTTTAGCTCTTGCGATCGCCTTAGTGATGATTGGCCGAATCTTATTATTCAGTGACAACCAGTCAACGGGTGGTTACGACATTAATATGATTGCTTACGCGATTGCTGTTGCTCTGTTTATTCAAGTGACCATATCAACTGTACTCGGCGGTGGGTTACCGATAGTCGCTCGATTCTTCAAACTTGATCCTGCTGTGTTAGTGAGCCCTGTACTGGCTTCGATAGTGGATATCTCTGGAATGTGGATCTACTTCACTGTGGTTAATTCATTCTTAGGGATCGCTTAGCATTTATAAAAATAGCTAAAAGCACCTTAGAGACAAAAATGGCGCTGAAGATTCAAGATCTTCAGCGCCGTTTTTATTGCTTAAGTAGAAGCTTAAACAGAGTTGAACATTACTTAGGTTTGCTCTGTGTTTGACTGAATTCAACTACATTTGTGTAGAAAGCTCGTTCAAACTGGATGATGGGTGCTTCTACTGGTTTTTCTGGATCTGGTGTGTCAGGAAAGTAATCACGGACAAACTGTACAAATAGAGAGTTTGGTTTTCCCGCTTTATCTAAACCAAAGCCTGCCATGTTGTAGCTCCCATACAAAGAACCACTTTTGGCAATAATGTTACCTTGGATTGGTGCTTTTCTCATGCTTTGACGGTATTTGAGTGTTCCATCAGTGCCAGATGTAGGCATAGCCTCAATCAGGTTGAGCTGTTTATCGTTCTCCCAGATATAACGAAGTACCTGAGCCATGGTTTGCGTGGTCATGCGATTATTTCTGGATAGCCCTGAACCATCGACCAACTGTGCTTGGCTTAGGTCAATATTGGCTTTGGTCAGTAATATCTGCTTTATCGCTTCAGTGCCGTTATTAAAACTGCCCGGTTGAACATAAAATGTCGCACCCAGCGTTTTAGTTAGATTGTCAGCGATCAGGTTGTCTGATTTCTTGAGCATGATATTAATCAGTTCGGGAAGTTTCTCTGAGCTGTGGCTTGCGATTAACGTGCTTTTGTCTGCTTTCGCTTTTTTACCAATAATTACATCACCTTTTACTTCTATTTTCAGTTCTTTGAGAAGCGATGCAACAACTTGATAGGTGTAAAGTTCTGGACTTTGAATCGCGAACTTGAGTGGCAACGGTTTTTTACGTTCAACTAAGCAACCAGAGAGCTTGTAAGTGTTGTCTGGGGTAGTAATAAGCTCAAGGTCGCATTGCGTTGCCTTTTGGCCAGAGCGAGTTACCGTGGCTGCTGAGGTTGTCACGTCTATTGGGTAGTGAGCTGGGATATATACGCGTGTTGTACCGTTATCTTTTGTATAAATAGAGGCTTGTGCGCAGTTACTGTCTAAGGTCATTGCACTAGAGGGAGCGCTGTAACAAACGCCTAAAATGTCCCAAGGCCAACCAACTGCTCGTTGATAGCCAGTAAAAGCTGAGTTATCGAGGTATAAGTTGCCCTTGATGGTTTTAGATTGCGATTTAGCATATTGATCTAAAAGGTTTTTTAGATGCTCTCTTTGTAGTGTAGGGTCACCACTGAATGCGATCACGACATCTTTATTAGAACGCGCAATGCTGGTCGTGTAGTTAAAATTATCTCCTAACTCCAATTTGGCTGCCAAAGCGGTGACTAGCTTTAACGTACTGGCGGGTGGGTAAAAGCCATCGCTATTGGTGTTCAACTCACTCGAATCATCACTCAATGACTTCAGTATCAAGCTTGTGCTACTGCCATCGGGCAGTTTATCTAGAGGGAGGTATTCGAAAGCACTAATTGAATAGCTACACAGTGACAAACCACATAGGAGTAAACTGGATAGAAGGCGCATAGAAGATTTTCTTGGATGACTGATGTTTTCAGTATACAGATATAAAAAACGCCCGCTATAGAGCGGGCGTTTTGATTCTCAATTAACTAATTAATCAATTAGATAATCAGAATTAGAAGTCGTAACGTAGACCTAGAGCTAGCTCGTCTTCAGCTTGTGCTGAAGTTGCAGGTAGGTTAGTACCTTCTGTACCGAACTGGTCACCCGCTGAGATTAGGTTGAAGTTGTACGATACGTAGCCACGGAAGTTAGGCTTGAAGTAGTACGTCGCGTCGATTGCGATATTGTCTGCAGACGTTTCGCCATTAGTTTCAGCGTTGTTGTATGTAGATGAGAATACTGTTTGACCTAGAGTGTAAGCCGCTGCTACTTCGTAACCAGTGTAATCACCGTCGTTCTTAGCAACTTGACCATCTGTGAATACACCAGCGAAGTATAGGTCGCCCATAGTGTAAGAACCCGAAAGCATGTATTCGTCTTGAGCTTCATCACCAGAGTATTGGCTTGCGTAACCAGCACCTAGTTTAACGCCAGTTTCACCGATTGCGTAGATACCAGATAGAGAGTAACCATCAGCGCTGTTGTCGCTGTATGATGCTACTTTAGCATTCGCGTTACCATTAGCTTCACTAATAACTTTACCTGATGCATCTAGTTCAGTACGGTCAGCAAAACGGTAGCTTGCTTTAACGCTTAGGTCTTGGAATTGACCTTTGTAAGAAAGCATGTTGTCAGCACGGTCAGCAGCATTGATTTTCATTGCTGCAGAGTTACCGTGGTAAGCCATGATATCGGTAAAGTCAGTGATTACGCCTAGAGCGCCGTCGTTTTTACCGTAAGTTACTTCACCGAATGTACCGCCAAGTCCAGCGTAAGCGTAACGGTTAGTTAGGCTGTCGCTGTTTTTGTCAGTGCCTTCGCCGTTTTCAGCAGTTGTGAATTCGCCTTCGTAGAAACCAACACCGTATAGGCCATCTTGGATTTCAACTTGACCTAGAAAGTTAAGACGGATTCGAGAATTGTCTTGAGCGTTACCATCTTTCATAGATAGACGAGCTTCCGCACGGCCACCCATTTCTAGAGAAGTACCGTCTTGGTTGTATAGTTCTGAAGCGTTAGCACCAGTAGCAAGAGCTGCAGCAGATACAGCAAGCGCGATCATAGTCTTGTTCATGTTATTAATTCCTAATTACTGTCCATAAAGGTATTTATCAAGGATTTGAATCCTTTTTGTGTATTGCTCGTATTAATCAAGCTTCATAATCATGCTTAGAACAAAAGCGTGAAACTTGCCAGAACAATCCGTGGGGTACTTTTTAACCCTAAAGTTCCACCATCAGGTAGTAAAATGATATCAATAAAAATTATGCACACTGTTTTATTGGGTTTGTTGTCATCCAAGTTATTGATTTTATGTGGTTTTTATAAAAGTGTGATCTGTGTTTGTTTGGTTTATTTTTGTTTTTTTTAGATATTTTATCGCCAACTTATTGATGGTGAGGTTATTATTCATTTTTGTGATGTCTGTAATTTAGACCTAGATAAAGCTTTTATAACGCAAAGTGGAATAAAGGTGATTTAGCCATAAAGTTTGTTTACACTAAGCCAAATCGTTTTGTTTCTATCACCCAATAAGTATGTTGGGTGGATTTATGTTGGCCAAAGAAAGCTTTGGCATAGAGGTAAAAAATGGAAAAGGTTCCAATGACAGTACGTGGCGCTCAGCAGCTACGTGACGAATTAGATCGCCTACTTAAGCTACGTCCTATTATTTCAGCAGCTATTGGTGAAGCTCGTGAACTCGGTGACTTGAAAGAGAACGCTGAATACCACGCAGCTCGTGAAGAGCAGGGTATCTGTGAAGCTCAAATTCGAGATATTGAATATAAGCTATCACTGGCTCAGATCATCGATGTAACGCAGATGGATAACACAGGTAAGATTATCTTTGGCACGACAGTGACTTTGATTGACGTAGATACGGATGAAGAATTCCGCTACCAAATCGTTTCTGAAGATGAAGCCGATATCAAAACGGGTCGCATTTCTGTGAAATCCCCAATTGCACGTGGTCTTATCGGTAAGATGGAAGGCGATGAAGTACTGATCTCTACCCCAGGTGGTGATAAAGACTTCGAAATCGACAAAGTAGAATACATCTAATTGAATTTTCTTTGTTTTTGATAAGTAAAAAGGTCGCTAATGCGACCTTTTTCGTTTCTCACGCTACACTAAAAGCTAAGCGCAGTGGCTTCCTTTTAATGAAGTTAGCTTATATTAAGCTCGCTTACTTGCGTGGAATCTCGATTTTACGTGCTTCTGACTGACGGAACAGTACTAGAACTTTACCGATAGTCTGTACTTTCTCAGCTTTAGATTCACGTACAATTGCATCGATAATCAGTTGCTTAGTCTCACGGTCTTCTGATGCAACTTTAATCTTGATCAGTTCGTGGTGGTCTAGAGCTAATTCGATTTCCGCTAGAACAGCTTCAGTAAGTCCATTTGCGCCCATTAGCACAACAGGTTTTAAACTGTGAGCTAGGCCCTTTAGATGCTGCTTTTGTTTGGTACTTAGGTTCATTACGCGGCCAATTTTATTTAGTATTAGGGTTGAAAAAACCTATTTTAACGCCATCTAAAGCTGAAGACTATAATTTATTCAGCAATTAGTACTTTCCTCCAATTTAGGTATCCAATGAGCAAACAGAAACACTCGGCCAGTTCAGGCCGTTGGTTGAAGGAACACTTCGACGACAAGTACGCAAATGAAGCCAGAAAAAAAGGCTATCGTTCGCGTGCTTATTTCAAAATGGAAGAGATTCAAACGAAAGATAAATTGCTGACTCCAGGGATGACCATTGTGGATTTGGGTGCAGCGCCTGGCGGTTGGTCTCAATATGCTGCTAAGATTATCGGAGACAACGGTCAAATCATTGCGTGTGACTTGTTACCAATGGATCCGATTGCTGGAGTGAGCTTTTTACAAGGCGATTTCCGCGAAGAAGCTGTGCTAGATGCGTTGTTGGAACGTATACAACCAAACATGGTTGATGTCGTGATGTCTGATATGGCACCTAATATAGCAGGCAACAATTCTGTGGATCAGCCAAGAGCTATGTATTTAGTTGAATTAGCTTTGGATATGTGTCGACAAGTTCTAGCTACCAATGGTAGTTTTGTTGTAAAAGTATTCCAAGGCGAAGGGTTTGACCAATATGTTAAGGACGTCCGTGAGATGTTTAAAACAGTCAAAGTTAGAAAACCCGACTCTTCTCGAGCTCGCTCTCGTGAAGTGTTTATCGTAGCAACTGGTTACAAAGGTTAACGATTCTCTTCCAAGAGTGAGAGTTAACAACATGGCTACAGGTTACAAACTGTAGTACCCTACCTTTAATTACAATTAGTTATCGAGAGGCTTACACCTTGAGTGACATGGCAAAAAATTTAATTCTGTGGCTTGTTATCGCGGTAGTGTTGATGTCGGTATTCCAGAGCTTCGGCCCTGGGGAAAGTAACGGCAGAGCAGTAGATTACACCACGTTTGTACAGGAAGTTGGCCAAGGCCAGATTCAAGACGCACAGTTCAATAACAGCGAAATCACTTTCACACGTCGTGGTGGAGGCTCTAAGTATGTAACTTACATGCCTGTTTATGATCAAAAGCTACTTGATGACTTAATTAATCAAAACGTAAAAGTTCAGGGTACACCACCTGAAGAGCAGAGCCTGCTTGGCACTATCTTCATTTCATGGTTCCCAATGATCTTACTGATTGGTGTGTGGATTTTCTTCATGCGTCAAATGCAAGGCGGCGGCGGCGGTAAAGGCGCAATGTCTTTTGGTAAGAGCAAAGCTCGAATGATGAGCGAAGAACAAATCAAAACGATGTTTGCTGATGTTGCTGGTTGTGACGAAGCAAAAGAAGACGTGAAAGAGCTTGTGGATTACCTTCGTGACCCAAGCCGCTTCCAAAAGCTTGGTGGTAAGATCCCGACAGGTATCCTGTTGGTCGGTCCTCCTGGTACGGGTAAGACATTGCTTGCAAAAGCGATTGCTGGTGAAGCGAAAGTACCGTTCTTTACTATCTCTGGTTCTGACTTCGTTGAAATGTTTGTTGGTGTTGGTGCATCTCGTGTGCGTGACATGTTCGAACAAGCGAAGAAAGCAGCGCCTTGTATCATCTTTATCGATGAAATCGATGCTGTAGGTCGTCAACGTGGCGCTGGTGTTGGTGGTGGTCACGATGAACGTGAGCAAACACTTAACCAAATGCTGGTTGAGATGGATGGTTTCGAAGGTAACGAAGGTATTATTGTTATCGCTGCGACTAACCGTCCAGACGTACTAGACCCTGCATTACTTCGTCCTGGTCGTTTTGACCGTCAAGTTGTGGTTGGTCTGCCTGATGTACGTGGTCGTGAACAGATTCTTAAAGTACACATGCGTAAAGTGCCACTATCAGGTGATGTTGAACCATCTTTGATTGCTCGTGGTACTCCAGGTTTCTCTGGTGCAGACCTTGCGAACCTTGTTAACGAAGCGGCTCTATTTGCTGCTCGTGGTAACAAACGCAATGTATCTATGGTTGAGTTTGAACTTGCGAAAGACAAAATCATGATGGGTGCAGAGCGCCGTTCAATGGTGATGTCTGAGGAAGTGAAAGAGTCAACGGCTTACCACGAAGCGGGTCACGCAATTGTTGGTCGCTTGGTGCCTGAACACGATCCAGTGTACAAGGTCTCAATCATTCCACGTGGTCGTGCGCTTGGTGTAACTATGTACCTACCTGAGCAAGACCGCGTAAGCATGTCTCGCCAGCATCTAGAATCAATGATCTCTAGTTTGTACGGTGGTCGTCTTGCTGAAGAGCTTATCTACGGTAAAGACAAAGTTTCGACTGGTGCGTCTAACGATATCGAGCGTGCAACTGATATTGCTCGTAAGATGGTTACGCAGTGGGGCTTCTCTGAAAAACTAGGTCCTCTTCTTTATGCTGAAGAAGAAGGCGAAGTTTTCCTAGGTCGCGGCATGAGCCAAGCGAAACATGTTTCTGACGATACAACTAGATTAATCGATGAAGAAATTCGTATTCTTATCGACCGTAACTATGCTCGTGCGAAACAGATTCTTGAAGAGAACATGGATATCATGCACTCGATGAAAGATGCGCTAATGAAGTTTGAAACGATTGATGCAGGTCAGATTGATGACTTGATGGAACGCAAAGACGACATTCGTGAGCCTGCTGGTTGGGGTGACCAGGCGAAAGCAGAACCTGCAAAGGAAGAAGCTAAACCTGAAGCTAAATCAGAAGAGAAAGCCGAAGCCGAGCCAAAAGCTGAAGAGTCGACAGTTGAAGAAGCTAAATCTGAATCAGATGACGCTCAAAACAAAGATTCTTAATCGCTAAGCTATTAATTAAAACCCTGAGTACGCTCAGGGTTTTTCTGTTTCTAGGCCAAGATATTTTTTACCTTTAAGACCCACCTTCCATGATATTAAAAGCACACAATAAAACGCTCGTTTTAGACCGCCCACATGTGATGGGTATCCTCAATGTTACGCCTGACTCTTTCTCTGATGGCGGAAAATTCAATTCATTAGATAATGCTTTACTGCAAGCAGAGCGAATGATTCAGGCTGGCGTTAGCATTATTGATATTGGTGGTGAGTCGACTCGTCCGGGTGCTCCAGAGGTGTCCTTAGAGGAAGAGTTAGCTCGAGTTATCCCTGCGATTAAAGCGATTCGCGCCAAGTTTGATGTTTGGATCTCGATTGATACCAGCAAAGCTGAGGTGATGCGTCAAGCCGTTGAAGCGGGTGCTGACTTGATCAATGATGTGCGAGCTCTGCAAGAGCCGGGCGCTTTAGAGGCTGCTGCTCAAGCTCAAGTTCCAGTTTGTTTGATGCACATGAAAGGCCAGCCAAGAAACATGCAAGCTAACCCTAGTTATGACGATGTTTTCACTGATGTTGAAGACTTTTTAAAAGAAAGGGCTGAGGCTTGTGAGTCCGTAGGTATACCTAAAGATCAACTTATTTTAGATCCTGGCTTTGGCTTTGGTAAAACGATAGAGCATAATTACCACCTATTAGCACACCTTGAAAAATTTCATACGCTTGGCTTGCCAATCTTAGCGGGTATCTCGAGAAAATCGATGATCTTTAAACTGCTAGACAAAGCACCAGTAGATTGCATGGTAGGAAGTGTTACTTGCGCCACCATTGCTGCGATGAAAGGTGCTCAAATTATTCGCGTTCACGATGTAGAAGATACATTGGAAGCGATGAAGATAATCGAAGTGATGAATAACAATCACTAATCATAATTAAGGAAAATCAATATGTCTGATAAAAGACGTTACTTCGGCACAGATGGTGTACGTGGAAAAGTGGGCCAGTACCCAATCACACCTGATTTTGTTTTGAAGCTTGGCTGGGCTGCTGGTCGTGTTCTTGCGAAGCAGGGCACAAAGAAAGTGATCATTGGTAAAGATACTCGTATCTCTGGCTACATGCTTGAGTCTGCACTAGAAGCGGGACTTGCTGCTGCTGGTCTTCAAGCTACGTTTACTGGTCCAATGCCAACACCTGCTGTTGCTTACCTAACACAAACTTTCCGTGCTGAAGCGGGGATTGTTATCTCTGCATCGCACAACCCATTCTATGACAACGGCATCAAGTTCTTCTCGTCTGAAGGTACTAAATTGTCGGATGACATTGAACTCGCAATCGAAGCTGAGCTAGACAAAGATATCGAGTGCGTTGAATCTTCTGAATTAGGTAAAGCGGTGCGCCTAAATGATGCAGCAGGCCGTTATATTGAATTTTGTAAAAGTACATTCCCACACAAAATGACGCTAGCTGGTATGAAAATTGTGGTGGATTGCGCGCATGGTGCGACTTATCACATTGCGCCGGCTGTATTTAAAGAGCTGGGTGCTGAGGTTGT
Source organism: Vibrio sp. FF266 (assembly GCF_041439695.1). Classification (NCBI taxonomy): domain Bacteria; kingdom Pseudomonadati; phylum Pseudomonadota; class Gammaproteobacteria; order Vibrionales; family Vibrionaceae; genus Vibrio; species Vibrio sp. FF266. The sequence goes on from NZ_JBGOOO010000002.1 coordinate 103,053, forward strand.
TGCGATTGGTGTGGAGCCAAATGGCACTAACATCAACCACGAAGTCGGTGCGACTGATGTACGCGCTCTGCAAGCTAAAGTGCTTGAAGAAAAAGCGGCGTTAGGCCTTGGCTTTGATGGTGATGGTGATCGTATCATCATGGTTGATGAGCTAGGCAACAAGGTTGATGGCGACCAAATCGCTTACATCATTGCTCGTGATGCGCTACGTCGTGGTGAACTAAAAGGCGGAGTTGTTGGTACGCTAATGACCAACCTTGGTATGGAAAATGGCCTTAAGCAGTTAGGTATTCCATTTGTACGTGCTGCTGTTGGTGACCGTTATGTTATGGAACAACTTCTAGCTAAAGGCTGGAAGATCGGTGCTGAGAACTCGGGGCACGTTATCCTATTAGATAAAGTGACGACAGGTGATGCTATCGTTGCTGCTCTGCAAGTATTGGCCTCAGTTGTCGATAGTGAAATGACACTGAATGAGCTTTCTCAAGGTATGACGTTATACCCTCAAGTTCTAGAAAATGTTCGTTTCAGTGGTGATTCAAATCCACTAGAAGCAGAAGCTGTGAAAGCGGCTGTTATTGAAGTCGAGACGGAACTCGGTGAGAAAGGTCGTGTGCTATTACGCAAATCGGGTACTGAGCCACTACTTCGCGTAATGGTCGAAGGTGAAGATGCTGAACTTGTTCAGAGTTCTGCACTGAAAATTGCTGATGCAGTAAAAGCGAATTGCTAATAAAACGTTTGCCGTAACAGGCGAAGTCGGTCTCACTTGTGGGGGCCGGGTTTTAGTTATGTGATGATTAAAAAGGGACGCAAATGAGTTTTGTGTCCCTTTTGCCCTTTTTTTGACCACTTGCTTGGTAAAGGCTTATTTTTTAGTAAATTCCCCTTGTCAGTCATCGTCGCATTCGCTAGTATTGCTCGGCCTTCAGTTAGGAGGTCGCTAGCCTTGTTCTTGAAAATGGTTTTTTGAACGGCGCTGGCTCAACAATTAGGAACATAGGTGGAAAAATGTTTACAGTTCTACTTGTGATTTACCTGTTGGCAGCGCTTGGTGTAATTGGCCTAGTGTTGATTCAACAAGGTAAAGGCGCAGATATGGGAGCCTCTTTCGGTGCTGGCGCTTCAAACACTGTGTTTGGTGCTGGTGGCTCAGGAAATTTCCTTACCCGAATGACTGCAATTTTTGCAACTACATTTTTTATCCTTAGCTTAGTGCTTGGTAATATGTCTACACATAAAACTGAGTCACAGTGGATTGACCCGACTCAAGGTCAGGTGATTCAACAAGCTGAAGATGCAGTGAGTGAAGTTCCGGCGCAAGGCGACGAAATTCCACAATAATCTGTAAAGATTTGATGCCGAGATGGTGAAATTGGTAGACACGCTAGCATGAGGTGCTAGTGCCTTAGGGTGTGAGGGTTCGAGTCCCTCTCTCGGCACCATGTTTACAAACTTGTAAAACATCTTGTTGGGCGTATAATGTTCACAAGTCGGACGCGGGATGGAGCAGTTTGGTAGCTCGTCGGGCTCATAACCCGAAGGTCGTCGGTTCAAATCCGGCTCCCGCAACCAATTTCAATGCTATTATATAGCTTGTATTGGTAGCAAGTTTGCACAGTGTGAACCTCACTGTGAGTTAAGTGTGATATCAAATATGATGACACTTAACATATAAGGGTCCAGCAACAAAAACCCCGACTTATACGGGGTTTTTTGTTATCTAAGCATTTATAAATGCATTTAGATGATAATGTTTGCTTGGAATTTAAATTGGGCTTTGAGCCCTTTTTTTGTTTCTGGAGTGGTTAAATGACTGGTTTAGAAAGACAACTTACTGAAATGCTTGACGCTCCAGTAGCAGCATCAGGTTATGAGTTAGTTGGATTAGAATTTATTCGTGCTGGTGAGCACTCAACGCTACGCATTTACATCGATTCACCAAATGGTATCAATGTAGATGATTGCTCTGAAGTTAGTCACCAAGTAAGTGCCGTAATGGACGTTGAAGATCCAATTTCAGTGGCTTATAACCTTGAAGTGTCTTCACCAGGTTTAGAGAGACCACTGTTCAAAGCTGAGCATTACCAACAATTTATTGGTCACGAGGTAAGCATCGTTTTGAAAATGGCTGTCGGCAACCGTCGTAAATGGAAAGGTGATATCCAATCTATCGAAGGCGAGACAGTGAAAGTATTGGTTGAAGGACAAGAAGAAGAATTCGTCCTGAGCAATATTGCGAAAGCTAACCTGATCCCTAAATTTTAGTTCTCCTAGAGAGAAGAGCTTAAGAGGCTAGATTAATGAACAAAGAAATTTTGGCGGTAGTAGAAGCTGTTTCTAATGAGAAAGCAGTTCCTCGTGAGCGTATTTTTGAAGCGCTTGAAATCGCGCTTGCAACGGCAACAAAAAAGAAAAGCGAACTAGAAATCGAAGTTCGTGTTGAGATTGACCGTAAAACGGGTAATTTCGAAACTTTCCGCCGTTGGGAAGCTGTTGAGGAAGTTGAATTCCCAACAAAAGAAATCTCTATTGAAGCTGCAAAGTACGATGATCCAGAGATCGAACTTGGCGGTTTCATCGAAGATGATATCGAATCAGTAACGTTTGACCGTATTACGACTCAAACAGCTAAGCAAGTTATCGTACAGAAAGTACGTGAAGCTGAACGCGCTCAAATCGTTGAACAGTTTATTGATAACGAAGGCGAGCTAGTCACTGGCGCAGTTAAGAAAGTTAACCGTGACACAGTGATTCTAGATCTAGGTAACAATGCTGAAGCGGTAATCCTTCGTGATGACCAACTTCCTCGTGAAAACTTCCGTCCAGGTGACCGTGTTCGTGGTCTTCTATACGCAGTTAAGCCAGAAGCTCGTGGTTTCCAGCTTTTTGTTACTCGTTCTAAGCCAGAAATGCTAGCTGAACTATTCCGTGTTGAAGTGCCTGAGATTGGTGAAGAGCTAATTGAACTTAAAGGTGCTGCACGTGACGCTGGTTCTCGTGCTAAAATCGCCGTTAAAACAAACGACAAACGTATTGACCCTGTTGGTGCGTGTGTTGGTATGCGTGGCGCACGTGTACAAGCTGTATCTAACGACCTTGGCGGTGAGCGTATCGATATCGTGCTTTGGGATGATAACCCGGCGCAATTCGTTATCAATGCAATGGCTCCTGCTGATGTTGCTTCTATCATCGTTGATGAAGATACGCACTCAATGGACATCGCGGTTGAAGCTGACAATCTAGCGCAAGCTATCGGTCGTAGCGGTCAAAATGTACGTCTAGCGTCTCAACTTACTGGTTGGGAACTGAACGTAATGACTGTTGCTGATCTAGAGAAGAAGCACCAAGAAGAAGCAGTTGCTTCTATTGAAAACTTCATGAAGCACCTAGATATCGAAGAAGACTTTGCTCAAATGCTTGTTGAAGAAGGCTTCTCTACGCTTGAAGAAGTAGCCTACGTTCCTGTGAACGAGCTTCTTGAAGTAGATGGTCTAGATGAAGGTATCGTTGAAGAATTGCGTAACCGCGCGAAAGACGCACTGACAACTCTAGCGCTAGCGAAAGAAGAAACTTTCGATGGTGTTGAGCCAGCTGAAGACCTACTTGCACTTGAAGGTCTTGAGCGTGAAATGGCTTACAAGCTAGCAGCAAAAGGCGTTGCGACATTGGAAGACCTAGCTGACCAAGGCGTTGATGAACTAGAAGGCATCGAAGACCTAACTGCAGAGCGTGCAGGCGAGCTAATTATGGCTGCGCGTAACATCTGTTGGTTCGGCGACGAAGAATAATTCAGCAAGGAGAGAGAGCGGTATGACACAATTAACAGTTAAAGCACTGAGTGAAGAGATTGGTACGCCAGTTGACCGCTTAATTGAACAACTTGCTGATGCAGGCATGAAGAAAGCAGGGTCGGACCAAGTGACTGATTCAGAGAAGCAAACATTGCTAACGCACCTTAAAAAGGAGCACGGCGATACTTCTGGTGAAACAGAACCGACTCGTTTAACTCTTCAACGCAAGACCCGCAGCACGCTAAGTGTTGCCGCTGGAGGCGGTAAGAGTAAGGATGTTCAAGTTGAGGTACGTAAAAAGCGTACTTACGTGAAGCGCAGCACTATTGAAGATGAAGCGAAACGTGAAGCTGAGGAAGTAGCTAATCGTGAAGCGGAAGAGAAAGCACAACGCGATGCTGAAGAGCAAGCGAAACGTGATGCTGCAGAGAAAGCACAGCGCGAAGCCGAAGCAAAAGTAACACGTGAAGCGGATGCAAAACGTGAAGCTGAAGAGAAGGCTCAACGCGCACAAGCTGAAAAGGCTAAAAAAGACATGAATTCAAAAAATGCAGACGCTAACGCACAAGCGAAAAAAGAAGCGGATGAACTTAAAGCTCGTCAAGAGCAAGAAGCAACTCGTAAAGCCGAAGCTGAAGCAGCTAAGCTTGTTGAAGAAGCTCGTAAGTTAGCAGAAGAGAACCAAGAACGTTGGTCTGAAGAAGAGAAGAAGAAGAAAGAGCAAGAGAAATCTGCGGATTACCATGTGACGACTTCTACTTACGCTCGTGAAGCTGAAGATGCGGCAGACAAAAAAGATGAGAAAGCACCTCGTCGTCGCAAGAAGAAACCAGCTCCAGCAACTCAGCCTGGCAATAACCGTGGTGGTCGTAACCAACGTGGTCGTGGCGGTAAAGGTAAGCTTGCTAAACCAACTTCAATGCAGCAAGGCTTCGATAAGTCAGCGACTGTTGCAAAATCTGACGTTGCTATCGGCGAAACTATCGTTGTTTCTGAACTGGCTAGCAAAATGTCAGTTAAAGCAACTGAAGTTATCAAAGTAATGATGAAGATGGGCGCTATGGCGACTATCAACCAAGTGATCGACCAAGAAACAGCACAACTTGTTGCTGAAGAAATGGGTCACAAGGTAATCCTACGTAAAGAAAACGAACTTGAAGAAGCAGTACTAGCTGACCGTGATAGCGATGCTATCGCTGAAGGTCGTGCTCCTGTTGTTACTATCATGGGTCACGTTGACCACGGTAAAACTTCAACACTTGACTACATTCGTAAAGCACACGTTGCTTCTGGCGAAGCTGGCGGTATCACGCAGCACATTGGTGCTTACCACGTAGATACTGACAACGGCATGATCACGTTCCTTGATACTCCTGGACACGCGGCCTTTACTGCTATGCGTGCTCGTGGTGCTCAAGCGACAGATATCGTTGTACTTGTTGTTGCTGCAGACGATGGCGTAATGCCACAAACAATCGAAGCAATCCAGCACGCGAAAGCGGCAGGCGTTCCTCTGATTGTTGCTGTGAACAAGATCGACAAAGAGGGTGCAAACCCAGACAACGTTAAGAATGAGCTAGCTCAATACGACGTTATTCCTGAAGAATGGGGCGGTGAGAACATCTTCGTTCACATCTCTGCAAAACAGGGTACAAACATTGATGGTCTTCTAGAGTCTATCCTTCTTCAGTCTGAAGTTCTTGAACTTACAGCGGTTAAAGAAGGCATGGCATCTGGTGTTGTTGTTGAATCTCGTCTTGATAAAGGTCGCGGTCCAGTTGCAACAGTACTAGTACAGTCTGGTACTCTAAACAAAGGCGATATCGTTCTTTGTGGTCAAGAGTACGGCCGTGTTCGTGCAATGCGTGATGAAAACGGTAAAGACATCGAAACTGCAGGTCCATCTATCCCTGTAGAAATTCTAGGTCTTTCTGGCGTTCCTGCTTCAGGTGATGAAGCGACTGTTGTACGTGATGAGCGTAAAGCGCGTGAAGTTGCAAACTACCGTCAAGGTAAATTCCGTGATGTTAAACTAGCTCGCCAACAAAAAGCGAAACTAGAGAACATGTTCGCGAACATGACGGCAGGCGAAGTTGCTGAACTTAACGTTGTACTTAAAGCTGACGTTCAAGGTTCTGTAGAAGCGATTGCTGACTCTCTACTGAAACTGTCAACTGACGAAGTTAAAGTGAACATCGTAGGTTCTGGTGTTGGTGGTATTACTGAAACTGACGCAACGCTTGCTGCAGCTTCTAACGCTATCATCCTTGGTTTCAACGTTCGTGCTGACGCAACTGCGCGTAATACAGTTCAGAACGAAAACCTAGATCTACGTTACTACTCAATCATCTACCAACTGATTGACGAAGTTAAACAGGCAATGGGCGGTATGCTTGCTCCTGAATTCCGTCAAGAAATCATTGGTCTTGCACAAGTTCGTGACGTATTTAAGTCGCCTAAACTTGGTGCAATCGCTGGTTGTATCGTTACTGAAGGTACGATTAAGCGTAGCAACCCAATCCGTGTACTTCGTGAAAACGTTGTTATCTACGAAGGTGAACTAGAGTCACTTCGTCGTTTTAAAGATGACGTTCAAGAAGTTAAGAATGGTTACGAGTGTGGTGTTGGCGTTAAGAACTACAACGACGTTCGCGTTGGTGACCAGATCGAAGTATTCGAAATCGTTGAGGTTAAACGTACTCTAGACTAATCAGTCTATACGACTCGACATATTGACTAAGGTTACTAACATTACTAATAAAGGTAATAAGGTAATCGGTTGTTGAATACACCATGGGGGGCTGGTAATTACCAAGCCCCCCATCTTTCTAAGTGAGAAAAGAAAATGTCAAAAGAATTTAGCCGCACACAACGTGTGTCTCAGCAGCTTCAAAAAGAGCTTGCGCTTATCCTACAACGTGAAGTTCGTGACTCACGTATCGGTATGGTAACTATCTCAGACGTAGAAGTGTCTCGTGACCTTGCTTACGCAAAAGTGTTCGTTACTTTCCTATGTATCGGTGAGCAAACACCTGAATCATGTCTTGCTGCTCTTAAAGAGCATGAAGTGCCAGTTCGTATGGCTCTTGGTAAGCGTATTCGTCACCGTCTAACGCCTGAAGTGCGTTTTACTTACGACAACACACTAGTAGAAGGCATGCGTATGTCTAACTTAGTAAGTGAAGTTTTAAACGACGATAAGCGTAAGCAAGAAGCGTCTGGCCGTACTGACGAAACTCAGTCTAAGGGCGAAGAGTAATGGCTCGCCGTCGTAAAGGTCGCCCTATCAACGGGGTAATTCTGTTAGATAAGCCAACGGGCATTTCGTCTAATGATGCACTGCAAAAAGTAAAACGTATTTACTTTGCAGAGAAGGCTGGGCACACCGGTGCTCTTGATCCTCTTGCGACTGGCATGCTGCCAATTTGTCTTGGTGAAGCAACGAAGTTTTCTCAGTTTCTATTAGATTCTGACAAGCGCTACGTAGTAATCGCTAAGCTTGGTGAGCGTACCAATACCTCTGACTCTGATGGTGAAGTGGTAGAGACACGAGATGTTAACGTGACTCAAGAGCAACTTGAACGCTGCATTGCAAGCTTCAAAGGGGAAACCGACCAGATTCCATCAATGTTCTCAGCATTGAAGTATCAAGGTAAGCCTTTGTATGAATACGCACGTGCAGGTATCGAGGTGCCTCGTGAATCTCGTAAAATCACTGTTTACTCTATTGAACTGCTTCGCTTTGAAGGTGATGAAGTTGAGATGGAAGTGCATTGTTCAAAAGGCACTTACATCCGCACAATTACCGACGATCTTGGTGAAATGCTAGGTTGTGGTGCCCACGTGACCATGCTTCGCCGTACTGGTGTTGCTAAGTATCCGTACGATCGTATGGTGACTTTGGAGCAGTTGAACGAGATCCTAGAGCAAGCGCAGGCGCAAGAAATTGCACCCAAAGAGCTGCTTGATCCACTATTAATGCCAATGGATACAGCCGTTGAAGACTTACCAGAAGTTAACTTAAACGCGGAACTGACTGACCTAGTTCAGCACGGTATGCCCGTTCAGGTTTCTGGTGCGCCAACTGAAGGTACGGTTCGCATGACAAGTGGTGAAGAGAAACTGTTTGTTGGTGTTGCTCAGATTGCTGAAGATGGCCGAGTTGCACCGAAGCGTTTGGTTGTTTTCAGAGATGAAGAGCCACAAGCATAGCGCTGAAACCTAGTTAGGTATTGGCGCTTAGCCTGGAAAAGCGAATCAATAATATAGAAAGCGAGCCCTTAATTTTAATGGTTCGCTTTTTTCGTTTTTCATCAGTTCGATTGTTATTGCACCAACTCGTAAACTTCCCTATAATCCTCGGCTCGCGTAGCGGCTGAATCAGAGATTGGCTGCTACAAATATAAACTTACTCTTATCAGGAGAGATTTATGTCTCTGAATGCAGAAACTAAAGCAGCAATCGTTGCAGAATACGCACAATCTGAAGGCGACACAGGTTCACCAGAAGTACAAGTAGCACTACTTACTGCTTCTATCAACCACCTACAAGGTCACTTCAAAGCGCACAAACACGATCACCACAGCCGTCGTGGTCTATTACGTATGGTTTCTAGCCGTCGTAAGCTTCTTGATTACTTGAAAGGCAAAAACCTTACTCGTTACCAAGACCTAATCAAGCGTCTAGGCCTACGTCGCTAATAGCGATGTCTGCAAAGACAGTTTGAAGAAAAGGAGCATTTATGCTCCTTTTTTTGTGCCTGTTATATTTTTAATGTTAAAAATGAAGGTTCTCTGTGCGGTTAACCTGATTTTTAATCGTGAAAATGTCTCTTGCCAAGAAAATAGTTTATACTCTCGCACGCGAATAATTGTTTGATTATTTCGCACCCTAATTAGCTCAACAATAACAGTCACAGATGTCGGCCAATAGGTCGCGACTATTAAAAGCAGATGTTTAGTCTGATTGAACTTCTCGTCTTTTTTTACTAGTCGCGATTAGTTATTGCTGAGCATTCATTCACTTATTCTGAAAAGAGATTTTCAGATGAAGGATATACAATGTTTGAAAAACCAGTTGTAAAGTCATTCCAGTACGGTAACCACACCGTTACTCTAGAAACGGGCGTAATGGCACGTCAAGCTACTGCTGCTGTAATGGCGACTATGGACGATACATCAGTATTCGTTTCTGTTGTTGCTAAAAAAGAAGCTGTTGCGGGTCAAGATTTCTTCCCTCTAACAGTTAACTACCAAGAGCGTACATACGCTGCGGGTAAAATCCCTGGTGGTTTCTTCAAGCGTGAAGGTCGTCCATCTGAAGGCGAAACACTAACAGCTCGTCTGATTGACCGTCCAATTCGTCCACTTTTCCCAAGTGCGTTTAAAAACGAAGTTCAAGTTATCGCTACGGTTGTTTCTATCAACCCTGACGTAAACCCAGACATGATCACTATGATCGCAACGTCTGCTGCACTTGCTATCTCTGGTGCTCCATTCAATGGTCCTATCGGTGCTGCACGTGTTGGTCACATCGACGGCGAACTTGTTCTTAACCCATCAAATACTGAGCTTGAAAACTCTAAACTAGACCTAGTTGTGTCTGGTACAGAAGGCGCAGTACTTATGGTTGAATCTGAAGCAGATAACCTATCTGAAGAAGAAATGCTTTCAGCTGTTGTTTACGGTCACGACCAACAACAAGTTGTAATCAAAGCAATTAACGAGTTTGCTGCTGAAGTTGCAACTCCATCTTGGAACTGGGAAGCGCCAGCAGTTAACACTGAGCTTAAAGCTCAAGTTGCTGAACTTGCTGAAACTCGTCTATCTGACGCGTACCAGATCACTGAGAAAATGGCGCGTTACGAGCAAGTTGGCGCAATCAAGAACGACACTGTTGAAGCTCTAATCGCACAAGACGAAAACCTAGATGAGCGCGAAATCCGCGGCATGCTTGGTTCTCTAGAGAAAAACGTAGTACGTAGCCGCATTATTGCTGGCAACCCACGTATCGATGGCCGTGAAAAAGACATGGTTCGTGCGCTAGACGTACGTACTGGTGTTCTTCCACGTACACACGGTTCTTCTCTATTCACTCGTGGTGAAACTCAAGCACTTGTTACTGCAACGCTTGGTACACAACGTGATGCACAAATCATCGACAGCCTAATGGGTGAGAAGAAAGACAACTTCCTTCTACACTACAACTTCCCTCCATACTGTGTAGGTGAGACTGGTTTCGTTGGTTCTCCTAAGCGTCGTGAAATTGGTCACGGTAAGCTTGCTAAACGTGGTATCCAAGCAGTAATGCCTTCTGTTGACGAATTCCCATACACAGTTCGTGTTGTATCGGAAATCACAGAATCTAACGGTTCTTCTTCAATGGCTTCTGTATGTGGTACATCTCTAGCACTTATGGATGCTGGTGTTCCAATCAAGGCTTCTGTTGCGGGTATCGCAATGGGTCTTGTTAAAGAAGGCGACGATTTCGTTGTTCTTTCTGACATCCTTGGCGACGAAGATCACCTAGGTGATATGGACTTTAAAGTAGCAGGTACTAACGCTGGTATCACTGCACTTCAAATGGACATCAAGATCGAAGGTATCACTAAAGAGATCATGCAAATTGCTCTTAACCAAGCGCAAGGTGCACGTAAGCACATCCTTTCTGTAATGGATGAAGCTATCTCTGGTGCTCGTGAAGATATCTCTGAATTCGCTCCACGTATCCACACAATGAAAATCAGCTCTGATAAGATCAAAGATGTTATCGGTAAAGGCGGCGCAGTTATCCGTGCTCTTTGTGAAGAAACGGGTACTACAATCGAAATCGAAGACGATGGCACAATCAAGATTGCTGCTACTGAAGGCGCAGCTGCTAAAGAAGCTATCCGTCGTATCGAAGAGATCACTGCTGAAGTTGAAGTTGGCCGCATTTACCAAGGTAAAGTTGCTCGTCTAGCTGACTTCGGTGCATTCGTTACTATCCTTCCAGGTAAAGATGGTCTAGTACACATATCTCAAATCGCTGATAAGCGCGTTGAGAAAGTGTCTGACTACCTAACTGAAGGTCAAGAAGTACCAGTTAAGGTTCTTGAAATTGACCGTCAAGGCCGTGTACGTCTAAGCATGAAAGAAGCAGTTGAAACGCCAGCTGAAGGCGAAGCACCTGCTGCTGAGTAATTCTTAGCCTATTAATGGGACTATCGCTTTTTAGTGATTTCTAACCCATTGGTAAAAAAGCATGTTATAAAGGGGAGCATATCGCTCCCCTTTTTTATTGCGGTCATAACAGGAGTAATTATTTGTGAAATGGTTTCAAACCGCGAGTATGTGTTTACTGCTTGTACTGACAGGTTGTGCGACAACATCAGATAACACCTCACGTTGGGTTTATCCACCAATGGCTGTGCCGCTGCAACCAAGCGTTCAGCAAGAGGTTCAAATTGCACGTCTTAGTCAATTATTACAGCGCCCGGACTTGAATGATGAAGTTCGATCTAAGATGCTGTTTGAACGTGGTAACTACTACGATAGTGTTGGCCTGCGTGATCTAGCACGTCTCGACTTCAACCAATCTCTTTCATTGAACCCTGCTCAACCTGATATCTTCAACCTTTTGGGGGTTTACTTTACGCAGGTAGGGGAGTTTGATGCGGCTTATGAATCTTTTGATTCTACGTTAGAGCTTGATCCTGCAAACTCTTACGCAGAAAGAAACCGCTCTATCGCACTCTACTACGGCGAACGTTATGATTTAGCCAATGAAGAGATGACGAAGCATTATACCGATGACCCAAGTGATCCATTCCGTGCGCTTTGGTTGTATATCATTCAGCACGAACTCACGCCAGAGCAAGCCAAGCTTGATTTGCAAAAACGTTACGAGAGCCGTGATGAGCAGTGGGGTTGGGTATTAGTCGCGATTATGCTTGATGACATTACTGAAGAGCAGGCTTTTAAGGCGATCTTGACCGGTACTCGTGACAACACGTTACTTGCGCAGCGTCTAACTGAGACATATTTCTACCTTGCTAAGCGTTACCACATGAATGGGGACTACGCGAATGCGATCTCTTTGTACAAGTTGTCAGTGTCTTTCAATGTGTATGAATATGTAGAGCATCGTTACTCTTTCTTAGAGCTAAGTCGTATATTTACTACTCTTAAAGCCGAGCACTTAGCAAAAGTTAAGTTGGCTGAGGCCGAAGAAAAAGCCGACACAAAGTAAACGATATATTTTGATTCCGAAGAACCGCTGCCTGTCAGCGGTTTTTTTATGCTCCTTTTTTATAAACAAGGGAGGGGGGAGGGCTCGTTTTTGATTGCTTTTTATTTAAACAACACTAAAATAGTTAGCCTTGCTAACTAAATGCGATTCTTGATTAGGTGAGTATGCTGAACCAGAATTTAGAAAAGATTGAGCGCTTCGCCTCTAAGATATGGCGAACTCAGGTAAATGAAGATCCTATTTGCCAATTGAGCTTCAATGAGTATGACTATTTGAAGGTCATTCAATCTTCTCCTGAACCGATCCGATTGACTGATCTTGCGATTGAGATGCAGGTTACAAAGCCTTCAGCAACCACTATGGTTCAGAGACTAGAGAGAAAGGGGCTTGTTGAGCGTAAAGCTTCGCTCGAAGATGCGAGGTCTAAGTTGGTCGTATTGACCAGCAAAGCTGAAGTCGGCTTAGAAGAAGAAAGTAAGATCTATCAGGTCATGGCACAGATATTGGAAAGTCGTTTGTCTGAGCAAGAGTCTCAGCAGCTAAACCTATTATTAAATAAAGCTTTGAAGTAAATAATTTAGATATTTAGTTAGCCTTGTTAACTAATTTTTCGAGTCATATCTTGTTGATATGCGACTCACAGAAGAAAGTAGAGTAAGAAATGAGTAACTCAATTAGTCGTCAGTTTTGGCGATACACAATCCCTACTGTGGCTGCCATGTTGGTTAATGGCCTTTACCAAGTGGTGGATGGCATCTTCATTGGCCGCTATGTGGGGGCTGATGGACTTGCAGGTATCAATGTTGCGTGGCCTGTGATTGGTTCGATTCTCGGTATTGGTATGTTGGTGGGTGTAGGTACAGGTGCGCTTGTCTCGATTCGCCAAGGTGAAAAAGATACTCAAGGCGCTAAGGAGATCTTAGCAACAGGTTTAACCTTGTTGTTGGCGATAACACCTATTGTTTCTGCATTGCTGTTTTTGTTTGCTGATAACTTCTTGCTTTGGCAGGGCGCAGAAGGGAGAGTGTATGAACTTGGCCTGCAATACTTACACATTCTGATTGGCGCGAGTGTCTTCACGCTAGGTTCGATCGCGATGCCGTTTTTACTGCGTAACGATGACAGCCCTAACTTAGCCACCATACTGATGATTGTCGGTGCGGTGATCAATATAGCTCTGGATTATCTGTTTATTGCTCAGTTTGGTTGGGAGTTGAAAGGTGCAGCACTGGCAACCGCGATTGCTCAGTTTGTAGTAACCGGTCTGGGTCTGGCTTACTTCTTCTCACGTCGAGCAAACCTGCGCTTGCGTTGGAATGAACTGAGACTGAAGTTATCGGTAATTCCTGAAATCTTCGCTATCGGTACATCAAGCTTCTTTATGTATGCGTATGGTTCGATGATGGTTGCGCTGCACAATGCGTTGTTCTCTCAATATGGCGACCAGTTGATGATTGGTGCTTACGCGATTTTGGGCTACATAGTGACGGTTTATTATCTCACAGCTGAAGGCATCGCCAACGGCATGCAACCATTGGTGAGTTATAACCATGGTGCGCGTAACCAAGCGAATATCCGTAAGCTACTTAAGATTGCGATGATGAGTTCGGTATTGATTGGTGTGGCGTTCGTGCTGCTTCTGAACGCGTTCCCACGTGAGTTTGTGTCAGTCTTTAACTCAGATGAACCTCAGCTAGTCGAGTACACCGTGTTGGGTATTCGATTACACATGTTTGCACTGGCGCTTGATGGTTTCTTAGTGGTAGCGGGTGCTTACTATCAGGCGGTCAACAAAGGCAGTAAAGCGATGTTTGTCATGCTAGGTAATATGCTTATCCAGTTACCTTTCTTGTACATTATGCCTAAGTTGTACGGTGTGCCGGGGATCTGGGTTGCGTACCCACTGTCTAATATTGCGCTAAGCGTGGTGGTGGTGGTGATGCTCTACAAAGATGTAAAGAAGCTCGATGTCTCACCGATGAATACAGCGGCGGCATAGGTCGTATTTCTTAAGTAGAATTAAAAAGGTCTAGCGAATGCTAGACCTTTTTGTCTCTGTGGCTGATGGGTTTAACTCTAGAAACTAGATGTTTTTAACGTCTAAACCCGCAAGCTGATGCCAGTAGCCATTGCACTGGCGGCTTTCAATCTTCATTGGTTTTTGACCTTGCTCGTTCGCTCTGAAGTTATTGATTTCAGAGAAAGTGTCGATACCCAATGGACTCAGGCGAACGACATCGACCAAGTCATGCATACTCGGCAGATCATTGACTAGGTTGTAGCAGTAACCTGATTGCGTCTGGATACCATTAAGGTTAAATACCGATTGGCCTTCTTGGCTTTCGACCTGTAGACCTGTTGGGTATTTGATGCAGCAGGTTTCGCAATCGTCTTTGGCTTTGTTCTCTGCTCGGGCTGTAAAGCAACGTGCAGAGTAAGCAAGAGGTAAGTAGCCATGGCTAAACACTTCTACTTCGAACTTATTACGAATATTAAGCTCTTCGCACTGTGTCATTACGTTGCTTAGCCACTCGCGAGAAAGCTCAACGGGCATACACCAACGCGTCATACCTTGTTTCAAGAACAGGTTCAGAGTGCGTGCATTGTAGGTGTTCACCGCAGGGCCAACAACAAAAGGCACCTTACTTTCACTTGCCAGTTGAATCGCAGATACATCATTGGCTTCAATGGCGAAGTCACCGTTATCAATGTACTTCTTCATGATGTTGACTTCGCTTGGCGCTTCCAACAACGCCATCGTCGATAGCACCACTTGCTTACCTGAATCAGACAGCTCTTTTGCTATGTCCATCCAGTGTTTTGCTTTCATCTCACGGCGCTTTGAGCACACCGCTTCACCGAGGTAGATGATGTCGGCAGAGCTTGATTTTGCTTGCTCATAGAAGCTTTCAACATCTTGTTTTGGCCAAAAATAAAGTAGAGGGCCTAATGCGTATTTCATTGAGTTCTCCATTTGGCTCTATTGCCATTTACGGTGGTAAGCGCCAAGCGTGGTTTGTGTACCTTCAGATACATTCGCCAGTGTCGCATTCCAAGCTTGTTCCACTTGGTATTGTTCAGGGTTCGCTAAGTAGCGATCGATGGCTGCGCGCCAAGTGCGAGTGACTTGCTCGACATAAGCAGGGCTACGTTGGCGACCTTCAATCTTCACAGAAGCAACATTCGCGGCGAAAAGCTCAGGCAACATAGATAGTGTGTTAAGGCTAGTTGGCTCTTCAAGTGCGTGATAACGCTTTCGCTCACCATCTACTTCTGCTTCAAATCGGCCTTTACATAGCGTTGGGTAACCTGCGTTCTCACCTGCTTCATACTTGTCGATAAGGATTTCGTTCAAGCGAGATTCAAGTCCACCATCCGTTTCTTGCCAGCGAACGTATTTTGCTGGAGAACATGCCCCAACCGTATTTGGCGATTCACCCGTCATGTATGAAGAGAGGTAGCAACGGCCTTCTGCCATGATACATAAGCTACCAAAAGCGAATACTTCGAGGTCAACGTCAGAAGTGATGTTACGAGAAAGCTGTTTGACCTGATGGATCGACAATACGCGCGGCAATACCACACGCTTAACGTTGAAATTTTTATGATAGAAGTCGATAGCGGCTGCATTGGTCGCAGATGCTTGTACTGATAAGTGCAGCTCTAGTTCTGGATATTTATTTGCAGCGTACTCGAGCACCGCAATGTCAGCGATGATCAGCGCATCAACGCCTAGTGCGGCGGCGTTATCTACAGCGTTAGTCCAGCGTTCAAAGCCGTTTGGGTGAGCAAAAGTATTTAAGGCAACGTGAATTTTCTTGTTGCGGTCATGTACATACTGCACAGCACGATCGAGCTTTTTACCCGCAAAGTTAAGGCCTGCGAAGTGTCGGGCATTCGTATCGTCTTTGAATCCGATATAGACAGCATCCGCACCGCAATCAATAGCGGTTTTCAAAGCAGGTAAGTTACCCGCTGGGCATAAGAGTTCCATTTGCTCACTACCAATAGAATAAAATTGAAGCGAGTATTTTATGAAGAATTATGAATGACGGAATTGATGTAAGGCAGGTTTAGATGGATAAATCTGCTTTTACCCCATTTGAGGTACTGACGAATGGCGAATTTACGCTTTAGCTTGGTGTTGGAGGGCGTGTTTAATTAATTCTTGTGACGACGGTTTTGGGCGAACAGTTCTTCAACCTCTTGTTTTGGTTGAGGGCGATAGAAGTGGAAACCTTGAATTGAACCACAGTTGAGGTTAGACAGCAGGGTTGCTTGTTCACTGGTTTCGACACCCTCTGCAACCACGGTTAAATCGAGAGATTTCCCAAGGTTGATGATGTTTTCAATTACGGTAATTTGCTTTGGTAAGGTATCGATATCTGAGATAAAAGCTCGGTCAATTTTAAGCTCATCAATCGGAAAGCGAGCAAGGTAAGATAGAGAAGAGTAACCCGTACCAAAGTCATCAATGGATAACGCAAAGCCAAGTCTCTTAATCGCGTTCAGCATTTGAAGCGTGTGCTCACTATCACTCATTACGGCACTTTCTGTAAGCTCAAAGGTAATCGCACTTGGATCTAGCTCAGTAGAGCGCAGCAACTTCTCCATGAAATCAATCAATTTTGGATTACCAAACTGCTCTGGTGAAAGGTTGATCGCGACGCGACCAGGTAAAATACCTTGCATCTTCCAACGTTTCACCGTGGCAAATACTTCGCGCATTACCACACGACCAAGTTGTTCAATAAGGCCAGCTCGTTCCGCTACAGGAATAAATGCGGCAGGGCTAATATAACCTTCTACGGGGTGTTTCCAACGTACCAGAGCTTCTGCTCCGTTAATGGTGAAGTCACGCGCATTTACTTTTGGTTGGTACCAAACCTCAAGCCCGTTCTGTTGCAGTGCTTTTTGCAGTTCTATCTCAAGCCACAGTCGCATTCGCGCTTCTTTGTTCATCTGTTCGTTGAACTTGATCAGGCGGTTGCGTCCACGATCCTTAGCTTCATACATTGCGGTGTCAGCATTCTGCAGCAAGATACGAGCGTCACTGCCATCGTGAGGAAAGCTCACACTACCAATCGAGCAGGCTAAACGCTTGCTAAAATGGTGGAGATCGAAGGGTTGGTTGATCAGAGATATGATCTTTTCAGAGAGTATTTCAGGTGTTCGTGGGTGTTCAGGTTCAGGCAGAATAATACCAAATTCATCACCGCCTAAATGGCCAATAATAGCTTGACGAGGCAGTTGTCGTTTTAAGCGAGATGCGACCTCTTTAATCACTTTATCACCGATGTGGTGGCCAAGTGAGTCATTGATATTTTTGAAGTTATCGATGTCTAAGTAGAGCATCACAACAGGGGTCTTGTTGTGAATGAACTGCTCAAGGCTTTTGGTAAACCCAAGTCGGTTGTAGAGCTTAGTCAGTGTATCGATGTAGGCATCTTCACTGTTAGCGGGTGTGTATTGTTTTGTTGTTTCTTGAGCGTCTTGAATAAGTACGAGTTGGGTACTGCTTCCAAGAATGACCGTCGAGTCGATATTTAACTGAACTTTACGTTCAAAGCCACATCGAGCACCCGTTAAACAAACCAAGCCAGACTCAGAAATAATGGAGCTGAGGTCATTATTAAAGACTGTTTTGGTTTGTTCATCGATAAATAATCGGCCTAACTCTTCGCCAATCAATTCTGTGGTGGAGTTAAAACCAAGTAAGCGCGCAGCTGCAGGGTTCGAAGACAGAATGTAGTCGTTTTCAACTAATAGCAATCCGTCTGGGAGCAGGTGAGATAGCTTGTGGAATTTCGCTTCAGACTCTTCTAAAGAACGGACAAGTACTTGGTTTTCAGATGTATCGAAGGCGTGAAAGATGATGTATTCAGTCTTTTTACCATTGGTAAGCGGAGATAGGCTGAAGTGAAGGCTAGTGTCTAAAGCCGTTTCGTTTAGGGTGATTTCCGCCTCAATCGTTTCGCCATTGAATGCACGCTCATAGTAAGGCTTAAGGTGTTGGTAGAATTGCTCGCCCAAGGTTTGGCGGTCATTCATGCCTACAAGCTCTGTTTTACTCAAACCAGCAATATCACAGTAACGCTCATTCACTATAAAATAGTTATGTTGAGCATCAAGTACCGCAAAAAAGAACGGGCTGTTTGCAGTAAGCTGTGTAAACCAATGTTGTAGTTGCTGGGGAGGCATCAAAGTACTACCAATTCTCCAAGAGCTATCGATAAACATTGATTGCTTTTTGTTCAGCTATCGATGTTTACTTGTGAGTGCAGCGATTCGCTGTGATTTTCATGACCAGAGTTACTATAACTGCGATTATCAATATATTAAAGGTCGAGCATCAAACTGAATTAATTTGATACATAACAGTAACTGAGATCTCAACATCATCTATGATGCTTTCTATATTATTGACAAAGTTACGGATAAGTCACGTGATAAACAAGATACGCACTCAACTAGTTCAAAATGCCGCATCAATTTTGCGATCTCCAGTCCAGTTATTACCAAAATCAGTACAAAAAAAAGCCTTATTAGAAGCATTGAAAAATGTATTCAAGGAGGCTTTAGAGGATGGTGATTTTGAGTTCTTAGAAGACAAGTGGCTTAAAGTTTCAATAAAAGATATGGGGTTAAGTTGGTGTATTAGCTACAAAAATGAGCAACTAGTTGTCGCTGATAAAGAGGTCAATGAAGATGTGAGTTTTAGTGGCAATCTAAATGATCTCGTGTTGATTGCTGGGCGAAAAGAAGACCCAGATACGCTTTTCTTCCAACGTCGACTGTCTATTGAGGGCGATACCGAGCTAGGCTTGGAAGTGAAAAATTTGATGGATAGCGTCGATTTAGACTTATTGCCGACTCCTATGAAAACTTTGTTAAATCAATTAGCTGATTTTGTGCAGAAGGGAGTACAATCCCCAGATACACAAAGTGAGGTAATGAATGCTTATTCGAACTGAAGCACCGGCAGATATACTTGTCATCGATCGTTTATTGAAATCTGTTTTTGAAACGGATGCAGAAGCTAATTTGGTTATGAGCTTGCGTGAGAATAGCCATTTAACGCTATCGCTGGTGGCTTGTTCTGATGAAGGGGAGGTGGTTGGTCACCTGATGTTTAGCCCTCTTATTCTTGATGGTGACGATCATAACTGGCAGGGGCTCGCACCTCTCGCCGTGAAAGAAGAGTTCCGCAATCAAGGCATTGCCAAATCACTGGTTGAAGACGCATTTTCTACTTTGGTAGATTTTGGTTACCCAGCCTGTGTTGTACTCGGTGATCCTGCTTACTACGGTCGTTTTGGTTTCAAGGCGGCGAGCGAATTTGGCCTGAGTTGTGTTTGGGATGTGCCTGAAGGCGCTTTTCAAGCGATTGAGTTGGTAGAAGGGGCGTTTGCTGGGCATTCTGGTGAAATTGCTTATAGCCCAGAGTTCAACGACTTATAAGCTGATTTACCACTCAATAAGATACTAACTGATTTAGTCTAAATAAAGGAGCTTGATGCTCCTTTATTTTTTGTTAGTATCAGCCCCAATGAGCACCGTTTAAGTTCACTCGAAGAATATTAATACCAACAAACCAAAGGTTACGACCGCTAGATATGTCACAAACACACGCGCAATATCTACAAGAGATGGGCATTAGCCAATGGGAGTTAAGTCACCCAGAGCGTTTGGCTGGTTATGAATCTGAATTGACTCTGTTATCGAATGATTGCAAGTTACTGTTGGTTTCACCAGAAAAACCTCAGGATGATCTCGCCGTGATGTTTGAGCGAGTACTCAAAAGTATCAAGCTCGACTTATCTCAAGCTTTACACCTTCAACCGCAACACTTGTCTGCTGTGGATTTAAGTTCGGTTGAATGGGTATGGTTTGCTGGTTGCGAACCTGCCCATGAACTGAAGGCAAAAACACTTCAATCTCCATTACTGTCTGACATTAACGGTAATAACCAACATCGCCGCGACTTATGGCAACAAATTTGTGCTTATGACTAATCAACTTTTACCCACTTCAGAACAACACCTAGACGCAATTTGGCAAATTGAGCAGACCGCGCATTCTCATCCTTGGTCTGAAAATATGATCCGTGATCTTAATAGTCGTGGAGGCAGCCACCGTGTTTTAGAAGTCGATGGAAAGGTTGTCGGCTATTTCTATGCTCAGAACATTGTCGGTGAGGTTACTTTGCTGACGATAGCGGTTGACCCTAAGCAGCAAGGCAAAGGTTACGGTAAGGCTTTGGTTGAGCACTTTCTCGATATGTGTGAACAAGCTGACGTGGAAAGTGCTTGGCTGGAAGTTCGCGAAAGTAATGTGAATGCTTTTAATCTTTACGAGAAGGCTGGCTTTAATGAAGTCGACCGCCGTCGTAACTATTATCCAACCAAGCAAGGCAACGAAGACGCCATCATTATGAGCTATCTTTTTATGTCTTTTAGCTAGTCATGTTACGTCTTTTCGCGAACTAGACCGCTAGCTCCGGAATGAGCCACAAAATAGGGTGTAAACTGACCCTTTAGAAAGTGACACGCTTTCTGTATAATCCGCACACAGAATTCAAGGGCAAGTATTATCTACTTGCCCTTTTTACGCTTTAGATCAGCAAAGGGCGACTATGTCTTTCCAACAAGAAGTGAGCAAACGTAGAACGTTTGCGATTATCTCTCACCCGGATGCGGGTAAAACCACGATTACTGAAAAAGTTCTTTTATTCGGAAACGCGATTCAAAAAGCGGGTACCGTAAAAGGCCGTGGCTCTAACCAGCACGCTAAATCTGACTGGATGGAGATGGAAAAAGAACGTGGTATCTCGGTAACTACGTCTGTAATGCAATTCCCATACAACGATTGTCTAGTCAACCTACTCGATACTCCTGGACACGAAGATTTCTCGGAAGATACGTACCGTACATTAACCGCGGTTGACTCTTGTTTGATGGTTATCGATGCTGCGAAAGGTGTCGAGGATCGTACTCGTAAACTGATGGAAGTAACGCGTCTACGTGATACACCAATCGTAACGTTTATGAACAAACTTGACCGTGATGTTCGTGACCCAATGGAAGTGCTAGATGAAGTGGAAAGCGAGCTAGGTATGGCTTGTGCTCCAATCTCTTGGCCTATCGGTTGTGGTAAAGAGTTTAAAGGCGTTTACCACATTCACCGTGATGAAACGATCTTGTATGAATCTGGCCACGGCCATGAGATCCAAGAAGTTCGCATTATCAAAGGTCTAGATAACCCTGAACTAGACGAAGCTGTTGGCGAAGATCTGGCGAGCAGCGTTCGTGAAGAGCTTGAATTGGTTATTGGCGCATGTCCTGAGTTTGATCACGAACTATTCCTTGCTGGCGAGTTGACTCCAGTTTACTTCGGTACTGCATTGGGTAACTTCGGTGTTGACCATATGCTTGATGGCCTAACTCGATGGGCTCCTGCGCCTCAAACACGTCAAGCAAATGAGCGTGATGTTGAAGCGACTGAAGAGAAGTTCTCTGGTTTCGTATTTAAGATCCAAGCAAACATGGATCCAAAACACCGTGACCGTATCGCATTCATGCGTATCGTATCGGGTACTTACGACCAAGGTATGAAGATGAACCATGTTCGTACTGGTAAGAACGTCAGTATCTCTGATGCAGTAACCTTCATGGCGGGTGACCGTGCTCGTGCTGAAAAAGCATACGCGGGTGACATAATTGGTCTGCATAACCACGGCACAATTCAGATTGGCGATACCTTTACTCAAGGCGAAAGCTTGAAGTTCGCAGGTATTCCTAACTTTGCGCCTGAGCTATTCCGTCGTATTCGTCTGCGCGATCCATTGAAGCAGAAGCAACTTCTAAAAGGCTTGGTTCAGCTTTCTGAAGAGGGCGCGGTTCAAGTATTCCGTCCTTTGCAAAATAACGATCTGATCGTTGGTGCCGTTGGTGTACTTCAGTTTGATGTGGTTGTAGCGCGCTTGAAAGCGGAATACAACGTTGAAGCGATTTACGAAGGTGTGAACGTTGCAACTGCACGTTGGGTTGAGTGTGATGACGCTAAGAAACTAGAAGAGTTCAAACGTAAGAGCCAAGCTAACCTAGCGTTAGATGGTGGTGATAACCTATCTTACATCGCACCGACTATGGTGAATTTGAACCTAGCTTCTGAACGTTTCCCAGAAGTTCAGTTCCGAGCGACGCGCGAGCACTAATCACTCTGCGCTCTATTCGAGTTAAACAAAAACGTCTATTGTTCTGCAATAGGCGTTTTTTTATTCGTGTCATTTGAGGTTAGAGGCTTAAGGTAAGTATGTTCAGTTGGATAAAAGCTTGGATTAATAAATACGATAAGTGGTGCGAAGAGCTTGGCTTAACGCCTGAAAATAAGCGCAGCTGCGTGGCTTATCGCCGTGATCCTCAAGGACAACAAACAGAGAGTAGGGAAGATGACACCAGAATTAAGTGAATTTCCGCTGTTTGACACCCATTGCCATGCGGACTTTGACATTTTTGAGCAAGGTTTTTCACTTGATAAAGGTATTGAAGGTTACGTTAAAGAAGCGAAACAGGCGCAAGTCGAGAAGTTAATCATCCCTTCTATTGGCCAAAGTAACTGGAGGAAGCTTGATGAAATCGCTCAATCTTACCCTAATGTTTATTACGCATTAGGCTTTCATCCTTACTTTTTAGAGCAAGCCAATGACGAGCAATTTTCGGAACTTCGCCAATTACTCTCATCAAAAACCAGTCAATGTGTTGCGATAGGAGAGTGTGGTCTCGACTTTTTTGTCGATGTTGCACGGGAGAAACAAGAGCGTTTTTTCATTCAACAAATAGAGCTAGCTAAGGCGTTTAAGCTGCCTTTAATCATCCATGAAAGGAAGTCTTTTAACCGACTTATTGAGCTAATAAAGCAGTATAAATTTACTTTGGGTGGCGTGATTCATGGATTTTCAGGGAGCGAACAGCAGGCTTTGGCGTGGATTCAGCTTGGTTTCTATATTGGTGTCGGTGGAACGATTACTTACCCAAGAGCACAAAAAACACGCACCACTATCTCAAAACTGCCTCTTGAGTGCCTGGTATTAGAAACGGATGCCCCGGATATGCCCATGCATGGAAAACAAGGAAATGTTAATCATTCCAAGTATTTAGTTACGATCTTAAATGAACTGTTTTTGCTTAGAAAAGAACCGAAGCAATCGGTTGCAGCGCAAATTTGGCAAAATAGCCATCGCGCATTCGGTATATGTGAATAAAATCGAAGGTTTTTGTTTATCGTTTGCGTAAATTGCACTTGGCTTGTGATTCGGCTCACATTTACGTGTGAATGGTACATGAATCTTCTACGAAAGTGTGAGGACGGCATTACTTTATTAGTGGTCGCATGAGTATAATTGCCTCCGCTTTATAGCCCCATTTTGTAACACGCCAATAAATAACTAATAAGGAAGTCATAAACTATGAGCCTGTTTATGAGCCTCGTCGGAATGGTTGCACTGATTGCAATCGCAGTACTACTATCCGACAACCGCAAAGCAATTAATCTAAGAACAGTGGGTGGCGCTTTCGCTATCCAATTCGCACTTGGTGCATTCGTACTTTACATCCCTTGGGGTCGTGATCTACTTGCAGGTTTCTCTGCTGGTGTAGCAAACGTGATCGACTACGGTAAAGATGGTACTGGCTTCCTATTTGGTAGCCTTGTTAACTTCTCAGTTGACGGTATCGGATTCATCTTTGCATTCCAAGTTCTACCAACACTAATCTTCTTCTCTGCTCTTATCTCTGTACTTTACTACATTGGTGCGATGCAAGTTGTAATCAAGGTTCTTGGTGGTGGTCTTCAGAAAGCTCTAGGTACTTCTCGCGCCGAGTCTATGTCTGCAGCTGCAAACATCTTCGTTGGTCAAACGGAAGCGCCTCTAGTTGTTCGTCCGTTTGTTCCTAAAATGACTAACTCTGAACTATTCGCAGTAATGTGTGGTGGTTTAGCGTCTGTTGCTGGTGGTGTACTAGCGGGTTACGCATCTATGGGTGTACCTCTAGAGTACCTAGTAGCAGCGTCATTCATGGCAGCACCTGGTGGTCTACTATTCGCTAAAATCATCAAGCCTGAAACTGATGAAGTTGACGAGAACCTAGGTTCAGACATCGACGGTGGCGACGACAAGCCTGCTAACGTTATCGATGCAGCTGCTGGCGGTGCGTCAGTTGGTCTACAACTAGCACTTAACGTTGGTGCAATGCTACTAGCATTCATCGGTCTAATCGCTCTTATCAACGGTATCCTAGGTGGCATCGGTGGTTGGTTCGGTATGGAAAACCTAACTCTAGAACTTCTTCTAGGTTGGATCTTCGCACCGTTAGCATTCATCATTGGTGTTCCATGGGAAGAAGCAACTATTGCTGGTTCTTTCATTGGTCAGAAGACCGTTGTTAACGAATTCGTTGCATACCTAAACTTCGTACCATACATCGGTGAAAACGCTCAAATCGTTGAAGCGACTGGTCAAGTAATGTCTGTTAAGACTCAAGCAATTATCTCGTTCGCTCTATGTGGTTTCGCAAACCTTTCTTCAATTGCGATTCTTCTAGGTGGTCTAGGTGGTATTGCTCCAAACCGTCGTCACGACATCGCACGTATGGGTGTTAAAGCGGTTGTAGCTGGTACTCTATCTAACCTGATGGCAGCAACAATTGCTGGCTTCTTCTTATCTTTCTAATCAGTTAGAAATCGATATATAGACGCCATAATAATATCGCCCCGTAGCAAGAAATTGCTGCGGGGCTTTTTTGTTTTTGGGCCTAGTGATTTTGAGCATTAGCATGAGTGAATGCTTGGAGTCGAAAATGGGTCTAGAATGTTTTTTTGAGATACAAACCGTTTGCGTTCTAAGGAGCACTACAATTTATTGATGGATACCTATAATGTATTAGCTAAAGGGATAGGATGTCTCTGCTGGCAAGAAAGTAACATTGAGATTAGCTCGAACGTTATTCTTCTGGGATTAAGCCAAACTTAGCAATACGCTATATTAGCAATACACTATAGATGTTAGACACAACATGACTGATTTGTTGTGCCATAGACCAAACTGGTACTGTGCGGTGACAAGGATTGCAATTGGTAGCGAAAGTTATCAAGTCTTCAGGGAACCAAGTCCGTTCATTTGTGACTACTGAGCATTACTTAAATATCCATCTATACTGGATGGATGGTGAAGTAGTTAACTATTTGAATATATTGATCGGAGATAGAAATGAGCGATTTAAAAGCAGCAGCTCTACGTGCACTTAAACTTATGGACCTAACTACGCTAAATGACGACGATACTACTGAAAAAGTAGTGGCACTTTGTCATGACGCGAAGACTGCAGTTGGCAACACCGCTGCAATCTGTATTTACCCTCGCTTTATCCCAGCCGCTAAGAAAGCGTTGCGTGAGCAAGGTACTCCAGAAGTACGCATCGCGACTGTAACTAACTTCCCTCATGGTAATGACGACATCGAAATTGCTGTTGCTGAAACAAAAGCAGCGGTAGCGTACGGCGCAGACGAAGTTGACGTAGTATTCCCATACCGTGCTCTTATTGCTGGCAACGAAGAAGTGGGTTTTGAGCTAGTTAAACAATGTAAAGCCGCTTGTGGTGACATCACGCTTAAAGTGATCATCGAAACTGGTGAGCTAAAAGAAGAAGCACTGATTAAGAAAGCTTCTCAGATCTGTATCGAAGCAGGTGCAGACTTCATCAAAACTTCAACAGGTAAAGTGCCAGTAAACGCGACTCCAGAGTACGCGCGCATGATGCTTGAAGTTATTCGTGACATGGGCGTAGCTAAAACAGTGGGTTTCAAACCAGCTGGTGGCGTACGTACAGCTGAAGATGCTCAAGCTTACCTAGCGATGGCTGATGAGCTACTAGGCGCTGAGTGGGCAGACAACATGCACTACCGTTTTGGTGCTTCAAGCCTACTGACTAACCTTCTTAATACATTAGAAGTGACAGACGAAACTGCAGATCCAGCAGCATACTAATTTCCCTATCGGGTATAACAATAAAGTCTGTTTGATGGAGTGGTGTTAAGTCACTCCATATTACCTCTTTCCCTACAAACCATACTCACTAGAGTTTGGGAGGCACTAATGTATCTACCTCAAGAAATTATTCGCAGAAAACGTGATGGCGAAGTCCTAACAGCTGAAGAAATTAATTTCTTCATTCAAGGTGTCGCTAAAAACACGGTTTCTGAAGGCCAAATTGCCGCATTCGCAATGGCTATCTTTTTTAATGAAATGACGATGCCAGAACGTATCGCACTAACATGTGCAATGCGTGACTCAGGCATGGTGATTGACTGGAGCCACATGAACTTTGATGGCCCAATCGTTGATAAGCACTCTACTGGTGGTGTTGGTGACGTAACTTCTCTGATGCTTGGCCCTATGGTGGCAGCATGTGGCGGTTTCGTTCCAATGATCTCTGGTCGTGGTTTAGGCCACACTGGCGGTACGCTAGACAAGCTAGAATCTATCCCTGGTTACAACATTACACCAACCAACGATGTGTTTGGTGCCGTAACCAAAGAAGCTGGCGTGGCGATCATCGGTCAAACAGGCGATCTAGCACCGGCTGATAAGCGTGTTTACGCGACTCGTGATATCACAGCAACAGTCGACAACATCTCGTTGATCACAGCTTCAATTCTGTCTAAGAAATTGGCCGCTGGTCTTGATTCTCTAGTGATGGACGTAAAAGTAGGTTCAGGCGCATTCATGCCGACTTACGAAGCGTCTGAAGAGTTAGCAAAATCTATCGTTGCAGTAGCAAACGGCGCGGGTACTAAAACAACGGCAATCCTAACAGACATGAACCAAGTTCTGGCTTCTTCAGCGGGTAACGCAGTAGAAGTACGTGAAGCGGTTCAATTTCTAACCGGCGAATATCGTAACCCTCGTTTGCTAGAAATTACGATGGCATCGTGTGCTGAAATGCTGGTTCTGGGTAACCTTGCAAAAGATTCAGACGAAGCGCGTGAAAAACTGATGGCAGTACTGGATAACGGTAAAGCAGCAGAGTGCTTCGGTAAAATGGTAGCGGGCCTTGGTGGTCCAACTGATTTCGTAACGAACTACGATAACTACCTAGAAAAAGCAGAAATTGTTAAACCAGTGCACGCGCTAGAAAGCGGTGTAGTATCAGCGATGGATACGCGTGCAATTGGTATGGCTGTCGTTGGTATGGGCGGTGGTCGCCGCGTAGCAACAGACAGCATTGATTACGCAGTCGGTTTTGATCGCTTCATTCGCCTTGGCGAAGTAGCAAGCGACGATAAACCATTAGCAATGATTCATGCTCGCAATGAACAACAGTGGCAAGAAGCTGCAAAAGCATTACAAAATGCAATCACTGTGGGCGGAGAATATACAGCAACGCCAGACGTTTACCGTCAGATTCGTTCTGAAGACGTGTAAATAACAGGTATCGGCATACCTTGTGTATGCCGATAAACAGAGTTCTGGTGCAAAGAGCAATAAGTTGGTGAAGAAAATGAAAAGAGCATTTATTTTAGTTTTAGATTCATTCGGTATCGGCGAAACAGCAGATGCGGACACATTCGGTGATGTAGGTTCAGACACTATGGGTCACATTGCTGACCATTGTGAGCAAGGTCTTGCAGACAATGCGGATCGTAAAGGTCCACTAACGCTGCCAAACCTGTCTAAGCTAGGTTTAGCTATGGCTCACAAAGAGTCTACAGGTCGCTTTGCTCCTGGTATGGACGCAGACGCTGAGATCATTGGCGCGTACGGTCACGCTGCTGAGCTGTCTTCTGGTAAAGACACGCCATCAGGTCACTGGGAAATCGCAGGTGTACCGGTATTGTTTGACTGGGGCTACTTCACCGACAAAGAAAACAGCTTTCCAAAAGAACTGACTGACCGCATCCTTGAGCGTGCAGGTCTATCTGGCTTCTTAGGTAACTGCCACTCATCGGGTACAGAAATCCTAGATAACCTGGGTGAAGAACACATGAAGAGTGGCTTGCCAATCTTCTACACTTCAGCAGACTCTGTTTTCCAAATCGCATGTCATGAAGAGACATTCGGTCTACAGAACTTATTAGACCTTTGTCAGATTGCTCGTGAAGAGCTAGAAGACTACAACATCGGCCGTGTTATTGCGCGTCCGTTCATTGGCCCAGGTAAAGGTCAGTTCGAACGTACTGGTAACCGTCGTGACCTTTCTGTTGAGCCGCCAGCGGCGACAGTTCTTCAGAAGTTGGTTGATGAGAAGGGCGGTAACGTTCACTCAATCGGTAAGATCTCTGATATCTACGCAGGTTGTGGTATTACTCAGAAAACGAAAGCAACAGGTATTCCTGCGCTATTTGAAGCAACTAAAGAAGCGATCACTGAAGCGGGCGACAACACTATCGTGTTCACTAACTTCGTTGATTTCGACTCAGCTTACGGCCACCGCCGTGATGTTGCAGGTTACGCAGCGGCACTTGAGTACTTCGATGGCCGTATCAATGAAATCATCGATATGATGAAAGAAGATGATGTACTTATCTTAACTGCTGACCACGGTTGTGATCCGACATGGCCAGGTACTGACCATACTCGTGAACATATCCCTGTGATTGTTTACGGAAACAAGGTTCCTGCTGGCTCTCTAGGCCGTCGCGATACCTTCGCTGATATCGGTCAAAGCTTAGCGTCTTACTTTGGCACATCGCCAATGGGACACGGTACAAGCTTTCTATAATAGTTAACGAAGAGAGAGGGGAACCTCTCTCTTTTTTTTGTTTTGAGATTAAGGATATTTTCAATGGCTACTCCACATATTAATGCTGAAATGGGTGATTTCGCTGACGTAGTTCTAATGCCCGGCGATCCGTTACGTGCAAAATACATCGCTGAAACCTTCTTAGAAGAAGTGGTTCAAGTGTGCGATGTTCGTAACATGTTTGGTTACACGGGTACTTACAAAGGCCGTAAGGTTTCGGTAATGGGACATGGTATGGGCATTCCATCTTGTTCTATTTACGCGACTGAGCTGATCAAAGACTTTGGTGTGAAAAAGATCATTCGTGTCGGCAGTTGTGGTGCAGTGAGCGAAGATATCAAAGTACGCGATGTGGTTATCGGCATGGGTGCGTGTACCGACTCAAAAGTGAATCGTATTCGCTTTAAAGGTCATGACTTCGCGGCTATTGCGGATTACAAAATGGTGCGTGCGGCAGAAGATGCAGCCAAAGCGCGTGGTGTAGACGTAAAGGTTGGCAACCTATTCTCGGCTGAGTTGTTCTACACGCCAGATCCTGAAATGTTCGAAGTCATGGACAAGTACGGCATTGTCGGCGTAGAGATGGAAGCGGCGGGTATCTATGGTGTATGTGCTGAATACGGCGCAAAAGCTCTGACTATTTGTACTGTTTCTGATCACATCAAAACTGGTGAGCAAACCACATCAGATGAACGTCAAACGACTTTCAACGACATGATGGTTATCGCACTCGACTCTGTGCTGCTTGGTGACCAAGACTAATCAGCTAATAGATTTCAAAAAGCTTAATAGATACCGCAAAGTTTAATAGATAACAAAAGCCCCGTTGCTGCCTGAGCTTCGGGGCTTTTTATTGAATTTGTTAAACTAAGCTGTTAAGAGCTGACATTTTTAAGCAGCCAGTTTTCCCCAGACTTAGCCTTTCTTTTACGAATAAGCATGATGAACAACACGCCACTGACAAATCCCATTAAGACCATACCGATCATGTAGCGATCGCTCTTACGGTAGTGATGATCAGAAATAGCTGTCATTTTTCCTGTCTCAAAAGTCACGCGGATAAAGCCAATGATCGTACTCTCTGGAGAGTAAATAGGTTCAACGAGTTGCTGCCTGCCGATACTTGCCGTTGAAAGAGGTGTGTCTAAGCCAAGAACCTCGCGTACCGAGAGCGCTTTTTCACTCGAAGCCAGTCGGATCCCTTCTGCATCGTAGATGGTGGTATCAAATACCAATCGATCCTGAGAGAGTTGGTTAGTGAGCTCTAGCAGGCGCTCTTGGTCTTGCTGAGTGATCATCTTACTGGCTGAAAGTGATGCCTGTGAGATCAGTAGTTTGGTCAGCGTTTCCAACTGTTTTGCTTGGATCTTCTCATTACCTTTACTGATCACTACTGTGTTTTTAATGGTTACCACGAACATAGCAGCCAACAGAATTAGGGCTAGTACTCGTAAAGCGTTACGTATTGAGAACAATGATTCATTCATGTTTCACGAAGCCTGAAATAAACAAATGTTATGATTAAGACATATTGAGACTTGCGTTTTCAAATTGCAATAGGTTAACGTTTAGCATAGTTAATTAGGAATCATACACATGGACGCTCAGAAATATCTGCCGATTAAAAGGCATACGACATTATTAACCCGACTCCCCGAGACACGTTTCGCTTCTCAACTCGCAAAATCTAAAGCCAATTGGATTGTGTTCGGTGAGTACTTATCTCCACAATCATTTGATGACATCGACTTTTTCACTGGTACCTACAACACCATCCTCAATACGTGGAAGGTGGGACATTACGAAGTGGCGCTGATGTCAGGGAACTTAACCCCGGCACACGAAGAAATTTTACAAGCACTGAAGCTTGATTATGCTTGCCTTAGCGAGGTCCCAGACTTATCTAAGCCAGGTTTGATCGTGATGGATATGGACTCCACAGCAATTCAAATTGAATGCATCGATGAGATAGCAAAGCTCGCAGGAGTCGGAGAGTTAGTTTCTGAAATCACAGAGCGTGCGATGCAAGGCGAGCTCGACTTTGAACAGAGCCTACGCCAACGCGTTGGGGCACTGAAAGGTGCGGATGAGTCGATACTGGAGCAAGTGCGCCAGTCATTACCATTCATGCCAGACTTGGTTGAGCTAGTGAATACTCTGAATAAACTTGGCTGGAAGACGGCGATTGCATCGGGTGGTTTTACTTATTTCTCAGACTACCTGAAAGATACGCTTGATCTTGACCACGCTCAGTCAAACACGCTAGAGATCGTCAATGGTAAATTGACGGGTGAAGTATTAGGCGATGTTGTTTCCGCACAGACCAAAGCGGATATCTTGGTAGAACTTGCTGAAGAGTATGAACTGGAACTGCATAACACCGTTGCCGTGGGTGATGGTGCCAATGACTTGGTTATGATGGGTTCTGCCGGTTTAGGGATTGCTTACCATGCAAAACCGAAAGTTGAACAACAAGCTCAAACTGCTGTGCGTTATGCTGGCTTAGGTGGGGTGCTTTGTATCTTGTCAGGTGTATTAGCTAAGCAGCAAAAAATCAGCTGGCAAGCGAAGCCTTAGTCATATTCGTCAAACGCTAAACAAAAGCGCATTTACAACGGACACAAAAAAGCAGGCGATAAGCCTGCTTTTTCTACTTTTAAATCCGATAAGTCGACAAACCGGTAAGTTGATCTGGCTATTTAGTGCGAGAGTTCCAATCGAATCAATACTTCATCGGTAATGTCTTCTATCTCACCATAACCAATAAAAGCGGTGACCTCACTCTCTAACTTCTTCGCTTGGTGCATACTGATGCGAGAAAGCTCGGCTAAGTCTGATTGGAACAAACTGGTTAATGGATTAAAGATAGGGGCGGTTGTGACTCGCAGTACATACACATCACCCAGATCTTGCGCCTTCTTGATGAACGAAATACGTTCTTTCGTAGATGCAAAGTCTTTCACCAACTTCGTATGTACAGATTGAATCTTGTTACCAAACTTTATCGCAGCAATGTATACGTCATGATGTTTTGGCTCTGCACCTTCAATTCTTTTCAGTGGCTCAGCTAATAGTGAATTAGAGTGACCTTTGAAAATCGGTTCCAGTGAAAACTTTTGGTTGTGCCCAAGTTTAGCGAGTAACGCTAGATGCTTGTTCAGCGGGAAGTTCACACCAATGAGCTTACAACGCAACGTTGAGCCCGGCTTATCAATGAAAATTGGATTACTGACCATTTTGTTAAGCAAAACAGTGTGCAGTGATTTAAGCAGTGAATCGGTGGGCAGTATTTCTTGCTTCTTATTTAGCTTACTTTGGTTCTGATCGATAAGCCCATTGAGGAAGGCGATGGTACGCATTGTTTTTGCATTCTCGGTGATAACCAATTGAACATTGCAACCGTTCGGGCTTACACGAATTACATGGTAAGGCACTGTGCTTAATGGCAAGTTTTTATCATAGAGTTGCAGTTCATTGAAATTCACCACAACCGGATCATCAATCTTGAGTACCATTGGGTGTTCAAGGGTAATGCTTAGGCCACGTTTTGATATGTCTACAGTGTGTCCGTTTATTGTTGGGCTATCTTGTGATGTGAGTTGAATTGGTGATTTAAAGCTATATCTCGGTTCTTTACGACGACTTTGGGAATCAAAGTAGATACTTTGAATGTTCCCCACCACCGTTCGCGGATGACGAAAGCGATTAAGGTCACTGCTTGGAATGCGTGGTTTTTCACTTAATAGATAATCGGCAGCACTTTCGTGATCACCGATCTCTTGCAAGATACCGCAATGAGTCAGTTGCGCTGAGCTTTGAGCAAGCGTATCTGAATGCTCAGCTAAGGCTTGTCGCTCAGAGTCGGATAATTCGAAAACCGAGAATTTGAACGCCTTCCAACTTTTACGTTTACCGCCGATGTGCCAGAACAGTTGCCTCTCTTCACGAGAAGCTTCAGGCAGCATCATCGAGTAGAACAAGGTCTTATTTTTATGTTCATGGGTAAAAGAGTAGATAACGTTACTGGTTCCCTTCACGCCAGGCTTAGCGAGTAAGTTCATACGTTGTTCGTTGAACAAAGTACCCAGAGCCTGTTGGTTACGCTCATCATGCCAGTATTGCCATTGGGGATGATTGTTATCCGTGAGCAGCGCGAGCTTCAACTCACTACCACTGAAGAATAGAGGGAGATTACAGGTGTACTTTAGATAGGTGTGTTCAATACCGCGAGTTCGCGTTCGAATGAGCCTATCTTGATTCTCATGGCTGGTTTTCTTGCTGACACTATTTAGAGATTCATCGAGTAAACGAGCCACACTCGTTGTATCGCTGATTCTCATGCATCTTAAAAATTTAACTGCATTGTTCTCGTAGGATTCATCAATACCCAGAATACGAAATTCAACCGCCTCATTAACATCGGCTTCTAGTGACTTTTCAACAAGCTCAGTGAATTTAACACTGATGATTTCCCCTAGGTTGTATTTAAACGCCCTTGGTACCTTGAACTTTGCACCCGACGGAGAAATATCAACTGTCACACCATGCAGGCTTTGTCCTTTTGGTGTGGTGATTTCAACCTGTGAGCTAATCTTGAGCCTGTTTTCTTTGCGTTTTAAATCGTAACCGAGGTTAATGGCTTCTGCTTCATAGGGGCTATCAGCGTTAGTGATATCGTGGTCATCTTGAGAGGATGTTTTAACAATATTACGAAGAGGTTGAATGCGAGGTGTCATCACTAACTCCCACACGCCCTCGGTATAACCTTTAAATTTTTTAGTACCACGTTGATACGCGTTCAAAGCTATGTCATCAAGCCAATGTTTACGCTCGTCTAGCGTGAATTGATGACATTCATTATCAATACGCCCGCGTAAATCAATGCTCTTTGTGCACGGAGCCATGATACGATTCAGTTCCATTTTAACGAGCAGTTTTAGAGACGGTGATTCGCCTTCTGTCATTTGAGAAAGAAGGAATTCGAAATCTTCGGCATGGTAGGCCGGAATAAGTCGTTCTGCTACAGATAGAATTTCAGATTGCTGCATACTTTTCTTGTTAGAATGGATGGTGCGTTATTGTTATCGACGAGTTGTATTTGATCTTTAGGTATTCGTGGCCCTACTGCAACTTTTATTTTCACCTGTACGGTCAACGGGGTCACAAAATAGCAACATTTACCCGTTACTAAGCAAATTATTGAGGTTTTATGGCTAAGGCAAAGCGAGCTTATGTGTGTAATGACTGTGGTGCTGACTTTCCACGTTGGCAAGGGCAGTGCAATGCATGTGGTGCTTGGAACACGATTACAGAAGTTAGGTTAGCCGCTTCACCTCAGGTCGCGCGCAATGAACGACTAAGTGGTTACGCTGGTGGTGCAACTGAATCTTCGGTTCAAACGCTATCGGAAATCGACTTGCAAGAGGTCCCGCGCTTTAGTAGTGGCTTCAAAGAGCTTGATCGTGTACTTGGTGGTGGTGTTGTACCTGGCGCTGCGATTCTTATTGGTGGTAACCCTGGTGCCGGTAAATCAACGCTGTTATTGCAGACTATGTGTCAGCTTTCTTCCCAGTTACCGACACTTTATGTCACTGGCGAAGAATCTCTTCAACAAGTTGCGATGCGAGCATCTCGATTAGGGTTACCAAAAGAGCATCTCAAAATGCTCTCTGAAACCAATGTTGATAAAATCTGTCAGGTTGCAGAAAGAGAGCAGCCTAAGATCATGGTTATCGATTCAATCCAAGTTATGCATGTCGCTGATGTTCAATCGTCTCCAGGTAGTGTTGCTCAGGTGCGCGAATCGGCAACCGCATTAACGCGCTATGCGAAACAGAACAACGTTGCCGTATTCCTAGTGGGACACGTAACTAAAGACGGTACCTTAGCTGGACCAAAAGTACTTGAACACATTATTGACTGCTCGGTGCTGTTAGATGGCGGAACGGACAGTCGTTTTAGAACCTTGCGCAGCCACAAGAACCGTTTTGGTGCAGTGAATGAGCTAGGTGTGTTTGCTATGACAGGGCAAGGGCTAAAAGAAGTTAGCAATCCATCGGCTATTTTTCTGTCTCGTGGTGAAGAAGAAACCTCAGGCAGTTCAGTGATGGTAGTTTGGGAAGGAACGCGTCCACTCCTTGTTGAAATCCAAGCGCTGGTGGATTATTCGCAGCTGGCTAACCCGCGTCGTGTCGCTGTTGGTCTCGAGCAAAATCGACTGTCATTGTTACTAGCCGTGCTGCATAAACACGGCGGCTTACAAATGGCTGACCAAGATGTGTTTGTGAATGTCGTTGGTGGTGTTAAAGTAACCGAAACCAGTGCTGATCTTGCATTGGTAATGGCTTTACTTTCGAGTTTCAGAGACCGCGCATTGCCAAAAGATGTGGTGGTTTTTGGCGAAGTAGGCCTTGCTGGTGAGATTCGACCTGTACCGAGCGGTCAAGAGCGCTTAAATGAGGCGTTTAAACACGGCTTCAAGAGAGCCATTGTACCAGCGGCTAACATGCCTAAAGGTGGCATTCCAGGAATGCAGATCCACGGTGTGAAAAAATTATCGGAAGCAATTAATGCTTTTGATGAGTTGTAATTGAGCTCACTTCAGCTACTCTATACAGCAGAAATTCAGTCTAACTTAAACGCTATTTTCGCTTTAAGTTAGCACTAAACTTAACAATCATTTAGATTGTTTCTTCAGATTGCCTTTTTCTATATGTTAGAAAAAGGCAAAGTTTTTTAGTCCCAAATGCATGCAAAGCTATCAGTCCTCACAGATTGTGATATACTCTGCGCGCATTTTATATCCTATTAACAGAGTAAGACAATGGCAGATTTATCGAAATACAGAAACATTGGTATTTTCGCGCACGTTGATGCGGGTAAAACAACTACCACTGAGCGTATCCTTAAGCTAACTGGTCAGATCCACAAGACTGGTGAAGTACATGATGGCGAATCAACTACTGACTTCATGGAACAGGAAGCTGAGCGCGGAATTACTATCCAATCAGCAGCTGTAAGCTGTTTCTGGAACGGTCACCGTCTAAACGTTATCGATACTCCTGGACACGTTGACTTCACAGTTGAAGTATACCGTTCTCTTAAAGTACTTGATGGCGGTATCGGTGTATTCTGTGGTTCTGGTGGTGTTGAACCACAATCAGAAACTAACTGGCGCTACGCTAACGAATCAGAAGTATCTCGTCTGATCTTCGTTAACAAACTAGACCGTATGGGTGCAGATTTCTACAACGTTGTTGACCAAGTTAAAAACGTTCTAGGTGCAACTCCTCTAGTTATGGTTCTACCAATCGGCCGCGAAGATGAATTCGTGGGTGTTGTAGACCTTCTAAGCCGTAAAGCATACGTTTGGGATGACACTGGTCTTCCTGAAAACTACGAAATCACTGATGTTCCTGCGGACATGGTTGATGACGTTGAGCAATACCGTGAAGAGCTAATCGAAACTGCTGTAGAGCAAGACGATGACCTAATGGAAGCTTACATGGAAGGTGAAGAGCCTTCTATCGAAGACATCAAACGTTGTATCCGTAAAGGTACTCGTGATATCGCATTCTTCCCTACGTTCTGTGGTTCTGCGTTCAAGAACAAAGGCATGCAAGTTATCCTTGATGCTGTAGTAGATTACCTACCTTCTCCAACTGAAGTTGATCCTCAACCTCTAATGGATGAGAACGGCGAAGAAACAGGCAACCACGCTATCGTTTCTACTGAAGAAACTTTCAAAGCGCTTGCGTTCAAAATCATGGATGACCGTTTCGGTGCTCTAACTTTCGTTCGTATTTACTCTGGTAAATTGAACAAAGGTGACACGATCCTTAACTCATTCACAGGTAAAACTGAGCGTGTTGGCCGTATGGTTGAGATGCAAGCTGATGACCGTAACGAACTAACTAGCGCACAAGCTGGTGACATCATTGCGATCGTTGGTATGAAGAACGTTCAAACTGGTCACACTCTATGTGATCCAAAAGACCAAGTAACGCTTGAGCCAATGGTTTTCCCAACTCCAGTAATCTCTATCGCTGTATCTCCAAAAGATAAAGGCGGTTCTGAGAAAATGGGTATCGCGATCGGTAAAATGGTTGCTGAAGATCCATCTTTCCAAGTTGAGACTGACGAAGAAACTGGCGAAACTATCCTTAAAGGTATGGGTGAGCTTCACCTAGACATCAAGGTAGATATCCTTAAGCGTACTTACGGCGTTGACCTAACAGTTGGTGCTCCTCAAGTTGCTTACCGTGAAACTATCACTCAAGCAATTGAAGATAGCTACACGCATAAGAAACAGTCTGGTGGTTCTGGTCAATTCGGTAAGATCGATTACCGTATCAAACCAGGTGAAGCAGGTTCTGGCTTCAAGTTCAACTCAGTAGTTGTGGGCGGTAACGTTCCTAAAGAATTCTGGCCTGCAGTTGAGAAAGGCTTTGCTGGCATGATGGATAACGGCGTACTAGCTGGCTTCCCTACGCTAGACGTTGAAGTTGAACTTTTCGATGGTGGTTTCCACGCAGTCGATTCATCTGCTATCGCATTTGAAATCGCAGCGAAAGGCGCATTCCGTCAATCTATGCCTAAAGCTGGCGCGCAACTTCTTGAGCCTATCATGAACGTTGACGTGTTCACTCCAGACGATCACGTTGGTGATGTTATCGGTGACCTTAACCGTCGTCGTGGCATGATCAAAGATCAACAAGCTGGCGTTACTGGTGTTCGTATTAAAGCTGACGTACCTCTTTCTGAGATGTTCGGCTACATCGGTCACCTACGTACTATCACTTCTGGTCGTGGCCAATTCTCTATGGAATTCGCGCAATACGCACCATGTCCAACTAACGTTGCTGACGAAGTGATTGCAAAAGTTAAAGCAGAAAAAGAAGCTGGTAAGTAATTAGCCCTTTTCTAAATTAGCTAAAAAAGCCCCGCAAGTGAAAGCTTGCGGGGCTTTTTATTGTTTGTAATATACCGCGAGGTGCGAGGTGCGAGGTGCGAGGTGCGAGGTGCTGATGTAGCCCCTAAAAAGTAGACACAGTGGTTGTCCCGTATTTATTCAACACGGGACTGATAAAGCAGGGAGAGACTAACGCTTTAAGTCGATGTAAATCTGCTCTACTTTGGTGCGTGCCCAATCTGTTTTACGCAAAAATTTTAAGCTCGATTTAATGCTCGGGTCTTTTTTAAAGCAGTTGATGTTCACCATGTAACTCAACTCTTCCCAACCGTAATGTTCAACCAATTCAGTCAGTAGCTTCTGTAGAGTGATACCGTGCAGTGGATTATTGTCTTGTGTCATGAGATGTTCTCGCCATTTATTTGAGCTAAGTATACCAGTTTCGCTTTATGAATTATCAGACCATTTAAGCTGGTAGTTTGTGTTTAGTTATTGAAGAACTGCCTATTTCAGGAGTTGAAAGACAAGAGCTAGTTCTCCAATATCTCATTTACTTCTTCATGTAACCAATTGGTAAATGCCGTTATACGCACTTCTCTAGGCGAGTTAGGGTCAAAACATAGATTTACTTGAACGCCAGGCGTCATGCCTATATCAAATGGCTTTACTAACAAGCCGCGTTCAATGAAGTCACCAGCTAAACTGTCTGTTGCAAGGCAAACTCCATGACCAGCCATAACTGTCGTTAATCCCATATCAAAAGTACCTACTTCCATCCATTGAATAGAACTGTCTTGCATCGGAACATTCGCTTGTTTAAACCAACTTTCCCAAGGGAAGCAACCCCCCTCGAATTGAACTAACCAACATTTAAGTAGCTGTTCTGGTGAGGTGAGTTTAAGAGAGTTTGCTAATTCTGGTGAGCAAAAAGGATAGATAGGTTCGTTGATTAGTACCTCAAGAGTTAAACCATCTTCCACACATAGGTCTTCACCTTGTCGAATAGCCACATCAATCTCACCGTGTTTTAAATTTGGGGTATCGCAGCCTGTTAGCACTTTGATCGGGATCTCTGGGTGCTTTACCGAGAACTTCCAAAGCCGTGGTAGTAACCAACGTGAAGCAAATGAAGGAGGGCTTCTAACAACAAGCAGACCTTGAATGGGTTCAGACTGGATCTTGTTTAAACCTAGCAATACCTCTTGAAACCCATCAGAAACATGTTTGAAAAGTGTGCGCCCTTCATGTGTTAAGGCCATAACACGCCCCTTACGAATGAAAAGCTTACATCCAACCTGTTCTTCTAGTTGGCGAATCTTTTGGCTGACGGCTGCTTGGCTAACAAACAGTTCCTCAGCTGCCTTACTGTAGCTATGCAAGCGTGCCGCAACTTCAAAGTAACGGAGGCCTGAAAGGTGACGCAGTCTATTATCCATAACCTCAGCTTATAGTCCTTGTTAATAATGGTTGTTCGCTTATTGAACTGCTTATTTCCATAATAACGACAAATTAATAGGAAAAACAAGAGAGATAAAATGAAAGCAATGACCTGTTGGATTGGCAGATTAGTTACTTATATTTTTCAAGTTAATGATAAAAAAAAGAATAGTAAGGCGGCTAAATCAAGACAAGTTATTAGCTCGGAATCTTTGAGCGATCGGATGAGAAAGGATATCGGTTTGGACTATGAACGTAATGATGCGGCTGATTACACTAAATACTTGTAACTTGAGCTTATGAAAAAGGAGCCGTAATGGCTCCCTCTCGGTTTTGATTATTCTTCCCAAACCACCAATTTATCTTTTGGCCAGTTATGACCGATTTCATGGTATTTCTGCTCAAGGATATGTCGCTTTATCTTGAGAGTAGGGGTAAGTACACCGTTGTCGATGCTCCA
Source organism: Vibrio sp. FF266 (assembly GCF_041439695.1). NCBI lineage: Bacteria > Pseudomonadati > Pseudomonadota > Gammaproteobacteria > Vibrionales > Vibrionaceae > Vibrio > Vibrio sp. FF266. The sequence continues at coordinate 142,683 of NZ_JBGOOO010000002.1, forward strand.
CGGTTCCTTAATCATCAGTACCCCTTTGATCTTCTCATGCGAGGCTAACTGTAGGTTCATTTTTTCAATGACACGTTTACTTGTTCTTTCATAACGAGCCCGATCAAAATTAGGGAAGTCATGCGGTACCACGAGTAGGATAGGACCAGGTAAACCTAAGCCGATCAAACACATCATTTCTACGCGGCTGTATTCAAACAGTTTGTTTTCGATTGGCACTGGAGCCACAAACTTACCTTTCGCAGTTTTAAAGGTGTCTTTTTTACGTCCCCGGATCGTTAGGTAGCCCTCGCTGTCGATATCACCAATATCGCCAGTATGAAGCCATCCCTCAGAGTTAAAAGACTCTTGGGTGGCTATGTCATTTTTGTAATAGCCAGAGAACATACCTTTGCTTCGAACCAAAATTTCTTCATCTTCTGCAATTTTGAGTTCGATGCCCGGACCAGCATTACCCACAGTACCAATTTTGTCGGCTCTAAACGGGTGATTAATCGTGCTGTAGGCGAAAGACTCTGTCATCCCCCAAGCCTCGGTAATGTGTAGACCAACACTCTCATACCATGCGAGTAGAGCCGGTGATACCGGAGCTGAACCACATCCCAAAACGCGGGCTTGATCTAACCCTAGGCCATCAGCCAGTTTCTTCTTAATGATGTTGTTGATAAACGGAATCTTAAGTAAGAAATTCAGTTTCTTCTGCGGAAGCTTATCTTGGATTCGTTGCTGGAACAGAGTCCATAAACGAGGAACTGAAATAAATAGAGTAGGGCGATGCATTTTCACATCATCAATAAAGGTATCTAAAGACTCCGGGAAAGCAGTGACTATACCGCCCATTACCGATGAGCCAAAGATGTAAACGCGTTCTGTAATATGGGCAAGCGGTAGATAAGAGAACAAGCGATCGCCGGGTTGGATACCAATATGATCGATCAACCGTTGAACTGACCACGTAAAGGCGCCGTATGTGAGCATCGCGCCTTTTGGTAGCCCTGATGTACCCGAAGTATAAACAAGCGACATTACTTTATCATCGTGATGCTGAGGACGCTTAGTTGAGGGTTCATGGGTATCGATGAGTTGTTCGAAAGTATGTTGGCACTTCGCTGCGCTATCGTAGGGAAGTGAGATACTCACCAAGTTTGGATTATCATCCAGTACTTTTTGAGTGGCCTTAGGATCGTCGAGTTTACCCGCAATCACAATTTTACTTTCACTGTGTTCAATACAGTACTGTATGGTATCGGCACCCGCTGTTGGAAAGATTGGGACGCTGACAAAATCTCCTAACATCATGGCAAGATCGCAGATAAACCACTCTGCACAGTTTTTCGATACGAGAGCGACTCGATCACCGGGTTGGGCTCCGAGTCCTTCTAATGCTGACGCCAGTTTTAGTGCTTTGTCGGCCACTTCTTTATAAGTAAACTCAACAAATTGGCGGTTAATAATTTGCTTTAAGTAGACTTCATCTGGGCGTTCTTCTGCCCATTTTAAAATCATGTCATTGGGTGTAGGGAGAGCTGTTGCTTGTTCTTGGCTAAACTCGTTAGGCTGAATCATTGTCTAACTCCATGTTTTTCGCTAAGTTATTTTTGTTAAAATCATGTTAAATGTACCATGATTTTTTCTTTTAGGGAGTAAAATTAGCGTTTATGTTCTTTGTTTTCCGTTATCTGTGCAGGCTCGCCTGTAACTTGCAGGCGTTACTCCAGTCCGTTTCTTAAAAATTCTCGAGAAATATGACACATCCTTGTATCCACATTGATACGCAATGACAGCAATTTTTGATTCGGTATCTGCTTCGATTAACTTTTTGGCAAGTAGAATGCGTTTATCGCACACGAAGTCTCTAAAGCTTACTCCAAAGTGTAGATGAAACTTTTTAGAAAAATAGGTGGTTGAACAGTGACATTTCTCGGCGATCTCTGTTTCTCTGATTTCTTTGTTGATGTTGTCCATCACAAAGTTAACGACTTCGGATGTGAAGGCTTTTACAGGAAGCTGGTTGTTATTGTTTGTGTCTCTGTCGATATCGAAATGGGACTCGAACATATGCTGTGTCTTAGCCTTAAGCTCTTCGAATTGACTGGTCAGATGATTACTGTTTGTTTCTATGATGAAAAATATATTCTTATGATTTCGAACGATATTAGGTAACGGGTCAGAGCAAATAATAACAATTCTTTTGTTCAAATTTTCGCAAATAGATAAAGCCATGGTAAGTAGTTGGATTTTATCAGGGGTATTCAAAATGAAAAATACCAGTCTGACGTCTAAGTTACTGATTATAGATATGTCTTGTTTGAAGTTGGCAATAGAGAAATAGTGACTTATTTTATTGATAATAACGGAGTTGAAATCACTCTCTTTATCCGATAATAACGGGGTTACTATTTTCATACAGATACCCAATGCATTTCATATTCTCTTTTAGTCTAAAAGTGGCTAATTAATGAAGCTTTATATTTAGATTAGAAGTACCACAAAAAAGTGCAAGTAAATGGCAAAAAAATCCTAACCAAATATATCTCTCACCTCTAGATTTACTTTACAGGCAAACAAAGCCTGATACGTAAATCAAGGAGAGGTTCTCATGGATAAGTTTTTGAATAATTGTAAAGAATTCATGAAAGATGAAGAAGGGTTGACTGTTATCGAGTATGTAATTGGTGCAGCGTTACTGGTATTAGGCTTGACCACTATATTTACTGGTTTTGGGGCCGCCCTATCCGCTAAGCTTAATAACATCATTAACAGTATTTAATGATTACTGCCATGGTTGCTCGGAGAGTGAGACAGCAAAAGGGGTTAACGACTATTGAGTATGTCATTGGTGCTGCCTCGCTCATAATTTTTGTCGGGCTAATTTTCTCTGGAATGGCTACGACATTAGTGAGTAAATTTCAAAGTATTATATCGAGCGTATGAATTGAAATTATGATTAATGAGCCTTCTGTTTTTTGGGCATTGCTAATTGCTGTATCGGTATACGATGTTGAGAAACATCGTATACCAAACAAAATATTGATTCTTTTTTTGTTTTTCTATTTTTTATCAATGTTCAACAGCAATTACACCTTTGATAGTTTCTTAATGTCTTTATTTGGGTCGGTCGTATTCTTTTGTTTTGGATTGCTATTCTATTTTTTAAGAGCAATGTCTGCAGGGGATGTGAAGTTATTAGGTGTTGTAGGAATGTATTTGGGGTGGGGACAATTACTCGATGCATCGTACTTTATCTTGGTTTCTTCTGGAGTTGTTGGGGTTTTCTACCTGCTATACAACCTCTCCAACTCGAGCTGTTTTAGTATTAAAAGCTATTTTGAAAATAAGATAATTGTGCTTGGTGGAGCTGCACCAGTCATTGATAAAACAGCTAATTTACATACTCGGTATTCAAATAAAGTAACGATGCCTTTTGCTCCTTCTGTTGTTATAGGGTTAGCGATGTATAGCTACTTTACTTAAATCGGTTGTTGGTTAGCTTTGTGGGGAGACATAATATATGGATATTATAGGGCGTACTGCTCCAACAACCTTGAAGCCACAAATTTCAGCCCCAATCGTCCCTACATCTCTTGATATGTTGGGTGTTCCTGAAGTCGTTATTGAAAATCTCGTACTTAAGCATTTGTCGGCTTACCCAAAATCGGATGTTTTAGAGCTTTCTAATTATTTATGTGTTGTGACTCATATCGTGGAAAGTGCTTTAGCCGTTTTAAGAAAGAAGTCATTAATCGAGGTATTTCAGCCTACTTCTGATATTTCCCTCTCATCTGTGTCACATAGTCATGTTCGTTATTCACTATCAGAAAAAGGGCTTGAAGAAGCGGATCTTGCTTTCAAGCGTGATGCCTATTTAGGCCCCGCACCGGTTTCGCTTACCCAATATAGTGAGGTGGTAAAACAACAAGACTTGAGAGCTGAGTTAGTAACTCGGCCACATGTCGAGGCGGCACTGAATGATGTATATGGTGTCGAAAAAATGATTTCAGTACTTGGGCCAGCAATCAATTCGGGACGTGCTTTGTTGCTGTATGGACATGCAGGAACGGGTAAAACATTTGTCGCGAGCCGTATTGTGAATGCTTTACATACCTCTGTATTTATCCCTTATGCTGTCTATGCTCTGGGTAACATTATCAAGGTGTTTTCGGCGCAACATCATAAACCGTTGGATAGTAACGGCAGCGATCAAAGTATTTCCCTCAAAGATCAGTACGACAAGCGTTGGCTTAATTGTGAAAGACCCAATATCCAGGTTGGGGGAGAACTGACGATGGATATGCTTGAAGTCAATCACTCAGAGAATAGTCGAGTCTGGTTAGCTCCAGTTCAAATGATGGCAAACAATGGTATTTTTATCATTGATGACCTTGGTCGTCAGCCCATGCCTGTGGATGCGCTTCTTAACCGTTGGATAGTACCGATGGAGTACTCATTCGATTATTTGTCGCTGCCTAATGGTCAGCAGATAACGATGCCATTTGTATTAACGCTTGCCTTCTCTACCAATCTAAATCCCAAGAAAATAAGCGACCCTGCCTTTTTGCGTCGTTTAGGTTACAAGATTGAATTCAAGCCACTTAACCAACGAGACTATGAAGCTTTATGGATGAGCGTCGTTGCTGATAGAGAGGTAGAGCTTCAAGATGGATTCTTTGAGCGTTTGTCTCAAATGCACACGCTTCTTAAGGTGCCACTTTTCCCATGTTTACCGAAAGATCTCGTTGGTATAAGCAAAGATATTCTTTCGTTTGAACAACTCCCGCCTGTTATTACCTTCGATATTCTTTCCATGGCATGGGAAGTCTATTTTACCTCTGATGGACACGAGGAAGAAAATAATGAATAAGAGTCAAGTTTTCCTACTGTTTTTACTGTCCGTAGTATTTGGCTTAGCGGCTGTATTTTTTGCTAAGCAGTGGATGGAAGATCAAGTTCAACCAACCGTTGAAGTTGAAACTGTGGAGCGTCATCCAGTCGTGGTGGCATCACAAGAAATTGAAGCTGGAACCATTATTGAGGAGCAGTTCTTAGCGACAAAGTTGATGGAAGTTGATTGGATTAATGAAAATAATTTTTCCGATGCTTCTGAATTGGTTGGCAAAGTGGTGGCCAATACTATTTATGCTGGAGAAGTGCTTCATAAAATGCGTTTTACTATTCCAGGAGAAGGCTCAACGCTTGCTGCATTAATACCTGAGAATAAACGTGCGGTAACAATACGAGTGGATGACGTTATTGGTGTGGCTGGTTTTCTATTACCAGGTAATAAAGTTGACATACTTAGCACTGTTTCTTACAGCAAAAACTCAGCAGCAACTCGTACCGTGTTGAAAGATATCAAGGTATTGGCAGTAGACCAAACGGCAAAAACGAATGAAAACAGTCCTATTATCGTACGAGCTGTGACATTAGAGGTTTCACCTAAAGATGCTGAAAAACTTTTAACAGCGAAGAGTAAAGGCAGTATTCAACTGACACTGAGAAACCCTCATGAAGTTGAGAAAAAGGTTGTTCGTCGATACGTACCTAAGCCGAGTGTGACGATCATTAAAGGTACTCAAGCATCTAGTGTTCGCGTCAAGGATTGAGGTGAGTTATGAAAATAATAATAACGTGTATTTTGAGCTTTGTTTGTTTCTCTACACTGAGCTTTGCTGCTCTACAAACGGGTAAAACGGTAACGGTTCCTCATCACAAATCAACACATGTGGTGTTGTCAGGGAAAGCGAGCAAAGTGTCGCTTGGTGATCCTGATGTACTTGATATTGTGATGTTGAAATCGAGCGAGCTGTTTTTAATCGGAAAAAAATTAGGTGCTACTAACCTAATGGCGTGGGACTCCCGTGGCCAGCTGATTGAATCGATCAACATCGAAGTCACTCATGATCTTAATAGCTTAAAAGCGAAGTTATATGAGTTTCTTCCTGATGAAACTATTGAGGTGCACAGTGCTCAGAATCGCTTGCTGCTGAGTGGGCAGGTGAGTAATCAGCAACAAATGAATGTAGCGATGCGAATAGCAGAAACCTACTCTTCGGGTGAAACAGCTGATGAATCGAAGGAAAGTGGTAGCGAGCAAGCTGCAGCGACAGGTGTTATCAACTTGATGTCTATTGGCGGTGCTCAACAAGTTATGTTGGAAGTGACGGTTGCCGAGGTTCAAAGAAGCTTGGTGAGAAAATTTGATGCAAACTTTCACTTCTTCCAAACGAGCGGATCGAATATTTCTTGGGGGGCGTCGTCAGTTCCTGCTGGTGTTCTAGGGGCTACGCCAATCTTTGATATTCCAACCTCTACTGATTACGGCATTTTAGGCTCGTTTATTGATAGTAATACCCTGTTTACATTCGCTCTGGATGTCGCAAAACAGAATGGTGTGGCGAAAGTATTAGCTGAGCCTAACTTAACGGCATTAAGTGGCTCCAAAGCTGAGTTTTTAGCGGGTGGTGAATTCCCTATCCCTGTGCCAGATGAAGATGGCATTACGATTGAATATAAAGAGTATGGAGTTGGATTAAAATTTATCCCAACGGTTCTGAGTGATAAAAAGATCAATCTAAACTTGGCTGTTGATGTGAGTGAAATTGCCAATAGCAGCTCGTTAACGATTGACCCAGGAACAACCAATGCGACCTACTTTATCCCACCAATTACTCGTCGAAGCGCGTCATCGACGCTTGAGCTAGCCGACGGACAAACTATTGGTATTGCTGGATTGCTCAGCGAGAATGTTAGGGATGTGAGTAACAAAATGCCGGGTATTGGTGATGTCCCCATCTTAGGGCAACTCTTTAATAGTCAAGAGTATGTATCTGGTGAAACAGAACTTGTCATTCTTGTTACCCCTCGACTTGCGAGTCCTATTGACCGAAGTAAAGTAACGTTACCAACAGACGCCTTTGTTGACCCGAATGATTTGGAATATTACTTATTAGGTCGAAGCGCTTATATCGCTGAACCGTCTGAATCGGATTCAGAGCAATCTCAAGCTTCACAGGGAATATCACCAACAGATGGTGGTAGCGAAGGCTCATTTGGACATGATTTATAAGGAGATAGATATGATTAGAATAATGATGGTCTTTCTCGTAATGGTGTTAGTTGGCTGTGCTAATGATGCTCGTTTAGGGCATTCGGTAGCACTCGTAAAAACGGAACAAACGTATAACCCTAATGCGACCCAAGAGAATTTACTCGTGGTACCGGATGGTACGGGGGAGCGGATGCAGACTGGTTACGATAGATATGTAGGCAGAGGTGAAAACGAACTGTCTGGAAGTAGTAGCCAGATCTTAGAAGAATTTAACTAAATCTGGAGGTACTCATATGTTGTATCGAGTATCAAAAAGTCCCAGAAAACAGCAAGGCTTAGTTGTCGTATTAGTTACCGCTGCTTTGCTTGTTTTCTTAGGGGTGTCAGCGTTGGCTGTAGACGTTAACCATATGCTGGTTAATAAAACACGCTTACAAAATGCTGTAGATTCAGCGGCGTTAGCTGCGGCAACCATACTGGACAATAGTAAAGACAAAGATGCGGTGGATGCTGAAATAGTCACTGCGCTAAATGCAATGGCAGGGTCAACAGGGAATCATGAGATTGATTTTACCACCGCTTCCATAAACATTGATTACTCTAACGATCCTCAGGATTTTACTGGCACAGCCACCTTCGGTGAAAACGATGATGTATATGTGCGCGTTCGAGTTGATTCGTTGGATATGGATGAATTCTTTATTCAAATGTTTGGATTAGTAAAAGAGGTTTCAGCAAGTGCCGTCGCTGGGCCAAGCTCTGGGCAAGAGGTTGTTAATAACGTTGTGCCAATTGGTGTTTGTATTGGTGACGGAACTTCGGATAACGACGTCGATCCTGAAGATGGATATCATGACGTTACAGGCGATGCAATAACGAGCGTGTTTGGTTATGAAGTCGGGACTGTCCATGCATTGAAGGTGGGTGACAGTAGCTTATCTGAAATGGGTAACGGTAATTATCATCTATTAGACTTTGGGTCTGGTGGTAAGGCTATAAAAGAGGGGTTAGGTGGTAGTTATGACCAACCTGTTAAAATTGGTGAAGATATCACGACCAAACCTGGCGGCACGGTTGGCCCAACAGGCGATGGTTTGAATACTCGTTTTGGTGATTACGGTGGTGGCTTATCAGCATCAGATTACCCTTCTGACTATGTAACTACAGAGCCTAGCGATGAGATTACGATTGACGCTAGTACTGGAGATATCGATTTTGATGGTACTTACAACTATGCGCAATATGAAGCTGATACCAACGCATGTATAGCAAATAACGGTTCAGGGTGTGCCGCTAATGGTGTTGCTTGGCGTCGTATTTTACCGATACCTATGATGGATTGCTCAGGTAAAAGTGGCGGTGCCACTGACTTTACTGTGAATAAAATTGGTTGTTTTTTCTTGTTGCAAAAAGCACCAACTAATAACTCAGGTACGCCTGCCGTCTTTGGTGAATTTATTCACTCCTGTAGTGTTGTTGGTGGTTCAGGCAGTACAGAATCAACAACGGAAGGAACTTATAAGATTGTTTTGTATAAGGATCCTGATAGTGGGGAGTCTTGATTATGAAACCTTTAATTAAATCTAATCGTGGCTTTGCTGCTATCGAGATGGTAATCGCGACTCCTGTATTGCTATTTTTCCTTATATTAGTGCTTGAGTTAGGCAATATGATGATTCACTACAATGTGATATCTAAATCCGTTCAAAATGGCGCCCGCTATGCGGTTAGTGAGGTCTATGGAACCAAAGGTGGAACGCTGGCTCCGTCGTCAGAAATACAGAATGTGGTGGTTTATGGTCAAAACACCGCAGGAACAGCGCTATTGTCGAATTTAGTTGTTTCTGACGTGACAGTTAGTCCACCCAATACAGACAGCTATGTGCGTGTGAGTGTGACCTACAATTATATTCCTCACTTTGTGTCGATCCCGTTTTCCTCGGCGAGCTTTTCTATTCCGATTAGTGTCTCTTCGATAATGAGGGTGTTGTGATGAAACGGTACAAAGGGCGCATTAAAGGCATCGCTATTATCGAATTTACCATAGTGTCTTGGCTCGTTTTTCTTTTGGTTTTCCTTATTTTAGCGCTGGGTGCTTACATATTTTCGCTTCAAATGGTGAGTGAGGCGACCAGAAAAGCAGCAAGGTTAGCCACGGTTTGCTACGTTGCAGATAGGGACAATATCGCGGGAATGGTTGTTGCTGATCTCCCTCTTGTTGGTTTTACCGCGGCGAATTTGGAAGTTGCATATTTAGATGTGAGTGGGAATGAAATTACATCTGGTTATGATACGGATCCTGTCTTTAGTAGCATTAAATTTGTAAGGGCACGAGCGACAGGGTACGGAATTCAATTAATTGATAATTTGAGTTTTTTAGGTACGAGTGGTTACTTGGCTGCTCCCTCATTTGAAACCATCTTACCTGCAGAAAGTTTAGGTGTGGTAAGGGCGGACTCCGAAACTCGGAATCGGTGTCCATAAGTTATTTTATACAGGAGTAGCGGTATGGGGGAAGCGATCAAAATCACGCCTAATGAGAACGATATTACGCGTTTGAGAACAAACCTAAAAGTCTGGTTGATCTACAGTACTGAGGGTTTTCTCTCACACATGAGCCAAGAGCTGAAGAAATGTCGAAATGTGCATGTGACATCATTTTCTCTCGGAGCAATGAGTGAGGAGTACTTAAAAAGTGCCGATGTTCCAGAACTTATTTTTGTTGAAGCACATGGCAACTGGGCTCAAAAAATGGTTGAGCTACAGGGTTATGATCTATCGCTAGAAGAACAAGATTTATCTTTAGTTGTACTCGGTGATGAAAGTGACAATGGCTCATTAAAAATCGCGCTGCGTCTAGGGGCTTCTGATTTCTTATCTCACAACGTGACGCTTTCTGATTTGCTCCCGCTGCTCAAGAAAACGGCGGCCGAAAAGCTTGAGAACTCAAGCTACGGTGAGTTTATTCTGTTTTTAAACACCAAGGGGGGAATGGGGGCGACCACCTTGGCGTTGAATACCGCTATTGAGATGGCCAGTCAGCACCCCGGTGAGGTTTTGTTACTTGATATCGACCTTCAATTTGGTGTGATTCCTGATTATTTAAATATTGTTCCTACTTATAGTGTTTCGGATGCGATCAATAGTTCGAATGACCTAGATGAAATATCGTTGGGAACTTTGGTAAATAAGCACGAATCTGGCTTACATGTTCTAAGCTTTAAGCATGAGAACAATGCTGATGACTTTGAACAGGCACAGAAAATAGGCCGATTGCTTCCTATATTACGCCGTTTTTACCCTTATGTGATCATTGACCTCTCTAGAGGATTAGACCATGTGTTTGCATCCGCAATATCACCAGCAACAAAGGTGCTTCTTGTTTTGCAACAGAGCCTAGTGTCAGTCAAAAACACCAGTCGACTCATTAAGTCTCTGAAATTTGAGTACGGCTTACAAAGTGATTCTATTGAGGTCATTCTGAACCGTTATGAAAAGCGACACTCAATTAAATTAAAAGATATTGAACAGGCGGTAGGTAAGCATGACATACACCTTATGCCTAATGATTTCAAAGTTGCATTAGAGAGTGCCAACTTGGGGCAACCGCTAGTTCAGTCGAGAAAGAAAAGTTCTATTACTCGCTCTATTATCGATTTGTCACACATTCTTTCACCACCAGAGCAGGAAGAGAAAGGGTGGCTGAAAAAGCTGTTTTCATAATGGGTTGATAAAAAGTAAACGCGAGGGATTGTGATGTTCTTTAAACGAAAAAATGTAAATCCAGAGTTTGAAAAAAGAGTAGAACAGATTTCGCATGATTCAGAAGATGCCAATCCTGTTGAACGTTTATCAAGCGTTGAGGTGTCTAGCCACTCTCGCAGTGCAGAAGCTCATGTAGAAAAAGAAAAGGCGATTGATGAGGCTCGGAAAGTTCTCGAACAAGAGCTATCAATTAAACACTTTTTCCATAAGCAGCTCCTTGAAACGTTAGACTTAGGGTTGCTTTCAAGCTTGGAAAAAGAGCGAGCTAAGCTAGATCTACATGAAGCCATCGTACAATTGATGGCTGACGATGGGAGCCATGCACTCAGTGCCGAAGGGCGTAAGCGGGTTATCAAGCAGATAGAAGATGAGGTTTTTGGCCTTGGGCCGCTTGAGCCTCTATTAGCCGATCAAACGGTCTCCGATATATTAGTCAACGGCCCTAAAAGTGTTTACGTTGAGCGAAGGGGTAAACTCGAAAAAACGCCATACACTTTTCTGGATGACCGTCATCTGAGAAACATTATCGACCGCATAGTCAGTCAGGTAGGGCGTCGAATAGATGAAGCATCACCTATGGTAGATGCGCGCTTAGTTGATGGGTCACGTGTTAACGCCATTATCCCTCCTTTGGCTCTTGATGGTCCTTCCGTTTCAATCCGTCGTTTTGCCGTTGATCGTTTGACGATGGATAACTTGATTAGCTACGACTCCGTCTCGCCTCAAATGGCTAAGTTTGTCGAAGCTGCCGTGAAAGGAGAACTTAATATCTTGATTTCAGGAGGGACGGGGTCAGGGAAAACAACCACACTGAATATCTTTTCTGGTTTCATCCCTCGAGACCAACGAATCATTACTATAGAAGACTCTGCAGAGTTACAACTTCAACAACCCCATGTTATTCGCCTAGAAACCCGCCCTGCTAACTTAGAAGGGAAAGGGGAGATTAGTCAGAGAGAGTTGGTAAAAAACACCTTACGTATGCGACCAGACCGAATTGTGGTTGGTGAGGTGCGTGGTAGCGAAGCCGTTGATATGTTGGCGGCAATGAATACTGGTCACGATGGGTCTCTTGCAACTATTCACGCCAATACCCCCCGAGATGCCTTAAGCCGTGTTGAAAACATGTTCTCTATGGCTGGTTGGAACATTTCAACCAAAAACTTAAGAGCCCAAATTGCTTCGGCTATCCACCTTGTTGTTCAAATGGAGCGACAAGAAGATGGTAAGCGCCGTATGGTGAGCATTCAAGAGATCAACGGCATGGAGGGGGAGGTGATTACCATGTCGGAAATTTTCCGTTTTCAACGTAAAGGTATTGATGAAGATGGCAATATTATCGGCTATTTCACTGCGACGGGGGTCGTACCTCAATATCATGACCAGTTAGTTAAACGTGGACTCGATCTGCCTTTCGAGCTCTTCACTGAGACTCATGGTTAAGGAGAGATTATGGATAATGTAAGTGTTTCACTCGGCCTATTATTCATCGCGGTGCTTTTTATCTCCCAAGCTTTGTTATTGCCTGCTGCTGGGAAAAAAGCTAAGCATAAAGAGCTTTCTCGACGTTTGAAAGAGACCCAACGTAATATCGATGAAGAGAGCTTGTCGCTACTCAAAGAGCATTATAATAAAGACTTATCCCCATTAGATCGCAAGCTCATCGTTATCCCTTATTTTGCTGGCTTAAAACGGATGTTGGAGTTAGCCGGTATTAGAGTTTCGCTAAGTCGCTTTTTACTTATTGTTGCTCTATGCGGTGTGTCGCTCACTCTGATATCAATAATGACTCAACAAGAGTGGTTCATTAGCCTAACTGCATTCATTGCTGTCTGGGTTGTTGCTTACCTGTATGTGCAAAATCGAGTGAGTTATCGAATGGCTCGATTTGAAGAGCAGCTCCCTGAAGCGTTGGATATTATTCGACGAGCATTACAAGCTGGGCAGCCGCTAATTCAATCATTCAATGAGGTTGGTGAAGAACTCCCTGACCCTATCGGTGCCGAGTTTAAAAATACCTATAACCTACTTAACTATGGTTACGATTTACGTTTGGCTATCTTACAAATGGCAGAGCGTGTCCCCACCGTATCAATGTTAGCTTTTTCTAGTGCCGTAATGTTGCAGAAAGAAACGGGGGGTAACCTCTCCGAAAATCTTCAAAAAGTATCCGAAGTTCTAAGATCTCGCTTTAAGCTAGAAAGGAAAATAAAAACGCTTTCTGCTGAAAGTCGGCTATCAGCATGGATATTAACCTTATCCCCATTTGGTTTGTTTTTTGCTTTAAAAGTGGCGAATCCAGATTATATTGAGCCGCTTTATAATGACCCTCGCGGCGTTTCAATGGTCAGTGTTGGTATCGTACTTTTAGCGATTGGAGCCCTATGGATTAAGCGAATCATCAGCATAGAGATTTAACCTATGGAATTATTAAACATTGAAGTTTGGAAGCAAATGTTAGCGGACTTTGGAGTCAGCTCTCAGATGGTTATCTACGTAATGATTTTGCTTACCACCATTTTGTTAACATTGACTCTAGGGTTGTTTATTTTGGGAACCCGATCCCCTTTAGATAAAAAGCTCAAACAGATATCAGAAACGGGTTCACCCAATAATAGAAAGCCTTATGACTTCTCTAATACGTTGGAGTCGCTGAGTCCTTTTATTAGTAAAGGTAATAAAAAGGATAATGAAACCTACTCACAAAAGTTGATGCATGCAGGCTTTCATGAAAAAAATGCGTTATCGGTTTTTTATGCATTGAAAGTGTTATCGAGTTTGGTCGGTATCATCGCGGGCTTTATGGTTTATTACATCTCATTCGGTGGTAGCTACAATAATTTATTGATCATGACCTGCGTCTTTCTTGGGACTTTCACTCCCAATATTATCTTGAGCAAGTTGCAAAAAGAGCGACAGAAGAAAATTAGAAATGGTGTACCAGATGCTCTTGATCTTCTTGTAGTTTGTACGGAATCTGGTCTAGGCTTTAATGCAGCACTTGGACGAGTTGCTTCTGAGCTTTATGTTTCTCAGCCAGAGTTAGCCGATGAATTGGAGACTGTTTTTGCCAAGATACAAGCAGGTGTCACCATGCCAGATGCGCTGAGGCAGTTCATTGACCGGACGGGGCTAGTCGAATTAGAGGGGTTGGTTTCTTTGCTTTCTCATGCGTCTAGAATGGGGGGAAGCTTAGCGCAGACTCTTCGTGATTATACGGTAGATTTTCGAGATAAGCGTCAGCAAGCTGCTGAAGAAATCGCGGCCAAGATACCGACTAAAATGTTGTTCCCTATGTTGTTGTTTATTTGGCCTTGCTTTTTTATTGTCGCGTTAGGGCCTGGGATCATTATTGTTATTGATGCACTTGGTGCACCAGGAGTAAGTTTATGATACGAGTGAGTAGATATTTTCTAGCTTTATTAGTGTTCGTTATTCTTGGTTGTGCATCCTCGGATGAGCCGACAAACCAATTTGATGCAGAGTTGTATTCAGGTAAACCAATCGATACCTTAAGCAGTGATGACCCTCCACTGAGTGAGAAAGAAGCCATTATGCGTGGTGATGTAGCATTGAGGGATAACAATATCGATTTGGCCCTTTATGAATATATTCGCTCTCTATCCTTTCCTGAGAAAGAGTTTCACGATAAAACGCTTTTTACGATAGGCCAAATTCATTCATCTCGTGGTAACTATGCACTATCCGAGAAAGCTTATTTAGCAGCATTAGATTTTAACCCTGCACATACCGAAGTCCTAGAGCAATTAGGTGTTTTGTATACAAAGCAGCGTCGCAAAGAGGAAGGGCGGAGTTATTTCTTTAAAGCGATTAATGCAGATCAAGTTCGTTTAAAAAGTAGTGAAACAATTAAAAATTACCAAGCCTTAAGTCAAAGTGAAGTGGCTGGTTTGAAGGTTGATAGCATGTCTCCCGAATTAGCTTTCATGGGGATAGGTGTGCTGGAAGATGTCGATGGAAAACACCAGATAGCGCAAGAGTACTTTAAAAAATCACTGACAATAGACAAAAGTTCAGTTAAAGCTTTGTTGAATATGGGGTACTCCCACTACATGTATGGCAATTACAAGGAAGCGTATCAATACACTCGTTCGGCTTTAGAGATAGAACCTAATAATGAAAAGGCTCAAAACAACCTTGCGCTTATTTACTTGGCTGCCGGGGATATCAAAAAGGCAACCAACGTTTTTATGAGACACATGGAAGCTCCTGAAGCTTTGAATAATGTCGGTTATTTTTTAATTTTGCAGGGTAAGCCTGACGAAGCCATTCCCTATCTACAACAAGCTATCGATAAAAAAGCATCTTATTATAAAGTGGCGAATGACAACTTAAATAGAGCGTTATCTGAGGTAAGAGAGATGGAGCAGTAACGACTTAAATTATTATCTTTGGGTTAATGAAAAGGATATTCATCTTGCCTAAGAGTGAAAGTTTTAATAAAGATATCATCATTATTTCTGTTGTTTGGCTGCTGTGTGCGACTGCGATATTTTTCTATAAATGGGAGAGTATCTCAACACTGGTTTTAAATGATAATGACGATTACATGCGCTTTGTTCAATTCCAAGAGTGGATGAATAATGGGCGCTGGTATCTAAAACCAATGGATAACTTCAATGCAGCTGATGGTATTGTTATCCATTGGTCCCGATTCCCCGATCTGATACTTTCTGCTATTGCGTACCCTTTATTGTTTGTTGTGGATGAAAGTACCGCTTATTCACTGTCTATTTCTATTGTACCTTTGCTTTATTTACTGTTCTATTCACTGTCATGCTTCTATTTATGTAACCACTACTTCGGAGAGCGCTATCGGTTTTTGAGCATGATGTTTGCTCTGTTTTCCCCATCGGTTATGCATTTTATTCCTGGCTCCATAGATCACCATAATATTCAGCTTATTTTGGCTATCTTGTTCCTATCTCTAACACCTATAACTGTAAGTCAAATTAATCAATTATGGCGAGTGTATGCTCAATCTATTCTATTGGCATTGTCGTTATGGACTGGGTTAGACAATATCCTTTTGTTTGCGAGTTTTTTTATCGTCTACACTGTGTATTGTTTTTTTGTTAGCAAGAGTTGGTTTGTTTATGTATCAAGGCTATATCTGTTCTGCTGTGTTTCAGTTGTTATCTCCGTTTTGTTAAACAGACCTTATAATGAGTTCTTTTATTTTAAGTACGATGAAGTGTCATTTGTTATTGTGGTTTTGTTTTTTGTCGGTTGGGCTTTTATTAATAATTACAATTGGTTTAAATTTGATAGTTGGCCTTTTGGGTTGCGTTCGTTTGTGTTTGTTATATTGGGTGTTGGATATGTGACTCCAGTAGCTTTGTTATATCCAAATATTACCAGTGCTTTGTTTGTCGATTATCCACCTATACTTCAGACTTATTGGCTTGACCATGTTTCTGAAGCTAAATCTATTTTTCAGTATGTAAGTGAGAATGGGTTATTATCTATTGATAATTATGTGTTACTGGTCATCCCTGCTTTATTGTATCCTTTTTTTAGAGTTAATAATCATCATTGTACGATCTTGTATATTATTTTCGTATTGAATTTAGTCCTTGCCATATTCTGGCAGGTTAGGGTGATAAGATTATGTTTTATTTTATCAAGCCCTTTTCAGGCTTACGTAGTTATAAGGTTGTCTGAGTTTGTAAAATACTCAATATTTAAAGTGTTGATTATATTATTAGGAGCTCCATTAGTAATGGCATTTCTAGTGATAGCGGTTGGTAATGATGATTTTGAACGAAATACAATTGAAAATGACAAGAAAACTCTATTTAGAGTATTGGAAGAAAAGGGCATCGAATCAAAGGTTATTCTAACAGGAATTGAGACGGGAGCACCTGTGTTGGCCCGCACTAATAACCGCATAATTGCAGCTCCTTATCATAGAAATATAGTTGGTAATCAATTTCTTATAGAGGTTATGTTAGAGGGGGATATGAGTTTAGCCAAGGACGAAATCCAAGCTAAGAACATTGATTATATTGTTATAGGAAATGACGCCCATTTAATGGTTTTGAAAAAATCAGCAAGTGAAGAGGCTCTTATAAACAAATTATACAGCTCAAATGTTCCCAGCTGGTTGGAGACCATATATGACGATGTTCCTGATGGCTACCGAATCTTTAGGGTTAGGGAGAGTTTATGAATAGTATAAAAGTTGCAGTATTACTCCCATGTTTTAATGAAGCGGGTGCTATCGGAAAGACAGTTATGTCTTTTAAGCAGGCTTTACCTGATGCGTCTATTTATGTGTATGACAACAACTCAACCGACAACACGGTAAACGAGGCCTTGCAAGCTGGGGCTATTGTTCGACATGAGCCTCGCCAAGGTAAAGGGGAGGTAGTCAGGAGAATGTTCTCTGATATTGATGCTGATATCTATGTGATGGCTGATGGTGATGACACTTACGATGCGTCAATATGCCCTGCGCTGATCGAACAATTAGATAATGAAAAACTCGATATGATTATTGGAAGTCGAGAGCGAGCTTCAATGGCTTATCCCAAAGGGCATATCCTAGGAAATAAGCTGTTTTCATCGCTGATTAATTTAGCATTCAATGCTCAATTGAGTGATGTGTTTTCTGGTTATCGAATTATGAGCCATCGATTTGTCAAAACCGTACCCATTTTCAGTGATGGCTTCCAAATAGAAACAGAGCTTACCGTTCATGCGCTACATCATAATATGCCAATCAAAGAAGTTTCGACGCAATATCAATCAAGGCCTGAAGGCACAGCCAGCAAATTGAATACCTTTAGTGATGGGCTCAAAATTCTCAATTTCATTTTGTTCTTATTGAGAGATGTAAAGCCAATGTTCTTCTTTGGCGTATTGTCTATGTTGCTTTGCTTCATTTCATTGGTTTTAGGAATCCCCGTTATCATCGACTTCATCGATACTGGGCTCGTCGAAAGGGTGCCTACTGCTATTTTGTCTAGTTCAATTGCATTGATAGCGGTGATGTCTTTTTTCTGTGGGTTGATACTCGACAACGTATCACGAGGTAGGCGAGAGATGAGGATCCTTTCTATATTACGAACGAGTGATAAAACGCTATCTGAATAGGAATCAAGCATGAGAACAAGCAAGGATGAAGACAAAGAGTGGATCGATTATTTGTCCCGTTTTAGTGACGAATATGATGAGCGAGTTTATAACGGCAATGCAACGGGTTATGTGATGAGAGCTGGCCACATAGCATGTGAAAAGCCATTTGGTGAAAGTGAACACTTTTCGAGAGTGTTAGAAGTGGGCTCCGGTACAGGTGAACACTTGCTGCACGTCAAACACACCTTTGACGAGTATATCGTGAGTGATGGCGATGCTGCGGCTCTTAAGGTGGCAAAAGAGCAACTCAGTCGTATCAATTCTTATGACAAACTCACTTTTAACGTAACTAATGCTTGTGAGTTAGATTTTGAAAGCAATAGTTTTGATCGCGTGATCGCAACTCATATATTGGAGCACTTATACGAGCCTCACTTGGTGATCAAAGAGTGGTTGCGAGTGTTAAAACCTGGAGGCACTCTGTCTATTTTGATTCCTACCGATCCTGGGATCGCTTGGAAAATCGGCCGTTATATGACGACAAGAAAACACGCCTTACAGAAGGGGTGGCATTACGATTACATTATGGCGAGAGAGCATGTCAATCCATGTAATAACTTAATCGCTTTCTTAAGGTATTACCTTCCTGAACACCAAAAATCATTTTGGCCGCTGAGCTTTGTACCGCTTATTGATTGCAATTTGTTCTTTAACTTCCACGGGGTTAAACCACTATAGGAAGTAAAAGATGCTTTTAGTTTTTGAAAGAAGAGCGGGAAAACAAGAAGTAAGCGATCAAACCTCTCACTTCTTATTTGTCTGTCTATTAATTGATAGCTTAGATCGCCAAACCTGTAATTGCGCCAAACAACATAAACACACCCACTAACCCTACAATCGGGACCTTTACGGTTTTTAATAACCACACACCAACAATGATCAGAGCGAAGTCTATGCCGCTGCTCACTGCGCTTGTGAAGATGGGTTGATACAGGGCCGCAAGCAATAGACCAACAACTGCTGCATTCACACCGGTAAGCGCACCTGCCACCAAAGGCTTGCTTGCAATCGCCTGCCAATTCTTCAGTACAGCCAGTAGCAATAAGAAACCCGGTAAGAACACCGCAACTGTTGCGAGCAGTGCACCTGTAATCGGTGCCGATGGCATCAACACATAGCCTAGATAAGTGGCTAATGTAAACATTGGGCCAGGTACAGCTTGCGCAGCGGCATAGCCTGTTAGGAAGGTATCTTGGGACAGTTGATCACCAATACTATTTTGTAGCAGAGGAAGAACCACGTGTCCGCCACCGAATACCAAACTGCCTGCTTGGTAAAATAAACCAAAGACTTCAATGCCTTGAGAGTATGCACTGAACAGAGGTAAACCAATCAGTAGTGCTACAAAAATCACTAGCGGTGTTATGGATATCTTATGTGTCGAAGGCGTTGTTTTTAAGTCTTGCGAGGTTAAGAACTTACTGCCAACCATCGCTGCAAATAGGAGTACTAAGACTTGAGGCCAGATCCCTGGAATCAAAAGTAGAACAATCGCGGTGATCACACACAGTGCTGTTGCCATCTTTGATTGGCAAAAGTTTTTGTACATGCCGAAAGTGGCGTCAGCTACAACCACGACCGCGAGTAGCTTAAGTCCGTGGATGATTGAAATGAAAAGCGGTGCTTCCAACAACTGGTTGCTCACTAAGGCCAATATCAACATTAGGATGACAGAAGGGGAGGTGAAACCGACAAATGCGGCAATCGCACCGGTTAAGCCACCTTTTTTGTAACCAACCGCGAAGCCAACCTGACTTGAGCCTGGACCAGGCAGAAATTGACTGAGGGCGACAATTTGCCCGTACTCTTCGTCGGATAACCAATTCAGTTTCTCAACAAAGGTTTTACGGAAGTAGCCAATATGTGCCGCTGGTCCGCCAAAGCTAATCCAGCCAAGCCAGAAAAAGGTTTTAAAAATTGAAAGCATGATCGATTCCAGATAAATGTTTAGCGTAATTTATGTGGAGTTAGACTATGATTCAAATTAATTGTTTTAATTGTGATTATGAATGATATGGGATTGATTTGTGGCTGATTTTAACTGGAAAGGGGTCGACCTTAATTTGTTGATTGCACTGCAGGCATTGTATAAAACCAACAGCGTTAGCAAGGCCGCTGAACGTTGTTATGTCAGCCAATCAGCGATGAGTCATAGCTTACAAAGACTGCGAAAGTTGTTTGATGACCCTTTGTTTGAGCGTGTGGGTAGCAAGATGGAGGCGACCGATCGAGCCATTGAACTGTCCAGTACGGTAGAAGCTCTGCTCAATACCATCCAGTCAGAGGTGTTACTGTCTAAATCGTTTGATGCCGCGACTTATAAAGGGACTTGGAAGATTGGTCTTACCGATTATGCTGAGCAGATGTTCGCGCCAGCATTGTTTGACCTCATCAAGCAATCCTCTCCTAATTCGCAAGTCGTGCTGTTCAATGTAAACCGGAGTAACTATCAGCAAGTATTTGAAGACGCCAAGCTTGATATGGCGATAGGCAGTTTTGGTGAGGTCTCAAAGCAATATCGAACCACGCATTTGTACACAGAGCAACATGTCTGTTTATTCGACAAGTCGGTTGTATCTATTGAGGGGCCGATATCGTTAGAACAGTTTGTTGCTGTCGAGCATGCTCTTGTTTCTCCTGCTGGGTCTTTAAAGACTGGCGTCGATAAACGTTTGGCTGAATTAGGCTTCAGCCGAAAAGTGGCTATATCTTCAAGCAATTTTTTAACAGTAAAACGTTTGATAAGAGGTAGGGAGTTATTGTGTATCGTCCCCAAACTGGTGGCACGCAATGATACTCAAGACCAAGATACCGTGGTAGCAGTGGAGCCACCTATCGATGTGCCTGATTTTGATATACAGCTCATCTATCGCAAGGCTAAGCATTTAGATGATAAAAATAAGCTACTTAGAAAACTTTTTACACAAGCCGTTTCATCTGTGGTTGCTGCATAGTTGCAGCAGTTGTTTGGTCATCAATTTTATGTGAATTATTTTTAGAAAAATCCGGCTTATTATAAGAACCCGACTATACTTAATTTACGACTAAAAGTAGTCGTAAAGAATAGGCTTTTTGATTTACCTAAGTAAAAAAATTGATTATATCCTAATGATATAGCTGAAAAAAACTACCGGGCTAAACGGACTTAGTTGGTCTTAAAAGCGCTAGCTCCCCCTAGCGCTTTTTCTTTTGTTCGAAGTTAGCTCTAACCCCTTAGGTGTTTACAGGTTTGAGTTGTTTAATCTCGATTTAGAACAGTTAACGGTCGAGCTCACTGACTAAGTGCAACAAGCTATGTAGACCGACAAATTATGAGTATCAACTAGCTACGAACGGTCAGTATCAAGCCATCAATCACACTGTGGTGGTGATCAGAAACCCCAGCAAGGTTGCCGTATTTCGGCTGGTGGCGATCATTTTCTAATGGATGGTGCCAACCTTGTGTATGTTCCACAAAGTGCGCTGCAAAGCTTTCAGACACCTCTAAGCATCCTGCCATGACGGTATCAACATAGGTTTGAACGATAGGGCTGTTTTCACAAGGCGCTTCGATTTCGTCTTTGATGTATACCCAGATCGATTGATCCGCTTTAAAGTCGGTTTGGCTCTCTATCTGATCGCTTCTTAACTCAATTCGGTGATAACCACGCTCACGGCGATCAAATTCAGCCAACGCAACATCATCAACCTCAAGCAAAACACCATTCACTTGTCCCTCACCAAGATTGACGATCAACGGTGACAAAACATAGCTGTCGTCGATTTTACTCCAGTGACGCACTAGGCCGTGCACTATCGCAGGAATAGCTTGTCCTGTTTGACCTGTGAGTTGACGAGAAGAGGAGTTGATCAAGCTACCATAACCAAAAATATACATCGCGTTCCCTGTCTGTTCTTTTGTATTTGAGACTAGTCTTACTATATGTTTGGCTTCATCAAATGTCAGTAGTTTTTTATTTTACACACCTTCGAGTCTAAATGACTTTTTATGGTGTGTTTAATTGACACCTTTTTGACCTCTAAATACACCTTGTTGCTTGTTTTTATTGGTTTTATATCTTTGGCGCGTTTCATGCATTGTGTTAGGCAATATTGCGGTGATGATTACTGCACCTTGAATTTGGCTATTGGTAGCAATTCAATATAAGCCACACTTGGCTTGTTATCTGAAATGAGGAATGAGTTTGTTAAATATCACAGATAAAAGCGTAGAAGATGCGATTCCAGCTTATCTTCGTTTAGGTTTTAGACCTTTCTTCTTTCTAGGCAGCCTCTATGCCGTGATTGCTATCGTCGCTTGGGTTGTCATGTTCCAAAATGGTCAGCCTGAAGTGTTAAAAGTGCCCGCGCTTTGGTGGCACGTACATGAAATGCTGTTTGGTTTTTCTATGGCGATTGTGGTTGGTTTTGTTCTGACTGCAGTGCAAACGTGGACGGGAGTCAACGGAACTAAACATTATCGATTAGCAGCGCTCGTTGGTTTGTGGCTAGCACCTCGTATTCTATTTTGGACACCGGCGCCATTGTGGTTAATCTCATCGGTTGAAGCGTTGTTCTTGATCTTTGCCGCTTACGAGATTGGTTTCCGTGTCGTGAAATCGAAAGGCTGGAAGAACTTGTTTTTTGTGCCGCTGTTTATATTGGCTATCGTCGCCAACTTTGCTAGTTACGCGACGATTAAAGGCATGCCTCCATTCCCATCGTCTGCAGTATGGCACGCAATGTTATGGTGGTTTACCTTGCTATTATCCGTGATGGGTGGACGAGTTATCCCGTTCTTCACGGCCCGTCGTTTTGACTTTGAAAAAGCACAACCACTGGTTTGGTTGGAATGGCTAGCGAACCTGCCTTTGGTTGGATTGTTTGTGCTGAGCTTCTTCCCGTTGACCTTTGCTCAAGTGGGCAATGAGTTGATGGTATTTGCAGGTGTGATTCAGTTGGTGCGCTTTGTTCGTTGGAAGCCTTGGACAACGTTGTCTGAGCCTTTGGTGTGGTCACTGCATGCGGCTTATTTGTGTATTCCTTTGAGCTTGTTGCTAAGAGGCTTGTTAGATAACCCATTTGCAAGCCATAACATGCTGCACCTGTTTGCGATTGGCGGTTTGAGTGGGCTCATTCTTGCGATGATCACACGTGTTACCATGGGACACACAGGCCGTGCTATCTATAAAGGACCAAGCATGGCGCTGGCGTTCTCGGCTATCTTTATCGCGGCATTAGTCCGTAGCTTAGGTGTCACTTTCTTCCCTGCTTACTTATTTGAGATGGTCAACATCAGCGCGGGTTTATGGACGTTGGCGTTTGGTCTGTTTATCTGGAAGTTTGGCATGATGTTGTTAACACCAAGAGTGGATGGTCATCCGGGGTAAGCGTATTGATTTTCTAACACATTTTTAAAGGGAAGCACTGAGCTTCCCTTTTTGATCGCAGCTAGTTATCGCTTTAATTTATCTCTGTTTGAGCACCGTTCATTTCATTGTTGTCGATAAAATAGCATAGAAGTTGATGGTGAATCGGAGAGTTACGAACCCATTGAAATCCGGCACACACGATTTACAGCACTGGAGTGTGATCCGCTGCAAATATTTGCAGCAATATTCATTGATTTGTGCTCTAATACCGCGCTTACCAAGGGATGGTGTTAAAAGATGCTCACTTAGATGGAGTTATCAAAGTTGACCGATCCCTTAATGATCTCCCTTAGGAAAAATAGAACATGTCTAAGAACAAAAAATTTGATATCCGCCTTACAGAAAAACGCAACGGTTGGTGTGCAGAGATTACTCGTCAAGTAACGTCTCGCAGCACAACAGTATCTAAGCGTGAGTCTGGTTTTGAAACTGAAGCTCTGGCACAAGAGTGGGCAGAGAAAGAGCTAGCATCTTTCATCGCAAACCAAGCTGAACGTAACGAGCGTAAATCAGAGCAGCGTAAAGAGCGTGACGAACTACGTCATACTAAAGAGCTTAAAGCTGAGCAAGCACGTGAAGCACGCGCAAAAGCTCGTGAAGAAGAGCAAGAAGACGCTGAGTAATCCAGCTCTTAATTAATTTACAGGTTCCTTAATTTTAAGATAAGGGACAAGTAAAAAAAGCCCCAATATAACTTTTTTCTTTCTAGTCAAAAGTGTATTGGGGCTTTTTAGTTTGTGGAGTTTATTTTCGAAAATGTAGCCACTTCTTGCTAGTGACTACATGTCATTCATTGATTAGTTGTTAAGCGCCGTTAGCCAATCATCTTCCGCTACTTCTTCAATATAGCTCTCAACTGATTGTCCCACTTCATCGTCATCTTGTTTGAAGTAAGCAATGTGGAATACTGCGTCACCTTCGTTTACCAACGGTAGAGTTTGTTGGCCAATCACGATACCGCCTTTGGTGGTGATCACTTGGCCTTCTTGGTGACCTAACGGAGAGCTTATGTAAGCGAGGGTTTGTCCTGCTTCAACTTGTTCGCCAAGTCTCACCATGTTACGCAAAATACCGTCTGACTCAGCGCGGATCCAGCTGGTGGATTTGCTCAACACTGGCTCTGGCAACTTTTTACGGTTTGGGCGCAGCATGCCGATTTCTTTCATCACTTGATGTACGCCAAGGTAACCCGCACGAATCGCTAGGTGATCAAAACGCAACGCTTCACCACCTTCGTAAGTTAATACAGGGATACCCAATTTTTCCGCTTCGCTACGAAGTGACCCATCACGCAGCGGAGAATCAATGATCACTGGTGTTGCGAACGCTTTTGCGATGCGCAATGTTTCTGGGTTCGTCAGGTTTGCACGGATCTGTGGCAAGTTAGTACGGTGAATCGCACCTGTGTGTAGATCCAAAATAAAATCACAGTGCTTCGCCACATTCTCAAAGAAAGTGTAAGCGATGCGTGATGTTAGCGATCCTTTCTCACTGCCAGGGAAGCAACGGTTTAGGTCACGACGGTCTGGTAGGTAACGAGATTTATGAATAAAGCCAAACACGTTAACGATAGGCACAACAATCAAGGTACCTTTCAGTTTCTTTGGATCAATCGCGTTTGTCAGTTGTCGTGCAATCTCAACACCGTTTAGCTCATCGCCGTGGATAGCCGCATTTACCATCAGTGTTGGGCCTGCTTGGCGACCGTGAATAATTTCAATCGGGATCGAAAGTGGAGAGTGCGTGTAAAGCTGAGCCGCTTGCAGTTCAATCTCCATTCGCTGTCCTGGCTGAACAGTATAACCAAGTAATTCGAATGGTTGATTAGGTTTTAGTCTTGCCATTTAGGTTGTTCTCAACATGGTGATAATTCGTTAACACGGAATGTACCAATCGTTGATTTTTAGTACGAATCAATCGGTTTACGGTGACGACAAAATTTTTCTATGGAGTTATCTATAAATAAGTTTCCAGTTTTAATTTGACTCATTATAGGGTGTTTCAAATTGTGGTTTTTCTGACAGTACACTGATATTTGTCATTTGGTTGGTTGCTATTATCCACCGCCATTTTTTGGCAGCCAAATTCAAATATCGAGATGAAAATGAAAAAAACAATTTCAAAAGTTGTAGCACTAGCGGTGGTATCTGTTGCTTTATCTGGCTGTGTTGGTAGCAATGCAGTAACGGGTTACCTAATGAAGTTCAACCTTAAAGCCGTTGATAACCGTTACGCTCGTGGTGGTTTGAACATATTGCTTGCACCGGCTTACGGTCTAACAGTTGCAGCTGATTACTTGGTATTCAACTCACTAGAGTTCTGGACGGGCAGCAACCCACTAACAGGTGCACCGCATATATTTGATACTAAGATTGATACTTACCTTGATATCAACAATCAGCTTGATAAGTCACTGACTGAAGCACCAGTGGGTCCGATTACGAGTGCTGATATGATTGAGAAAGGTCAAATGCAGCAGATCGACGAAAACACGATCCAAATGGACATCACTTACCAGTCTGGTGAGCGTGCGACATTGATCGGAGTTCGTGATGGTGAGATGGTGACATATTTCATCGACGGCGAAGTAGTAGCACAAACTTCAATTGATGAGTTAGAAAGCTACGCGGCTTCACGCGCTTAATTGTTTATTTAGTCACAAGTACATAGCTACAAAGATTGGATACAAAAACAGGTACTCATTGAGTACCTGTTTTATTTTGTGTCTATAAACGGTGTTTACTGAAAAGTGCTATTTAGTGAAGAGCCCTATTTATTGGAAACACCATTTATTGAACATACATAGTTTATCGAATTATGCTTTTTCTGGGATAGCTGCAAGCAGTGCAACCATTTGATTCCAGAATAGCTCAACCGTATCGATCTTCACTTTCTCATCAGGAGAGTGAGGGAACTTGATAGTTGGGCCGAAAGAAACCATATCCATGTTCGGGTAAGGTTCTTTGAATAGACCACACTCAAGACCAGCGTGGATAACCATGATGTTTGGTTTGTGACCGTAGATACCTTCGTACATGTCGCGGAAGATGTGCATGATTTCTGAATCTGCATCTGGCTTCCAACCTGGGTAAGCACCAGAGAATGCGATGTTAGCGCCTGCTAGTTCAGCAACAGAGTGAAGCATGCTTTCTACTTGGCTACGACCTGAATCGATAAGAGAACGGATCAGGCAAAGCACTGTGATTGAGTTCTCTTCTGTTGTGATAACACCTACGTTTAGAGACGTTTCAACAACACCTTCAATCTCGTCACTCATACGAATCACGCCGTTTGGACATGCGTTAAGTGCCGCGATAAAGCGAGCTTGGTCTGCTGACGCAAGTGCGCCCATTTCTACAGAAGCTTCTTCGTTGAAAGTCACGATGCTGTCTTCTACTTTACCTAGCTCTGTTGAAAGCAGCTCTGTGTAGTAGTTGTATAGCGAAGCCAGTTTCTCTTGGTTTTCAGCAGGAACAGCAACCGTTACGAAACCTTCACGAGGAATAGCGTTACGAAGGCTACCACCTTTGAATTCGACGATGCGAAGGTCTAGCTCTTTTGCGTGACCCGCTAGGAAACGAGCAAGCAGTTTGTTTGCGTTTGCACGACCTGTGTGGATGTCGCAACCAGAGTGACCGCCTTTTAGGCCTTTTAGCGTTAGCTTACGTGTTACGAAGTCAGCTGGAATCGCGTTACGTGCAATTTCAAATGTCATTGCGCCGTCGATACCGCCAGCACAACCCATGTACACTTCGCCTTCTTGCTCTGAATCGGTGTTAAGAAGGATATCGCCTTCTAACCAACCCGCTTCAAGACCGAAAGCACCAGTCATGCCTGCTTCTTCATCTACGGTAAGTAGAACTTCGATAGGGCCGTGTTGGATTTCGTTCGAAGCCAGAACCGCTAGGCAAGAAGCCATGCCCATGCCGTTATCAGCGCCAAGC
Source organism: Vibrio sp. FF266 (assembly GCF_041439695.1). Lineage (NCBI taxonomy): Bacteria > Pseudomonadati > Pseudomonadota > Gammaproteobacteria > Vibrionales > Vibrionaceae > Vibrio > Vibrio sp. FF266. Next base: position 170,012 of record NZ_JBGOOO010000002.1, read on the forward strand.
GTTGTGCCTTTCGCTGTAACCCACTCACCATCAATGTATGGTTGGATTGGATCTTTAGCGAAGTCATGAACTGTGTCTTCGTTCTTTTGTGGAACCATATCGATGTGAGCTTGCAGCACGACACCTTTTTTGTTTTCCATACCCGCCGTTGCAGGCTTTTTGATGAATACGTTACCCGTTGGGTCACGACGTACATCTAGGCCTTGCTCTGTTGCCCAAGCAATAATGTATTGAGCAAGTTCTTCTTCATGTTTCGAAGGGTGCGGGATTGAACAAATTTTATCGAAAAACTGCCAAATAGGGGCAGGGGACAATTTACTGATCTCAGAATGGAATTCAGACACGGATGACTCCTTTTTTATTTGATAACCATATATTTAGGTTTTGTAATGGCAAAAAACTAGAACAAAAATCTAAAATATGGGTCTGTTTTGATGGCAACAGCATACCACTTGAGCGTTTTGACGAGTAGCGGTTCTAAACCTCAAATAGCTCAAATTTTGAAAGCGATCTTGTCTATCTGATCATAAATAAGCGCGTTGATGCTTATAAATGGTACAGGCAAACGTTTGTTTAATTCTATTTTGTAATTTAATTACAAAAATGAGTTTGTGAAATAACCGTAAATAGCCAAAAGTGTGACGCATAGCAAAAAATACTTGTAATCTTTTTTCTTTAGGGTATATTAATAACCAACTTCTGAAGTGAAGAGTAAATGCTCAAAGGATGAGTCCGTTTTATCGCCTCCAAGGAACCGAGAAATCAAATTCGTTTTTTATTGATTTATTAAGGTGATAGTTATGAAAGGTTTACCATCTGCAATGTTCTGGATTAACAGCTCTGTTTACACTAGCAACTTTGCATACCCTACAAGCTTTGGTTACTAATACCACAAGCATGTAACTCGAACAGTTTTGTTCACCCCTATATATTGGAATTATTTTACAGCCCTTTTGGTTGACAGATTCTACCGCCACTCAGTTTTGAGTGGCGTTTTTTTTGCCTGCTACTTTTCCAAACCGCTTTCGCTTATCACTTTTCCTGCTGTTCTGCGTGGTTGTTTTTTAAACGCCGAAATATCAATTTGCGCCTTATTACTGATCCTGTTGAAAAATACATAACTATTGTGGGTTTGAATTCGGAATTTATTAGCTAGATTCTCAATGAAAATAACTGATGGTTTAAAAAATGGCCAAGTACTTTCATCGTATTTATCTTACTTATCTTATTGTTTTTAATCGTTACTTTATCTTTCAGTCTTCATTTTTAATCGCTCTGTTTCATACTGCATTCTGATAAAGATCGATTAGAGCCTTAATTCTATCTGGAATTTGTTATTTGATAACTTTATAATCCACAGCCAATCGATTACGCAACCGTTTACTTTTTACCCTTATAGGATTCGATAATGTTCGAAAAGCTATTCAAACTCAGTGAAAATGGCACCAATGTGCGCACTGAAATCATCGCAGGTCTAACAACCTTCCTAACAATGGCTTACATCATTTTTGTAAACCCAATGATTCTAGCTGATGCTGGTATGGACCATGGCGCTGTATTTGTAGCAACCTGTTTAGCAGCTGCTATTGGCTGTTTCATCATGGGCTTTGTTGCTAACTACCCAATTGCTCAAGCTCCAGGCATGGGTTTGAATGCATTCTTTACCTACGCTGTTGTAATGGGGATGGGTTATACGTGGCAAGTTGCTCTGGCAGCGGTTTTCGTATCAGGCGTGATCTTCATCTTCTTAAGCATCTTTAAGATCCGTGAATGGATTATCAACTCGATCCCAATGTCTCTGCGTGTTGGTATCTCTGCAGGTATCGGTCTTTTCCTAGCGTTTATTGCTCTTAGCAATGCTGGCATCGTTGTTTCTAACCCTGCAACGAAAGTTTCACTGGGTGACATTACCGCGATTGCTCCTATCCTAGGTGCGCTTGGTTTCTTCCTTACGATTGCTCTTGTTCACCGTGGCGTGAAAGGCGCAGTAATGATTGCGATTCTAGCTATCACAGCTGTCGGTATTGCTATTGGTGACGTTCAATACGGCGGCATCATGTCGACACCACCAAGTCTTGCACCAACATTCATGCAGCTTGATTTCTCTGCTGTATTTGAAATAGGTATGATTTCAGTAGTATTCGCTTTCTTGTTCGTCGATTTATTCGATACAGCGGGCACTCTGGTTGGTGTTGCAACGAAAGCAAACCTAATCAAAGAAGACGGTAAACTGCCTCGTCTGAACAAGGCACTGCTTGCTGACTCAACAGCAACATCAATTGGTGCACTGCTAGGTACATCAAATACAACCTCTTACGTTGAGAGTGTTGCGGGTGTCGCTGAAGGCGGCCGTACCGGTCTAACAGCGGTTGTTGTTGGTATCTTGTTCCTACTGGCTCTTTTCTTCTCACCGCTTGCCGGTATGATTCCAGCCTACGCAACATCAGGTGCGTTGTTCTATGTAGCAATTTTGATGATGTCTGGCCTAGTTGGTATTGATTGGCGTGATCTTACGGAAGCAGCCCCAGTCGTGGTAACATGTCTGCTTATGCCGTTGACATACTCTATCGCTGAGGGTATCTCACTAGGCTTCATCGCTTACGCTGCAATTAAGCTGCTAAGTGGTAAAGGTCGCGATGTTTCACCTGCTGTGTGGGTAATGTCGGCTATCTTTATTCTTAAATATACTTTCGCTTAATCGTCTAGATTTCTGCTTAATCGCTGAAGAGGCTATGTTTGAAATAGCCTCTAATAACATGACAAAATTATTAGGTTTTATACTATGAGCAACAAATTCGTTATCACTTGGGACAACATGCAGACTTACTGCCGTCAACTTGCTGAAAAGCAAATGCCAGCAGAGCAGTGGAAAGGCATCTGGGCAGTGAGCCGTGGTGGTTTGGTTCCTGGTGCAATCTTGGCTCGTGAGCTAGGTATTCGTCACGTAGATACGATTTGTATTTCTAGCTACGACCACGATCACCAACGTGATATGACCGTCGTTAAAGCACCTGAAGGTGACGGCGAAGGCTTCCTAATCGTTGAAGATCTTGTTGATAGTGGTGACACTGCACGCAAGCTTCGCGAAATGTACCCGAAAGCGAAACTGATCGCTGTGTGTGCAAAGCCATCTGGTGCTGACTTGCTAGACGAGTACATCGTTGATATCGCTCAAGACACATGGATTGAGCAACCTTGGGATACTAGCCTAAGCTACGTTGAGCCGGTAAATCGCAAGTCAAAATAAGCGTAAACTTAGTTTTTTGAGAAATGACCCTTTATAGGGTCATTTTTTTTTATATGATTAGTAACAACCATTTCTTATTAAGTATCCCAATGTCTGAATCAGAAGAAACGAGCTCAAACCTTTCGGAAACCTTGTTTGTAAAGCACAAGCAGGCTAAAGAGACCTCAATGCTGACACAATACATGCCAAGCTCTGAAGCGTTATTGGATGAGAAGCGTGAACAGCAAAACTCATCATGGTACCGAAACCTAAGACGTCTTCAGTGGGTATGGCAAGGCGTTAACCCCATTGAGCAAGAAGCGGTATTGGCTCGCATCGCGTCATCAGATAACTCTCGTACAACCGATGAGTGGCTTGATACGGTCATGGGTTACCGAAGTGGTAACTGGGCATACGAATGGACCAAACTGGGTATGCAGCATCAAAATCGCTCGAACGAGAAGAAGGGGGAAGAAATGGCTGAAGAGCTGTTTTCAGCATCGTTGTGCTTCAGCATAGCGGGCTACCCACATCTCAAGAACGACAATTTGGCGGCTCAGGCTCAAGTGTTGGCCAACGCAGCTTATTCTGAAGCAATTAAGCATACGAAGTTGATCGTCAAACAGATTGATATTCCATACCAAAACAAGAAGATCAAAGCGAACTTACATCTAACCAAAACAGACAAACCACAACCGGTTGTGATTGTCAGCGCTGGTCTAGATAGCTTGCAAACCGATATGTGGCGCTTGTTTAGGGATTATTTAGCACCAAAGAACATTGCCATGCTAACGGTAGACATGCCATCGATAGGGCACAGTGCACATTGGCCGTTAACAGAAGACTCATCTTGTCTTCACCAAGCAGTCTTGAATGAACTGCCTAACATCCCGTGGGTCGATCACCTCAAGGTTGGCTTGTTTGGCTTCCGCTTTGGTGGCAATGCGATGGTGAGATTATCTTTCCTTGAGCAGCATAAGCTTAAAGCGTGTATCTCTTTAGGCGCGCCAATTCACGATATCTTTGTTCATGCCGACAAATTGAAACAGATGCCTAAAATGCATTTAGATGTGTTGGCTTCGCGTCTCGGTAAAGGGGCCGTTGATATCAATAGCCTTTCTGGGCAATTGATGGCGTGGTCACTCAAGGTGCAAGGTTTGCTGTCAAACAGTAAAACCAGTGTGCCTATCTTGGCATTAGCGTTAGAGGGCGACCCAGTATCACCTCCAATGGATAACCAACTGGTTGCTATTTACAGTGATTACGGTAAAGCGAAGAAAATCAAAGCTAAGTCAATTACACAAGGTTATGAGCAATCCCTCGAATTGGCGATAAAGTGGCTTGAGGATGAATTATTTAGATGACATTTCTCCTAAATTAGTTAAGCATGAAAAGTGTACAAAGTAAGTACCTGATACTCATCGGTAATTTATAAAATCCAATTGCGTAGTTTCTACGTATAACAGTCTGAGTAACGTCATTCTTAACATTGAAATGGAGATTCAATATGTCAGAAGTGACACAACAACCTACGCATTATCGCTTGTTAAATGTTTTAAAGGCTATAGGCCCTTACTTAAGGGAGCCGCAATCAGAAGAAGGCCACTATATTTTTGATTGCTTGTCTGTGTGTGTGAACGATAAAAAATCGCCAGAAGAACGTGAGTTTTGGGGCTGGTGGTTGGAGTTGGATAAGTCGGAAGAAGGATTTTCGGCGAAGTACAACACGGGTAAATACAACATCGATGGTAACTGGGATCCTTTGCCATTACCTAAAAAGGCGATCGCTGAGGTCTCTCGAACTCAAGAAGCCTTTCACCAAAAGCTGGTTGATGAACTTCAAAAGAAATTTGAAATCGGCGTTCAGTTAGACGAAGAGTCTGTCGAATTCGTCTGATTTTAAAGGTTACTCTTCTATATAAAGCAAAAAGGTGCGATTTCGCACCTTTTCTGCTTGTGAATTCCCCTTTTGATTGCTAAAACATCACCTCTTATTTGTTTTATCCATAAAAGACTTCATGACAACAAATCATCAAAGCGGGACAACAACACAGCGTAAAACTGTCGTTGTTAAACTGGGTACCAGTGTCTTAACTGGTGGAACATTGGCATTAGACCGCGCTCATATGGTTGAGCTGGTTCGTCAATGTGCTGAATTAAAAAAACAAGGCCACTCTGTGGTTATGGTTTCGTCTGGCGCAATTGCAGCCGGACGTGAGCACCTTGGTTACCCCGCACTTCCCAACTCTATGGCAAGCAAACAATTGCTTGCGGCAGTTGGGCAAAGTCAGTTGATTCAAGTTTGGGAGTCTTTGTTTGCTATCTATGGCCTTAAGATTGGCCAGATGCTACTGACTCGTGCTGATCTCGATGATCGCGAGCGTTTTCTTAATGCACGTGACACGATCAATGCGCTTGTTGAGCACGACATTATTCCGGTAGTAAACGAAAACGACGCAGTAGCCACCAACGAAATTAAAGTGGGCGACAATGATAACTTGTCGGCCTTAGTGGGTATTTTGTGCGGTGCTGATAAGCTTTTGCTATTAACGGACCAAAAAGGCCTGTTTACGGCTGACCCTCGTAAAGACCCAAATGCTGAGCTCATCAAAGAAGTAAAAACCATTGATGACACACTGCGTAAGATCGCAGGCGGCAGTGGTACTACGTTAGGTACTGGCGGCATGGCGACAAAACTGCAGGCGGCTGATATTGCTCGTCGCGCTGGCATCGAAGTAATTATTGCTGCGGGCAGTGCTGAAAATGTGGTGTTTGACTCACTGAGTGACAACCCACAAGGCACACGTTTCTTGCCTTTAGCGGAAGCGCTTGAAAACCGTAAACGCTGGATTCTAGCGGGCCCTGCTTCAGCTGGTGACATTGTGGTCGACGACGGCGCAGTAAACGCAGTCAACACTAAAGGCAGCAGCTTGTTGGCGAAAGGGGTTGTTCGAGTTAAAGGCGAATTCTCTCGTGGTGAAGTCACCCAAGTCACAGACAGTAAAGGCAAAGTAATTGCGCGTGGTATCGCCAGTTATTCAAGCCAAGACCTAGCAAAAATTGCAGGCAAGCACAGTAAAGATATTGGCGACATCCTTGGCTACGATTACGGGTCAGAAGTCATTCACCGTGACGACCTTGTTGTAATCCAAGAATAGCTCGTGATGAGAAGGCGAATCACCTTTTTGCATCCAAAGACAGACAGAATTTAGGGAGAGTTAAACGTGGATTTAACTAACATGGGTATCGCAGCAAAAGACGCTGCTTTCCACCTAGCGACCGCATCTACGGCGCAAAAGAATAAAGCATTGGCGATTATCGCTGATGAGCTAGAAGCAAGCGCAACAACGATTTTAGAAGCAAACGCGAAAGATATCGAACTTGGCCGTGAAGCGGGTCTGACTGATGCACTGCTTGATCGTCTATTGCTGAACGAAGAACGCTTAACCGGTATCGCTAACGATGTACGTAACGTGATTAGCCTGAATGATCCAGTCGGCAGCGAGATTGACAGTAAGGTACTTGAAAACGGTATGTCACTGTCTCGCCGTCGTGTACCACTTGGCGTGGTTGGTGTTATTTATGAAGCGCGTCCAAACGTAACCATCGATATTGCAGCACTGTGTCTCAAAACTGGTAACGCAAGCATCCTACGTAGCGGCAAAGAGACATTCTTCTCAAACATGGAGCTGGTTAAAGTAATCCAGTCTGCATTAGAGAAAGCGGAACTTCCTGCGGCTTCTGTGCAGTACATCGAGAAACCCGATCGTGAACTTGTCTCTCAACTGCTTAAACTGGATGACTACGTGGATATGATCATTCCTCGTGGTGGCGCTGGTCTGCACAAAATGTGTAAAGAAAACAGCACCATTCCAGTGATCATCGGTGGTTTCGGTATCAGCCATATCTTTGTTGATGAGAGCGCTGATCTTGAGAAGTCTGTTGATGTGGTTGAAAACTCGAAAGTTCAACGTCCATCTGCATGTAACTCATTGGATACATTATTAGTGCATGAAGCGGTTGCTGAGGCTTTCCTTGCTAAGCTAACACAGCGTTTAGCAGGCAAAGTAACCTTGGTTGCTGACGCTAGTGCAAAATCATTGCTTACTAGTTTCGAAGACCAACGTGATGCAGTTGAAGGTGACTTTGACACTGAATGGTTAAGCTACACGCTAGGCGTAAAAGTAGTTGCGGATGTGGCAGAAGCGATTGACCACATGCGCGTACACAACGCGAGTCACTCAGATGCGATTATGACTAACAGTCTAGAGAGCTCAGAGCGCTTTATTAATTCAGTCGGTTCAGCTGCAGTCTATGTGAATGCATCAACACGTTTTACAGATGGCGCACAGTTTGGTTTAGGCGCTGAAGTTGCTGTGTCTACTCAAAAGCTGCATGCTCGCGGCCCAATGGGCTTAGAAGAGCTGACAAGCTACAAGTGGGTAGGTAAAGCGAACTATTTAGTTCGCGGTTAACGCTGGTCGTTAATTTTACTCCTCAGCTCATTTTTGAAATGGCGCTCGAGTAGCAATAATCAATGAATTACCACACAAAAGGGCCTTAATTGGCCCTTTTTCTTTCCTAACGTTTGGCAATTCCGTTACACTGATATTCAATTATTTGGAGGTGATATGCATTGTCCTTTTTGTTCAGAGAACGACACTAAAGTAATCGATTCAAGACTGGTAGCCGATGGCCATCAGGTTCGTCGTCGCCGTCAATGCCTTGCATGTAGTGAACGTTTTACGACTTTCGAATCGGCAGAACTTGTGATGCCTAAAGTCATAAAGTCGAATGGAAACCGCGAACCATTTAATGAAGATAAAATGGTCGGTGGTGTGCAGCGCGCCCTAGAAAAACGCCCAGTGAGTGCTGATGCGATTGAACTTGCGATCAGCACGATTAAGTCACAACTCCGTGCGACTGGTGAGCGTGAAGTACCAAGCGAGATGATTGGTAACCTTGTGATGGGCCAATTGAAAGAATTGGACAAAGTGGCGTACATTCGTTTTGCCTCTGTTTACCGCAGCTTTGAAGACATCCGAGAGTTTGGCGAAGAAATCGCTAAATTAGAGGATTAACTCCTCAATCATGTCAAACTTTACTTCCCTAGATTTTCAAATGATGTCGCGTGCTATTCAGTTAGCCAAACGCGGCATTTACACTACTGCACCAAACCCGAATGTGGGTTGTGTCATCGTGCAAACCGATGGCCAGATCGTTGGCGAAGGTTTCCATGCCAAAGCTGGCGAAGCTCATGCCGAAGTACACGCTATGAGAATGGCGGGTGATAAGGCAAAAGGTGCGATCGCTTATGTCACACTTGAACCTTGTTCTCATTACGGTAGAACGCCGCCTTGTGCTGAAGGTTTGATTAAGGCTCAAGTTTCAAAAGTGATTTGTGCCATGCAGGACCCAAACCCTAAAGTCGCAGGCCGTGGTATCAAGATGCTACGCGACGCAGGTATTGAGGTTGAAATCGGCTTGTTAGAGCAAGATGCTCTCGATTTAAATCCTGCATTTATTAAGCGTATGCAAACGGGCATGCCATTTGTTCAGTTAAAGATGGCCGCTAGCCTTGATGGACAAACGGCATTGGAAAATGGTCAAAGCCAATGGATCACATCGCCAGAAGCGCGTCGTGATGTTCAGAACTTTCGAGCAAAATCAGGCGCGGTGCTATCAACCAGCCAAACGGTGATTGAAGACAACGCGTCGCTGAATGTTCGTTGGGCAGAGTTGCCAAGCAGTACCAAAACAAATTACGTTGAAGACGAGTTGCGTCAGCCAATTCGTGTAATTCTTGATCGCCAAAATCAACTGTATCCTGAGCTCAAGTTATTCCAAACTCCAACATCGGTATTGAGAGTCGCTGAAGCGTCTGCTGATATTGAAGTCGGAACCACAAAGGCAGGTCAGCTCGATTTGCACGATCTGATGCGTCAATTGCCAGCGAACCATATTGATCATATTTGGGTCGAAGCGGGCGCGACATTGGCCAAGAGCTTGATTGAAGAACAGCTGGTGGATGAGCTAATCCTCTATTTAGCACCTAAACTTATGGGCAGTGACGGACGAGGTTTGATGGGCGCATTAGGGCTCACTTCAATGTCTGATGTGATTGACCTAGAAATTAAAGATGTTCGACAGGTTGGTGTGGATATTCGCATCGTGGCTAAACCTATTATTGCGAAATCAATTGTTACGAAACCTACTGTCGCGAAACCAATTGCGGCTAACCAATAGTCGCGAAATAAATCGTGACGAAACCAGTAGTAACAACACCAAAGTAGAAATAGTCACTCCAACTACATACGTGTCGTTGACAACAAAAAGAGTTTTAAAATGTTTACAGGAATTGTAGAAGCCGTAGGTACATTGAGTGCAATCACTCCCCGCGGAGAAGACATCACCGTAACGGTTAATGTTGGTAATCTTGATATGGCTGACGTCAAGTTAGGCGACAGTATCGCGACCAATGGTGTTTGTTTGACGGTTGTTGAGTATAACGACCATAGCTACAGTGCAGACCTTTCGCTTGAGACCCTGAAAAAAACGGGTTTTGTGGATTACCAAGCTGGCGATAAGGTCAACCTAGAGAAAGCAATGTTACCGACCACGCGTTTCGGTGGTCATATTGTATCGGGTCACGTTGATGGCGTGGGTGAGATTGTTGAGCGTAACCAAGTCGGTCGTGCGATTGAGTTCTGGGTAGAAATGCCTGCAGATATCTCAAAGTACGTGGCTCAAAAAGGTTCAGTCACCGTAGATGGCATTAGCCTAACGGTGAATGATTTACGCAAGAATGCTTTTAAGCTGACGATCGTTCCTCACACCTCTTCAGAAACCACCATCGATCAATTCAATGTTGGTCGCAAAGTGAATCTAGAAGTCGATGTATTAGCGCGCTATATGGAGCGTCTACTTCAAGGCCAACAGCAAGAGTCTGAGCCTGAATCTCGATTGACGATGGAATTCTTACAGCAGAATGGTTTTGCTTAACTGTTTGTACAAAGCTTGCTAAAGAGTACTTTGTAAAAGCGCAGCAATATCATCAGGTTTAAATAGTGTCGGTTCTAGGAAGCAGAACCATTTCAAAGGATATAGAACAATGCCAATTAGTACTCCTCAAGAAATTATTGAAGACATTCGCCTAGGGAAAATGGTTATCCTGATGGATGATGAAGATCGCGAAAATGAAGGCGATCTGATCATGGCAGCTGAACATGTTACGCCAGAAGCGATTAACTTCATGGCGATGTATGGCCGTGGCTTAATTTGCTTAACGTTGACCAAAGAGCGTTCAAATCGCATGGGTCTAGCGCCTATGGTTCAAGACAACAACGCTCAATACACGACGAACTTTACGGTTTCAATTGAAGCGGCAGAGGGCGTAACAACCGGTATTTCTGCATCAGACCGCGCTGTTACCGTTCAAGCTGCTGTGGCAAAAGACGCAAAAGCGGCTGACTTAGTTCAACCTGGCCATATCTTCCCTCTGACTGCTCAAGAAGGTGGTGTTCTAACGCGCGCAGGCCATACTGAAGCAGGTTGTGACTTAGCTCGGTTAGCAGGCTGTGAGCCTGCGTCTGTTATCGTTGAGATCCTAAATGACGACGGCACCATGGCACGTCGTCCTGATCTTGAAGTCTTCGCTGAAAAACACGATATCAAATTAGGCACCATTGCTGACTTGATTGAATACCGCAACAACACAGAAACGACGATTGAACGTGTAGCACAATGCCATTTGCCAACAGAGTTTGGTGACTTTGAGCTTGTGACTTACCGTGACACGATCGATAACCAGATCCACTATGCAATGCAAAAAGGCAGCTTAACCGAAGGTGCTCCTTTGGTGCGTGTTCACCTGCATGACACGTTCACTGACCTGCTTCATTCAGACCGTGGTACAGAGCGTAGCTGGTCGCTAGATAAAGCGATGAAGCGTATTGGCGATGAAGGCGGTGTGCTGGTTATTCTGGGCAACGAAGAGTCTTCTGATTCTTTGATTCACAAAGTGAAGACATTCGAAGCGCAAGATAAGAACGAGCAGCCAACCATGGCTAAGAAACAGGGTACTTCTCGTCGTGTTGGTGTGGGTTCTCAGATTCTACAAGACCTCGGTGTTCATGATATGCGTTTGTTGTCTTCAAGCACTAAGCGTTACCACGCATTGGGTGGTTTTGGCCTTAACGTTGTTGAATACGTTTGCGAGTAAGATGACGTCTGTCCGTTTATAGCGACATAATTTACCGATGATTTCAGTGGCTCTTTTAGAGGTTAATTTCGATAAAAGAGCAAAGTAGCCAAGCCCGATTCAAAACGTGTCGAATACACAAGTTTGGCTACTTGCTGCTCCAATATGGTTGGCAGCAGCGCTGCGTTATCATCTTTACATCTCCGGTGTCTGTTCTTCTAAATTAGCATTAGATATTGCTCACAGTTTTGTGCTAGAATCCGGCGATTCTCACTTGATGAAAATAGTTAAAGGAAGGCTTATGAAAGTGATCGAGGGTGGCTTCCCAGCGCCAAATGCAAAAATTGCTATCGTTATTGCTCGTTTCAACAGTTTTATTAACGAAAGTTTACTTTCTGGTGCAATCGATACTTTAAAGCGTCATGGACAAGTAAGCGAAGACAACATCACTGTTGTTCGTTGCCCTGGTGCAGTAGAACTTCCACTTGTAGCGCAACGCGTTGCAAAAACAGGTAAGTTCGATGCGATTGTATCTCTTGGTACAGTAATCCGTGGCGGTACACCTCACTTTGACTATGTTTGTAGTGAATGTAATAAAGGTTTGGCACAAGTGTCTCTGGAATTTTCTCTTCCAGTAGCGTTTGGTGTTCTTACTGTTGATACGATCGATCAAGCTATTGAACGCGCAGGAACCAAGGCTGGTAATAAGGGTGCAGAAGCCGCACTTAGCGCACTTGAGATGATCAACGTTCTTTCTGAAATCGATTCCTAATGGGGGCCAGTGTGAAACCAGCCGCACGTCGTAACGCACGTCAATTTGCTCTACAAGCAATTTATTCTTGGCAAATTACTAAAGAAAATATTGCTACCGTTGAAGAACAGTTCTTATCTGGTGGTAAGTATGATGAAGAAGAGCATCATGCTGCAGAACCTGCACTTGCTATGCCAGAAACAGACGTTGCATACTTCCGCGACCTGCTAACTGGTGTTGCTCTTAGCCACATGGAACTTGATAGCAAGCTTCGTCCATTCGTATCTCGCCCTATGCAAGATCTGGATCTGATGGAACTAGCGCTTCTACGTTTAGCTATGTACGAGATGACTCGTCGCGAAGATGTACCATACAAAGTGGTTATCAACGAAGCTATCGAGCTTGCGAAAGTATTCGCAGCAGAAGACAGCCATAAGTTTGTTAACGGTGTGCTTGATAAAGCTGCACCGCACGTTCGTAAGAAATAAGACGTTCGTATATTGAATCTAAAGGTCAGCTTTTATGCTGGCCTTTTTTGTAACTAAATTTCTGTAATATTAATAATTACGGTGATTTGTATGAAGACTAAAGATAGGGCATGTGATGTCTGGCGAATTTAACCTGATTGAAAAATATTTTGTAAATCGACAACCACAACGTAAAGACGTACATCTGGCTGCTGGCGATGACTGTGCTTTGGTCAAAGCGCCGGGCAATGTTGAGATAGCGATTAGCACGGATACTTTAGTCGCGGGCACGCACTTTTTAGCAGAGGCAAACCCAGCTTGGGTGGCACATAAGGCTTTGGCTTCGAACATTAGCGATCTTGCGGCGATGGGTGCGACGCCTGCCTGGGTTTCATTTGCGTTAACCATGCCAGAAGTCGATGAAGAATGGCTTGCTCCCTTCTGTGATTCCTTCTTCAAACTTGCAGACTATTTTGGTATTCAACTTATTGGTGGTGATACGACCAAAGGGCCGCTGAGTTTAACGCTGACTGTACAGGGCTTTGTGCCAGAAGGCCGAGCACTACGCAGAGATGGTGCGAAAGTGGGGGACTGGATTTACGTAACGGGTAACTTAGGTGACAGCAAAGCTGGGCTAGAGGTGATATTAGACCCAGAACAGAACAAAGCTAAGCCTTATGCACTTGAGCTAGAAGAGAGGCACTACTTGAGCTCTCCAAGAGTATTGGCGGGTCAAGCTCTCGTGAACCTAGCTTCATCGGCTATTGATATCTCTGATGGCGTTATTGCCGATTTAAAACACATCCTTAAGCGTTCTCAGGTCGGCGCAAGCATTGATGTGAGTGCGTTACCAATCTCCGCTGAATTACTTCAATTCTCTTCTGATACCGGTTCTGCACAGCAGTATGCATTGACCAGTGGTGAAGAGTACGAACTCTGCTTTACCGTGCCGGAAGAGAATAAAGGTTCATTGGAAAGTGCTTTGTCGCACACAGGTACAAAAGTCACCTGCATTGGCCAGATAAGACCTGTAGAATATTTTGAATTACACAATAATGGTGAACCACTAAGCTGGAACTTAACTGGTTACGATCACTTTAAGGTTAATTGATGACAAATCCACTTTCTCTTATTTCTCTTAAAAATCCTTGGCACTTATTGGCTACGGGTTTTGGCAGTGGCTTATCGCCGATTATTCCAGGCACAATGGGCACGCTTGCGTCGATTCCATTTTATCTATTGCTGGTTCAGTTACCGTTTCCTGCTTATGTCGCAGTAGTGGTTGTTAGTTGTATTATCGGTATCAAGATCTGCCAGGTGACATCTGATGATATGGGTGTACACGACCATGGCTCTATCGTATGGGATGAGTTTGCGGGCTTTTGGATCACCATGGGTCTAGTGCCTTTATTGAATATCCCTACGGATGACTGGAAATGGTTATTCACTGGTTTTGTCCTATTTCGCTTTTTCGATATGGTGAAGCCTTGGCCTATTGGCTGGCTAGATAAACGAGTACACGGCGGCTTAGGTATCATGATTGATGATATTGTGGCAGGAATTATGGCGGCTGTTGCCTTGTACGCAGTGGCACATTTCGCGGGCTGGTTAGTTTAAGTTAGCTAAAGGATTAAGACTTAGTTGCAAGCACATTAAGCTAAGTCTCGGATACTAAAAAGGTTGACCCTAGGGCCAACCTTTTTTGCTTTTTATTGCTTACGACTTTAGAGCTTGCGAGCTTACGTGTTAAGGCTATTTAGCAAGATAGTCAGAGATAGACTTCTCAATGCCTTTCGCGTCCAAGCCAAGCTCTTCGTGAAGTTCACCTTGCGTACCTTGAGCAATGAACTTGTCTGGTAGGCCAAGGTTCAATACTGGTATCAGCAGTTTCTCTTGCATCAAGAATTCAATCACACCCGCGCCGGCACCACCTGCAATCGCGTTTTCTTCGATTGTCACAAGTACATCGTGGTCAGCAGCAAGTTGTTTGATCAGAGCTTCATCGAGTGGCTTCACAAAGCGCATATCAGCCACTGTTGCATCGATAGCGTCAGCCGTTTGAAGTGCACTCTCAAGGAAAGTACCGAAGCTTAGGATAGCGACTTTCGAGCCATCTTTTGCTTTTTTGCTTTCGCTAACGATACGACCTTTACCAATCTCAAGTGCGGTAAACTCACTTTGAATCTCGGTGCCCATACCATTACCACGAGGATAACGAACGGCACTTGGACCTGTGTGCTGGTGGCCAGTGTATAGCATTTGGCGACATTCGTTTTCGTCGCTTGGTGCCATGATCACCATGTTTGGAATACAACGCATAAAGCTTAAGTCAAACGCACCTTGGTGTGTTTGACCATCGGCACCGACAAGACCAGCACGGTCAATAGCGAACATGACTGGCAAGTCCATGATAGCTACATCGTGGATCAGTTGATCGTAGCCACGTTGTAAGAACGTCGAGTAGATAGCCACAATCGGCTTATCACCCGCAATCGCCATACCAGTTGCTAGTGTCACTGCGTGCTGCTCAGCAATCGCTACATCGAAGTACTGTTC
Organism: Vibrio sp. FF266; assembly: GCF_041439695.1. Lineage (NCBI taxonomy): Bacteria > Pseudomonadati > Pseudomonadota > Gammaproteobacteria > Vibrionales > Vibrionaceae > Vibrio > Vibrio sp. FF266. The sequence goes on from NZ_JBGOOO010000002.1 coordinate 185,212, forward strand.
TGGGTATTCTTTCGAGAAACGCACCATGCCAGAACCTTCACGCATTGCTGGCGTAATTGCCATCAGCTTAGGATCTTGCGCAGCCATATCACACAGGAAGTCGCCAAAAATCTTAGAGAAAGTTGGTTTAGAGCTGGTGCTCTTAGGCAGACTTGAGTGTGCGGGATCGAATTTCGGAACGCCGTGGTAACCGATTGGATCTTTCTCTGCTGGCTCGTAGCCTTTGCCCTTCTTCGTCATGATATGCAGGAACTGAGGACCTTTTAGGTCTCTCATGTTCTTAAGCGTTTTAATCAGCTCATTCACATCGTGACCGTCAACCGGACCAATGTAGTTAAAGCCTAACTCTTCAAACATGGTGCCAGGGACAACCATGCCTTTTAGATGTTCTTCTGTACGACGAACCAGCTCTTTAATCGGCGGAACGCCCGATAGCACTTTCTTGCCACCCTCACGAATTGACGTGTAAAGACTGCCAGAAAGAACTTGAGCTAGATGGTTGTTCAGAGCACCGACGTTTTCAGAGATCGACATCTCGTTATCGTTAAGGATAACCAGCATGTCATTATGAATATCGCCCGCGTGGTTCATCGCTTCGAAGGCCATACCCGCAGTAATCGCACCATCGCCAATCACACTGACGACTTTACGATTCTTGCCTTCTTTCTTCGCACTGATCGCCATACCAAGCCCGGCGCTGATCGATGTTGAAGAGTGACCAACAGAAAGCGTGTCGTATTCGCTCTCTTGACGCCATGGGAATGGATGCAGTCCATCTTTTTGACGGATAGTCGATAAGCGGTCACGACGACCTGTAAGGATCTTGTGCGGGTAGGCTTGGTGACCAACATCCCAAACCAACTGGTCAAAAGGCGTGTTGTACACGTAGTGCAGAGCAACGGTTAGCTCTACCGTACCTAAGCCCGATGCTAAGTGGCCACTTGACTGGCTCACTGAGTTTAGAAGATAGGTGCGTAATTCATCACAAAGCTGTGTAAGCGTCTCTTTTGGAAGTAGACGCAAATCCTCTGGCTTATCAGCCAAAGCAAGAGTTGGGTACTTGGATATATCAAGAGTCATAGGTAATGCGCGCTTATTGTCTTAGTTCTTGCGCTCGATGACGTATCGGGCGAACTCTTCGAGTAACTGGGTATTGTATGGGATTGCAGCCAAAGCTTGAAGCGCTTCCTGTAGCAGAGTTTGCGCTTTTTCTTGAGCGCCCTCTAAACCTAACAAAGAAGGGTAGGTGCTTTTGTTCAATTCTTGGTCAGAACCCTGTGGCTTACCCAAAGTTTCAGTATCGCCAGTGATATCTAAAATATCATCTTGAACCTGGAATGCTAATCCAATGGCATCGGCGAACTTGTCTAATTGAGGCATCACTTCAAACGCTTTTTCACCAGCAGCGAGAGCACCTAAACGAATCGCACATTTCATTAGCGCGCCCGTTTTATTGCGGTGAACTTCTTCTAACTCTTCTAGCGTGACAGAGCGGTTTTCAGCTTCAATATCAAGAGCTTGTCCAATACACATACCTTGTGCACCAGAGGCTTCAGCTAGGCGTTGAATCATTCGAACGCGATTGCTTTCACCGTCAGCACTTAATGTACCTTCCGCAAGTATAGTAAATGCGAGAGTTTGTAGTGCATCGCCAGTTAAAATTGCCGTTGCTTCATCGTATTTAATGTGACAAGTCTGATGGCCACGACGCAATTCGTCGTCGTCCATTGCTGGAAGGTCGTCGTGAATCAGAGAATAGGCATGAATACATTCGATTGCTGAAGCTGGAGTGTCAAGTTCTTCCGCAGTGCAACCGAGCATTTCCCCTGTAATGTAGACAAGAAACGGACGTGCGCGTTTGCCGCCTAAAAGTAACCCATAACGCATCGCGTTAATGAGATTCTGATTTTGGTGTGGCAGGCGATCAAGCCAAAGGTTAAGTTGCTCGTTATTACGTGCTTGATAAGACAATAACGTCTCGATCATAGGGGATCTCATACAATTTGTTATTCAGGTTGTGGGTTAAAGTCACTCAGTTCTGCATTTTCATCATTTTGCAGAAGGATGCTAACACGCTGTTCAGCGTCGTTTAGTTTACTTTGACCAGCACGAGCGAGGGAGATGCCTCGTTCGAACTTTTTCAGCGCATCATCTAAAGCTAGATCACCATTTTCTAGTTGATCAACCAAGCCATCAAGCTCTTCGATAGCCGCTTCAAAGCTCATATTTTCAGGTTTCTTAGTAGCCATAATAAATCTGCGTTTGGAAAGATGAACGAACGTTACCCTAGGCCGCTGAGATGGTCAAATGTAACCAAGAATTTTTGCTAGAAAGTTCGTTTTTAAGGCACTTGAATTTACTTTGATTGAATAACCGTGGCTTTATCGAGTTTATACGCTTTGGATAAGGCCAAAGTAAGCCAATAGTTGTGATTCAAAAACGAAAAGTGTGATACTTAGACGAAGAATTAACTAAAAGATCTTATAGTCTTGCCGATAAGAATATTATCGTCGACGTAGAACTGTAAAAAAGCATGAGGAGTGCTCAGTGGATTTAGCAACCCTAATAGGTTTGATTGGTGGATTTGCCTTCGTAATTATGGCAATGATCCTAGGTGGAAGCCTCGGGATGTTCTATGACACGACATCCGTTTTGATCGTGATTGGTGGTTCAACGTTTGTTGTTCTAATGAAATTCACCATGGGACAGTTCTTTGGTGCGGCAAAAATCGCCGGTAAAGCATTTATGTTTAAAGCCGATGAGCCAGAAGATCTTATTGCTAAAGTCGTAGAGATGGCGGATGCCGCGCGTAAAGGCGGTTTCTTAGCACTTGAAGAGATGGAAATCAGCAACAGTTTCATGCAAAAGGGCATCGACCTATTAGTTGATGGCCATGATGGTGATGTAGTGCGTGCAGCACTGCAAAAAGACATCGCGTTAACCACAGAACGTCACGAACAGGGCGCTAAAGTATTTACAGCTTTTGGTGATGTTGCACCCGCAATGGGTATGATTGGTACCTTGGTTGGTTTGGTTGCCATGCTTTCGAACATGGATGATCCAAAAGCGATCGGGCCGGCGATGGCGGTTGCACTTTTAACCACTCTATATGGTGCAATTCTTTCGAACATGGTGTTCTTCCCTATCGCGGACAAACTTGCTCTACGTCGTGACCAAGAGACACTGAATCGTCGTTTGGTGATGGATGGCGTACTCGCGATTCAAGATGGTCAAAACCCACGAGTTATTGACGGTTACCTGAAGAGTTACCTTAACGAAGGTAAACGTACGATTGATGGTGAAATGGCTTAAGGGGAATAAAAATGGATGAAGAAAATCCATGTAAATGTCCCCCTCCGGGGTTGCCACAATGGATGGGAACATTTGCTGACTTGATGTCATTGTTGATGTGTTTCTTTGTACTGCTCCTCTCATTCTCTGAGATGGACGTACTGAAATTTAAACAGATCGCAGGCTCAATGAAATTCGCGTTTGGTGTACAAAACCGCTTGGAAGTAAAAGACATTCCTAAAGGTACCAGCATTATTGCGCAGGAGTTTCGTCCTGGTCGCCCAGAACCGACGCCTATTGATGTAATCATGCAGCAAACCATTGATATTACGCAGCAAACTCTCGAGTTTCATGAAGGGGAATCTGAGCGTGCTGGCGGTACAATGCGTGATCAGGGCAAGATGACGGGTGGTAAATCAGCAGAAGTTTCTGCGCACAACAACCAAAACTCAGAATCAGATCAGCAGCAACAGCAAGCTCAAGAACAGTCTCAAGAGATGGAAACCTTGATGGAGAGCATCAAGAAGGCGTTGGAACGAGAGATCGACCAAGGCGCGATTGAGGTGGAAAACCTTGGCCAGCAAATTGTGATTCGAATTCGTGAAAAAGGCGCATTCCCATCGGGTTCTGCTTTCCTACAACCTAAGTTCCGACCATTGGTTAGACAGGTTGCTGAGTTAGTGAAAGATGTTCCGGGCATTGTCCGAATCTCTGGGCATACTGATAATCAACGTCTTGATTCTGAGCTTTATCGCTCTAATTGGGATTTGTCATCGCAGCGTGCGGTGTCTGTGGCTCAAGAGATGGAAAAGGTACGCGGTTTCTCTCATCAACGCTTGAGAGTGCGCGGTATGGCCGACACTGAGCCAGTAGAGCCGAACGATACTGAATGGCAACGTAGCTTAAACCGTCGTGTTGAAATCAGTATTATGCAGGGCGAACCGCTTTACAGTGAAGAAGTCCCAGTAATCACTGAATAGTCTTTACCAAGAATATGTATTTCAAAGCCCAATCTGTCGTAGATTGGGCTTTTTCTTTGTGTGGTACACAAAAGTGTTTGTACCAAGCTAGTAAGAGAAGAGAAGAGAAGAGAAGAGAAGAGAAGAGAAGAGAAGAGAAGAGAAGAGAAGAG